>JAEKKH010000111.1 GCA_019510465.1 Burkholderiales bacterium
AAATCGCTCAGGAAATCCGCGCCGGCAACGTCATCATGCAGGGCAAGGACCCGATGGTCGTGCTGAAGACCGAATACAGCCGCGGTGGCCGCAATGCCGCCACCGTGCGCATGAAGATGAAGAACCTGCTCAACGGTTCGGGCGCCGAAGTCGTCTTCAAGGCCGACGACAAGATGGACCAGATCATCCTCGACAAGAAGGACTGCACGTACACGTACTTCGCCGACCCGATGTACGTGTTCATGGACGCCGAATACAACCAGTTCGAGGTGGAAGCCGAGAACATGGGCGACGCCATCAACTACCTCGAGGACAACATGCCCGTCGAAGTGGTGTTCTACGACGGCAAGGCCATCTCGGTCGAACTGCCCACCACCGTGGTGCGCGAAGTCACCACCGAGCCGGCCGTCAAGGGCGACACCTCGGGCAAGGTCATGAAGCCCGCCAAGATCGCCACCGGCTTCGAGATCGCCGTGCCGCTGTTCGTCGAGTCCGGCGACAAGATCGAAATCGACACGCGCGAGCACGTCTACCGCAAGCGGGTCTGAGGGCCCCACGGTCGCTGTCGCGCCCTGCCCCGAGGGGCTGGCCGCGAGCAGCCCGGCAAAGCCGGACCTGCCGCTGCCTTGAACCTCGAACGCAGCGTTCGAGCGGCAGCGCCGGCACCGAGGGACGCGACGCTTCGGGAATCAGCGCCTGCAGGCCATGAGCCTCAGGCGCTTTTTCTTTGCCGGCGCACGGCACCCAGCACGCCGAGACCCGCCAGCAGCATCGCGAACGCGCCGGGCTCGGGCACCACCGGCACGACGGGGACGGCCGTGAGGTTCACCGCGGTGTAGTTGAACGTGACGCCGTTGTCGTAGGTCGTGACGTTGGTGATGCCCAGCACGTCGTCGAGATAGAGATCGATCTCCTGCGTGCCGGCGAGGAACAACAGCCCGTCGGCGCTGACCCGCGTCGGGCCGCCGAACAGGTTGTCGTAGGTGTAGAAGCCGTCCGCGCTGTCGTTGACGCCGGGATGGGTGGTCGGCACCAGGCTGAGGGCGCCGTTGACGGTGGTACCGTCCGAATACGTGCCGCTGATCCACTCCACCAGGGACGGCGTGGAACCGTCGCCGAGCGTCTCGAACGATCCGCTGGCGGCGACGCCGGCACCGGCGTACGAGAAATGCCAGAGCGTGTCCGCCCGGGCTGGCGCGGCGGCCAGGGCCAGCGCGGTGACAGCCGCTGCCAGCGGCGCGTGATACTTCTTCATGTTGGACCTCCACACACCGGCGTACCGGAATAGTTCGACGAGACCTGGACCAGCGGGCGCGAAGCCGGCCTCCGGGGGCGACGGGCTTCACTGTCGAGCAATCGACCTGTGCGACGAACAGGCCTGGCAGCACCGCGCGCATCCAACGCGCGGGTCGCCCGCGATCTTGCGGCACTTTCGCCGGCAGACAACCCCCTGGACCGCCACCCGCCCGCCCTTGACAAAATCGCGCCGATGAAGCCAGAACCGATCATTCCCGCCGAGGTCGATTTCAGCGACCCGCTGGGCCCGCGCGCGCCGGCCTTCGGCGACCGGTACCACGCGGCGTACGGCGCGTTCGAGCAGGCGGCGCACGTCTTCCTGGGCGGCAACGGCCTGCCCGCGCGCTGGCAGGGCCGCGACACGTTCACCGTGCTGGAAACGGGCTTCGGCCTGGGCAACAACTTCCTGGCGACCTGGGCCGCGTGGCGCGCCGACCCGCAACGCAGCGCGCGCCTGCGCTTCGTCTCGATCGAGAAGCACCCGCTGCGCGTGGCCGACCTGCGGCGCGCGCTGGCGAGCTCGCGCGCCCCCGAGCTCGCCACGCAGCTGTGGCTGTCGTGGCCGCCGCTGACGCCCGACCTGCACGTGCTGCCGTTCGAGGACGGCCGCGTCGAGCTGCTGCTGGTCCTGGGCGACGCGGCGCAACGGCTGCGTGAGCTCGTCGCCAGCGTGGATGCCTTCTACCTGGACGGCTTCGCCCCGGACCGCAACCCGGGGATGTGGTCGCCCGACGTGTTCAAGGCCTTGTCGCGACTGGCCGCCCCGGGTGCGACCGCCGCCACGTGGAGCGCCGCGCACGCCGTGCGCGACGGCTTGCAGCAGGCCGGCTTCGCATGGCGCCCCGCGGAGGGCATCGGCGGCAAGCGCCACATCACGCTGGCGGCGTTCGCGCCGCGCGCGCCGCTGCGCAGGCCGCTCGCGCGCACCGGCAGCCGCGACGTCCGGACCGTCGCCATCGTCGGCGGCGGCCTGGCGGGCGCCGCGTGCGCGCAGGCGCTGGCGCGCGAGGGACTGCGGTGCACGGTGTTCGACCGCGCGCCGCAGCCCGCGAGCGCGGCTTCCGGCAACCCGGCGGGGCTGTTCCACGGCGTGTTCCATGCCGACGACGGCGTCCACGCGCGTGCGCACCGCGCGGCCGCTCTCGCCGCCGCCCGCGCGTACGGCCGCGCGATGGCCAACGGCGTGACCGGCCGCCACGACGGCCTGCTGCGCCTGGTGCCCGAGCACGTCGACGCCGCGCCACTGGCTGCAGCCCTGGCCCGCAGCGGCCTGCCGGCCGACTGGCTCGAGGCCTGGCGCGCCGACCAGGTGCAGGCCGCGGGCGGGCCGGGCTGCCCCGCCTGGTTCTATCCGGGCGGCGGCTGGATCGCGCCCGGCGAGCTGGTGCGCTGGTGGCTGGGCAGCGCAGGCGTCGCGTGGCGCGGCGCCTGCGCGGTCGCGCGGCTGCGGCACGACGGCAGCCAGTGGCAGCTGCTCGACGCCGGCGGCGAGACGCTCGCCACGGCCGGCGCCGTCGTCATCGCCAACGCCGGCGACGCGACGAGCCTGTGGTCGCGCGCCACGGGCGCCGACGGCCGGCCGCTGGCGGCGGACACGCACTGGGTGCCCGCGCTCGCGTCGACCCGCGGCCAGGTCAGCATCGTCGCGGCCGCCACGCCCGGCCTGCGCGCGCCGAGATGGCCGATCGCCGGCGCAGGCTACGCGCTGACGCTGGCCAGCGGCGACGTCCTGTGCGGCGCCACGACGCATGCCGACGATCCCGACACGGACGCGCGCCTGGCCGACCACGCGCACAACCTGCGCCAGCTCGCCGCGGTGACCGGCTCGTCGTTCAGTGCGCCGCGCCCCGAGTGGGTGGAGACGGCCGACGACGACACTCACCTGGCCGCCACGCTGGTGGCGCGCGGCCAGCTGCATGGCCGCGTGGCCTGGCGCGCGACGGCCGGCGACCGCCTGCCGCTGGTGGGCGCCGTGCCGCTGCAACCCGCTGTCGACGGCGGTGCCGCGCCCGACCAGCCGCGCCACTGGCCACGCGTGCCGGGGCTGTTCGTCGCGGCGGGCTTCGGCTCGCGCGGGCTCACCTGGGCGCCGCTGGCCGGACGCCTGATCGCGAGCTGGATCGCCGACGCGCCCTACCCGCTGCCGTCCGACCTCGTCGACGCGCTGGACCCGGCGCGCTTCGCGGCGCGCGCCGTGCGGGCGTCGCGCCGGCCGGGCTGAGCGGCCTCAGGGCTTGGCGTCGCGGAAGGTCAGCAGGGTGTCGAGCACGCGCCGCGCGGGCGCGTCGAGCTGCGCCGCCTGCCGGTGCGCGATGCCCATGCGCCGCACCAGCGCCGGCCGCAGCGGCCGCACCTGCAGCCGGCCGCCGAGCGTCTCGTCGGGGTGCTCGAAGGGCAGCACCGACACGCCGTAGCCCGTGGCCACCAGCTGGCGCGTGATCTCGTTGATCGTGACCTCGATGCGCGGGCGCGGCCGCAAACCCGCCGCGGCGAACCAGGCGGTGACGGTCTGCGCGATGTGCGTGTCCGGCTCCTCGAGGATCAGCGGGTGCCGGGCGAGCCACGCGGGCGTCACCGCGGCCGGGGCCGCGAGGCCGGCCGGCAGGATCGCCAGCATCGGCGTGCGCCGCAGCGGCGTGAGCTCGAGGGTCGGGTAGCCGGCCTGGGGCAGTGCCACCAGCGCGAGGTCGAAGTCGTCGACGAACAGGCCGCGCATCAGGCCGGCCGAGGTGCCCAGCGTCAGCTGCACGTCGATGTCCGGGTGCCGCGCCTCGAAGGCCGCGATCAGCCGCGGAAGCAGGTAGGTCACCGCGCCGGCGGTGCACCCCAGCCGCACGCGGCCGACCTGGCCGTCGCGGTGCCGCTCGATCGCCTCGACGGCGTCGTCCGCCTCCCGCAGCAGGCGGCGCGCGCGGGCGACGAGGTCGGCGCCGGCGGCCGTGGGCGTCACCCGGCGATGGCCGCGCAGCAGCAAGGCGGTGTCCAGGCGGTTCTCGAGCTCGCTGACGTGCAGGCTGACCGTCGGCTGCGCGAGGTGCAGCGCGCGGCCGGCGGCCGAGAAACTGCCCAGGTCCGCGATCGCCACGAGCGTGCGCAGCTGGTCGAGATTCAGTTCTCTCATCAGATTTCCTGATAGTCGATGCCAGCATTCTCAACTTCCCCGATGCTGCCCGCAACGGCAACATCGGTGCGATGACGTCATCCATCGACCCGCCGCCGCTGCCCGTTCGCATGCTCGTCGCGCTGTGCGTGCTGAACCATGTCGCGCTGTCCGGCGCGCGGCTGGCGCTGGTCGAACAGGGGCTGCACGCCGGTGTGCATTCGCTCGCCCTCGGCCTGATGTTCGCGCCGTTCGCGCTCGCCTCGACGCTCGGCGCGCTGCCGCTGGGCCGCTGGGTCGACCGGATCGGGGCGCGCCGGCCCGCGCTGGGCGGGATGGCGGCGACGACGCTCGCGCTGCTCGCCGCGGCGCTGTGGCCGGCGCCCGCCGTGCTGGCCGCCATGGCGGCGGCCGTCGGCCTGGGCTACACCGCGTCGCTGATCGCGCTGCAGGCGGAGATCGCGCGCGGCCGCGACGAGCGAACGCGCCGCGCCGGCTTCTCGGCGTTCGCGACCGGCACCGCCGCCTCCAGCGGCTTCGGGCCCTTCCTGGCGGGGCAGCTGATGTCGCACGCCGGCGCGGGCGCGACGTTCGGCGTGCTGGCCGCCGTGTCGCTCGCCGCGCTGGCCGGCGCGGCCGCGCGCGCAGCGCGGCTGCCCTGCGTGGGCGGCGCGACGACGACGCGCGAGGCCAGGCCGCCGCACGCCTCGCTGCGCGGCCTGGGCGGCCTGCGCCGCCTGCTGGTGGCCGATCTCGGCATGGCGCTGGCGTGGAATGCCAACGGCTTCGTCGTGCCGATCGTCGTGCACGCGAACGGTTGGCCGGCGGACGTCGCCGGCAACCTGCTGGGCTGCTTCGGCGCGGCGGTGCTGCTCGTGCGCGCGCTGCCGCACGCGTGGCGCGCGCCCGGCAGCGACTGGGGCGCGATCACGCGCGCGCTGCTGGCCAGCGGCGCGGTGCTCGCGCTGCTGCCGCTGTTGCGGTCGATGGGCGCGCACACCCTGCTGCAGGCGCTGCTCGGTTGCGGGCTCGGCAGCTCGCTGCCGTCCGTGATGGCGCTGGTGGAGGCGCGCACGCCGGACGGCCGACGCGCGGAAGTGCTCGGGCTGCGCCAGGCCGTGCTCGGCTTCGGCGCGGCGACCACGCCCACCGCGGTGGGGGCGCTGGTCTCGGCCGCGGGGGCCGTGCCGGCGCTGGCGGCGCTGGGCGGCGGCCTGCTGCTGCTCGGCGCGGCGATCGCGCCGCGCAACCCGCGCAAGGCGCCTCAGGTCCTGTCGTAGGCGAGCGTCTGCACGCCCGTGGCCGTGCCCAGCAGGCAGACGTCGGCGCGATGGCGCGCGAAGATGCCCACGCAGACGACGCCGGGCCACTGGTTGATCTCGCGCTCCAGTGCCACCGGATCGGCGATAGACAGCCCGCGCACGTCGACGATCGGGTGGCCGTTGTCGGTCAGCACGCCGGGACGCACGGCCGGCTGCGCGCCCATCGCCGCGAAGCGGCGCATCACCTGCGGCACCGCCATCTGGATCACTTCGACGGGCAGCGGAAAGCGGCCCAGCACGTCGACCTTCTTGGACTCGTCGGCGATGCAGACGAACCTGTCCGCCAGGTCGGCGACGATCTTCTCGCGCGTCAGCGCCGCGCCGCCGCCCTTGATCATGCAGCCCTGGCCGTCGATCTCGTCGGCGCCGTCGACGTACACCCCCAGGCCAGTCACGTCGCCGGCCTCCAGCACCGCGATGCCGTGCTTCCTCAAGCGCTCCGTGCTCTGCACCGAGCTCGAGACGGCGCCGGCCACGCGCACCGGCATCTTCGCCAGCGCGTCGATGAAGTGGTTCACGGTCGAGCCCGTGCCCACGCCGACGACGCTGCCGGGTTGGACGTAGGCGATGGCGGCCTGGCCGACGAGGGCCTTGAGTTCGTCTTGGGTCATCTCCCGATTATCGCCGGCCCCGATGGGCCAGGCCGCGCATTGCCGCGACAATACGACCACGTCCACGAACCGTGCGCCCATGAACTTCGTCCGAATCGCCGCCTGCGCCGCCCTGCTCGCCGCCGTGGCCGGCTGCGCCACGCCCGACTACTCGCCGAGCGCGCTGACGCCGGCGCAGTTCGCCGACCCGTCGCGCGGCGTCGTCCTGGTGAGCACCGGGGCCGTCGAGCGCTGCATCGGCGCGGCCATGTGGGCGCCGATCTACGACGCCCGCACCGAGGCCCTGGTGGCCGGCCAGCCGCTGCTGCCGATCGACGCCACCCGCCAGAGCGACTTTCCCGACCATTACGGCACCCTCAGCGCGCTCTCGCTGCCGCCTGGCCGCTACCTGATCACCGCGGAATGGGCCAATCCGGTCTCCGAACCCACCAGCCAGGCGCCGGCCTGGTCCTTCGAGGTCGTCGCGGGGAAGTCCGTCTACATCGGCGAGATCTGGCGCGCGACGCCGTGCCAGCTCTCCGCCAACGTGGTGCTGCGCGACAACTACGAGCGTGACGTGGCGCTGGCCGACAAGTTCAATACGCGGTTCATCACGCAGCCGCCCCTCAAGGCGATGGCGAGCACTCTCCACAACGGCCTTGTCGGTCGGCAGACGAAGAAGTCGATCCCCGAGACCCAGAGACGTCAGTGAGCTGCGGGACGATGACCGACAATACGGCCTCCGCATCGTCCCCGCCCCTGCCGTGCCATGTCGCTCGTCCCTTACGCCCTCACCCGCCCGTTCCTGTTCGGCCTCGACCCCGAGCACGCCCACGAGCTGACGCTGGACGCGATCGCGCGGCTGCAGGACACGCCGCTGCAATGCCTGTGGGCCGAGACGCGCGTCGCCGACCCGGTCACGCTCGCCGGACTGAAGTTCCCCAACCGCGTGGGCCTGGCCGCCGGCCTCGACAAGAACGGCCGCTGCATCGACGGCCTCGGCGCGATGGGCTTCGGCTTCATCGAGGTGGGCACCGTCACGCCCAAGGCGCAACCCGGCAACCCGAAGCCGCGCATGTTCCGCCTGCCCGAGGCCGACGCGCTGATCAACCGGCTGGGCTTCAACAACCTGGGGCTGCAGGCGTTCCTCGACAACGTCAGGCGCGCGCGCAGCTTCCGTCAGTCGGGCGGCATCCTGGGCCTGAACATCGGCAAGAACGCGGCGACGCCGATCGAGAACGCGACCGACGACTACCTGATCGGCCTGGCCGGCGTCTACCCGCATGCCGACTATGTGACCGTCAACATCTCGAGCCCCAACACCAAGAACCTGCGGGCGCTGCAGAGCGACGAAGCACTCGACGCGCTGCTGGGCGCGCTGGCCGAACGACGCGCCGCGCTGGCGAAGGAGCATGGCCGCAGCGTGCCGATGTTCCTCAAGATCGCGCCCGACCTCGACGAGGGCCAGGTGCAGGTGATCGCGGCCACGCTGGGGCGGCATGGCCTGGACGGCGTCGTCGCCACCAACACGACGATCTCGCGCGACGCGGTCAAGGGCCTGAAGCACGCCGAGGAGACGGGCGGCCTGTCGGGCGCGCCGGTGCTGCAGGCGAGCAATGACGTCATCCGCCAGCTGCGCGCCGCACTCGGCAGCCGCTTCCCCATCATCGGCGTGGGCGGCGTGATGTCCGGCGCGGACGCGAAGTCCAAGATCGACGCCGGCGCCGATCTCGTGCAGGTCTACACCGGGCTGATCTACAAGGGCGCGCCGCTGGTGCGCGAGGCCGCACTGGCGATCAGGCGATAGGGGTCGCGGCGCGCCACGACAGGGGTCTGGCATCTCCTCCGTCCGCGCTGTCCCCTCGATCGAAGCAGGGGCAGCGGTCGCGGACTCGAATCGCGTGCGCGGTCACGCCTGCGCTCGATCGAACGGCGCGATTCGAGGAGATGCCAGACCCCTCGCACCCCCGCCTTGAAACGACGAAGGGGCCGCGCAGGCCCCTTCGTCAACGGTTCAGTGCGCCACTCAGTGGATCGTCGCCCCCGTCTTCGCCTGCACCTCGTCCTTCGTCACGCCGGGCGCCAGCTCCACGAGCTTCAGGCCCTGCGGCGTCACGTCCAGCACGCACAGGTCGGTGATGATGCGGTTGACCACGCCCACGCCGGTCAGCGGGAGCGTGCATTGGGGGATCAGCTTCAGGTCGGTCGAGCCATCCTTCTTCGTGGCCACGTGCTCCATCAGCACGACGACGCGGCCGACGCCGGCGACGAGGTCCATCGCGCCCCCCATGCCCTTGACCATCTTGCCGGGGATCATCCAGTTGGCGAGGTCGCCGTGCTCGCTGACCTGCATCGCGCCCAGGATGGCGAGGTTGATCTTGCCGCCGCGGATCATGCCGAAGCTGTCCGCGCTGGAGAAGATGCTGGAGCCGGGCAGCGTGGTCACCGTCTGCTTGCCGGCGTTGATCATGTCGGCGTCGACCTCGTCCTCGGTCGGGAACGGGCCGATGCCCAGCAGGCCGTTCTCGCTCTGCAGCCACACTTCCATGCCCGCGGGCACGTGGTTGGCGACCAGCGTGGGCAGGCCGATGCCCAGGTTCACGTAGAAGCCGTCTTGCAGTTCGCTCGCGGCGCGCGCCGCCATCTCGTCTCGGGTCCAGGCCATTCGTGTTGCTCCGGAATGCGTGTGTTCGGGTGGATTCAGGCAGTGGCCTGCTTGCGGACCGTGCGCTGCTCGATGCGCTTCTCGGGGTGCGCGTTCAGCACGATGCGATGCACGAAGATGCCCGGCAGGTGGATCTGGTCCGGGTCGAACGTGCCGGTCTCGACGATCTCCTCGACCTCGACGACGGTGATCCTGCCCGCCTGCGCCACGTTCGGGTTGAAGTTGCGCGCGGTGCGGTGGAACACGAGGTTGCCCGACTTGTCGGCCTTCCAGGCCTTCACGAGCGACACCTCGGGGTTCAGCGCCAGCTCCATCACATAGGTGTGGCCGTTGAACTCGCGCGTCTCCTTGCCCTCGGCGACGATGGTGCCCACGCCCGTCTTCGTGAAGAACGCCGGGATGCCGGCGCCGCCGGCGCGCAGCTTCTCGGCCAGCGTGCCCTGCGGCGTGAACTCCAGCTGCAGCTCGCCGGCCAGGTACTGGCGCTCGAACTCCTTGTTCTCGCCCACGTAGCTGGAGATCATCCTGGCGATCTGGCGCGTGGCCAGCAGCTTGCCGAGGCCGAAGCCGTCGACGCCCGCGTTGTTCGAGATGACCGACAGGTTCTTCACGCCGCTGTCGCGCAGCGCGTCGATCAGAGCCTCGGGGATGCCGCACAGGCCGAACCCCCCGACGGCGAGCAGCTGCCCGTCCTTGACGATGTCTTGAAGCGCCGCGGCGGCGCTCGGGTAGACCTTGTTCATTCGCGCTTGTCTCCGGTGGAAATTCGAGACGCGTGAGGCCGGAGCCTGCTCCGGTGCGTCGGTGCGGAAGCGTACTACTTAAGGCGTTACGTAGCCATTACGTAGAATTGACTATCGGGGGCACGCGACGCCCCGGAGGGACGACTCGAATGACGATCGCCGAACTGCAGGCACTCCAGGCCGAAGTCTTCGCCGAGTGGGTGCGCGAACTCGAGCTCGAGGTGCGCGCCGCCGACGGCGACTCCGTCACGCTCGCCCTGCCCGTGCGCGCGCGTCACGTGCACGCGGGCGGCGTCGTGTGCGGCCAGACGCTGATGGCCGCCGCCGACACCGCGCTGGTGCTCGCGATCAGCCACAAGCTGGGCGGCTTCCGTCCGCAGACCACCGTGCAGCTGCAGACCAGCTTCCTGCGCCCGGTCGGCAAGGACGTGGCCGAGGTCGCCGTCGAGGCGCGCATCCTCAAGGCCGGCCGCAGCCTGGTGTTCGGCGAGGTGACGCTGCGGCTGCCCGGCGGCCAGGTGGCCGCGCACGCCACCAGCACCTCGGCCCTGCTGTGAGGCTCGCGTGAGCCGCGACGCGCTGCATCCGCCCGTGGCCTCGGCCGAGGCGCTGGCCCACGCCGCCGACCTGCGCGCCGGCTTCGACTACCGCACCGCATTCGAATTCGCGCCCATCGGCCTCGTGCTGTCGCGCCATCGGCTGATGATCGACTGCAACCGCGCCGTGCTCGCGATGTTCCGCGCCGAGCGCGAGCAGCTGATCGGCCAGTCGTTCCGAGTGCTCTACCCGACCCAGGGCGAATACGAGCGCACCGGCGAACGCATCATCGCCAGCCTGGACACCAACGGCCGCTACGCCGACGAGCGCGTGATGCGCCGCGTCGACGGCGAGCTGTTCTGGTGCCACGTGTGGGGCCACGCGCTCGACGCCGCCGATCCGCACGCCGCGGGCATCTGGAGCTTCGAGGACCTGTCGTCCAGGCGCTCGCTCAAGCTCGAGTTCACGCCCCGCGAGCGCGAGATCGCGGCGCTGCTGATCGAGGGCCTCACCAGCAAGATGGTGGGCCGGCGCCTGGGCATCAGCCCGCGCACGGTCGACGTCTACCGCGCCCGGCTGATGCGCAAGGTGGGCGCGTCCACGACGGCGGAACTGGTGCACAAGCTGCTGGCGGCCTGAGCCGCCGAGGCGCCCTCAGCGGCAGGCCGCGCGCACGTGATCGGGCAGCGGCACCGTCTTCTTGTTCGGGAAGTCGAGCCACACCAGCGTGGCGCCGCCGTTGGCCGACACCACGTCGGGCGCATCGGACATCGACAGGGTGAAGTAGGTGTCCAGGCTCTTGGAGCCGGGCTGCGGCGGGCTGATGTAGTGGCGCGCCACGATCTCGCCCGGATACTCGATCTGCCGGATGAAGTTGCAGAACCCGTTGGCCATCACCGGGCCGACGCCCTCGGGGTTGGGCTCGGCGCCCACCGCCTGCAGCCACTCGATGCGCAGCGACTCGAAGTAGCGGAAGTAGAGGGTGTTGTTGACGTGGCCCATCGCGTCGAGATCGCCCCAGCGCACCGGGATGCGCATCTCGTGGACGAGCTTGAGGCCCTCGGGCAGGTCGAAGCGCATGTCAGCCGGGAAGCGAGCGTCGCAGGAGCGCGGAGGCCCTCACAGGCCGAAGCCGTCGTCGGCCTGCAGGACGGCGCCGTTGATGAAATGGCTCTCGTTGGCGCACAGCATCAGCAGCGCGCTGTCGAGGTCGCTCGGCTTGCCGATGCGCTTGCGCGGCGTCATCTGGATCAGCTTCTGTCCGGCCTCGGTCGACCAGTGGTGGTGGTTGATCTCGGTGTCGATGTAGCCGGGGCACAGCGCGTTGACGTTGATGTCGTAGCGGCCCCACTCGAGCGCCATCGCGCGCGTCATGTGGATCACCGACGCCTTGCTCATGGCGTAGATGCCGATCTGCGAGAGCGGTCGCAGGCCGGCCATCGAGGCGACGTTGACGATACGGCCACCGGTATACGTGCCGGGCGCGGCGCCGCGCGCGCGGGCGATCATGCGCCTGGCGACCTCCTGCGCGACGAAGAACGCGCCCCGGGCGTTGACGTCGAACACGTAGTCGAAGTCCTCGGGCGTGACGTCGACCAGCTTCTGGGTGGTGCTGACGCCGGAATTGTTGATGAGGATGTCGATGACGCCCATCTCCGTCTCGGCGTGCGCGACGGCGGCCTTGATGCTGTCGGGGTCGGTGACGTCGAGCTCGACGACATGGGCGTCGCCGCCGGCCGCCTCGATCTCGGCGCGCAGCGTCTTCAGCCGCTCGACGCGGCGCGCGGCGAGCACGACGCCCGCGCCGGAATCGGCCAGCGTCTTGGCGAATTGCGCGCCCAGTCCGCTGGAGGCGCCGGTGACGAAGGCCACGCGGCCCGCCAGGTCGATCTTCATGCCCATGATGGTTCTCTTTCCTGTGTGTTCGTCGTGTTCCGGGGGACTGCGACGGCCGCCGCGGCGGGGCGTCCGACCCGGATTAGATGGATCGCACCATAGCATGGGCCATAAAAAGCGAACGATCGTGCTATTTTACCTGCCAAGGCCCTTAGAATGCCTGTCCATCGGCTCCGACCGGCGCCCCAGGATCTCCCATTCCCCAGGAACGCTCCCCCATGACTTCGGCAGAACTCATTGCTCAATACGGCCCGCGCGAGGCGATGGAATACGACGTCGTGATCGTCGGCGCCGGGCCGGCCGGCCTGTCCACCGCGATCCGCCTCAAGCAGCTCGCGGCCGAGGCCGGCAAGGAAGTCTCGGTGGTGGTGCTCGAGAAGGGTTCCGAGCCGGGCGCGCACATCCTGTCCGGCGCGGTGATGGATCCGATCGCGATCAACGAGCTGCTGCCGAACTGGAAGGCCGACGGCGGCCCGCTGCTGCAGCCGGTGACCGGCGACGAGTTCCTGTTCCTGTCCGAGACGGGCGCCACGAGCGTGCCCGAATGGCTGATGCCCATGCCGTTCCACAACAAGGGCAACTACGTCGTCAGCCTGGGCAACGTCGTCAAGTGGATGGCGGGCCAGGCCGAGGCGCTGGGCGTCGAGATCTTCCCCGGCTTCGCCGCGGCGGAGGTGCTCCACGACGACAAGGGCGTGGTCAAGGGCGTGGCCACCGGCAACGTCGGCGTGGGCCGCGACGGCGCGCCGCATGACGGCTTCCAGCTGGGCATGGAGCTGCACGGCAAGTACACGATCTTCGCGGAAGGCGCGCGCGGCCACCTCGGCAGGCAGCTGCTCTCGAAGTTCGACCTGCTCGCGGGCCGCGACGCCCAGAGCTGGGCGATCGGCATCAAGGAACTGTGGGAGATCCCGGCCGACAAGGCCAGGCCCGGCCACGTGGTGCACACGGGTGGCTGGCCGATGGTGGACGACACCTTCGGCGGCGGCTTCCTGTACCACCTCGAGGGCAACAAGGTCACGCTCGGCTTCGTGATCGGCCTCGACTACAAGAACCCGTGGATGAGCCCGTTCGAGGAGATGCAGCGCTGGAAGACGCACCCGTCCATCCGCGCGCACCTCGAGGGCGGCAAGCGCCTGTCGTACGGCGCGCGCGCCATCAACAACGGCGGCCTGCAGTGCCTGCCCAAGCTGGTGTTCCCGGGCGGCGCGCTCGTGGGCTGCGACGCGGGCACCCTCAACGCATCGCGCATCAAGGGCAGCCACGCCGCGATCAAGACGGGCATGCTGGCCGGCGAGGCGGCGTTCGCCGCGCTGCAGGCCGGCCGCCAGGGCGACGAGCTCGCGGCCTATCCCGAGGCGTTCGAGAAGAGCTGGCTGCACACCGAGCTGCAGCGCACGAAGAACTTCAAGCTGTGGTTCAAGAAGGGCAAGCTCATCGGCAACCTGATGACCGGCATCGAGCAGTGGCTGATGCCCAAGCTGGGCATGATCCCGTCCTGGACGCTGCACAACACGACGAAGGACAACGAGACGCTGCTGCCGGCCGACCAGTGCCCGAAGATCGCCTACCCCAAGCCCGACAACCAGCTCACCTTCGACCGCCTGAGCTCGGTGTTCGTCAGCAACACCAACCACGCGGAGGACCAGCCGGTCCACCTGACGCTCAAGGACGCGTCGGTGCCCGTGAGCATCAACCTGGCCAGGTACGCGGGCCCGGAGAGCCGCTACTGCCCGGCCGGCGTCTACGAGTTCGTCAAGAACGAGGACGGCAGCGACCGCCTGCAGATCAACGCGCAGAACTGCGTGCACTGCAAGACCTGCGACATCAAGGACCCGACGCAGAACATCGTGTGGG
>JAEKKH010000003.1 GCA_019510465.1 Burkholderiales bacterium
GGGCGATCGCGCGATCGCCGCGCAATCACATGTGGTCGATCATCACCTGGCCGAAGCCGGAGCACGACACCTGCGTGGCGCCGTCCATCAGGCGGGCGAAGTCGTAGGTGACCTTCTTGCTGAGGATCGCGCGCTCCATCGAGGCGATGATCAGGTCGGCCGCCTCCGTCCAGCCCATGTGGCGCAGCATCATCTCGGCCGAGAGGATCTCCGAGCCCGGGTTGACGTAGTCCTTGCCGGCGTACTTCGGCGCGGTGCCGTGGGTGGCCTCGAACATCGCGACGGAGTCGGACATGTTGGCGCCCGGGGCGATGCCGATGCCGCCGACCTGGGCGGCCAGCGCGTCGGAGATGTAGTCGCCATTGAGGTTGAGCGTGGCGATGACCGAGTACTCGGCCGGGCGCAGGATGATCTGCTGCAGGAAGGCGTCGGCGATCGAGTCCTTGACGGTGATGTCGCGGCCCGTCTTCGGGTTCTTGAACTTCACCCACGGGCCGCCGTCGATCAGCTGGGCGCCGAATTCCTTCTGCGCCAGCGCGTAGCCCCAGTCACGGAAGCCGCCTTCCGTGAACTTCATGATGTTGCCCTTGTGCACCAGCGTGACCGACGGCTTGTCGTTGTCGATCGCGTACTGCAGCGCCTTGCGCACCAGGCGCTCGGTGCCCTCGCGCGAGACGGGCTTGATGCCGATGCCGGAGGTCCCGGGGAAGCGGATCTTCCTGACGCCCATCTCGTCCTGCAGGAACTTGATCAGCTTCCTGGCCTGGTCGCTTTCCGCCTCGTACTCGATGCCGGCGTAGATGTCCTCCGAGTTCTCGCGGAAGATCACCATGTCCACCTTCTCCGGGTGCTTCACCGGCGAAGGCACGCCCTTGAAATACTGCACCGGGCGCAGGCAGACGTACAGATCGAGCTGCTGGCGCAGCGCCACGTTCAGCGAGCGGATGCCGCCGCCCACGGGGGTCGTCAGCGGGCCCTTGATGGAGACGACGTAGTCGCGGACGATCTCGAGCGTCTCGTCCGGCAGCCAGACGTCCGGGCCGTAGACCCGCGTGGACTTCTCGCCGGCGTAGATCTCCATCCAGTGGATCCTGCGCTTGCCGCCATAGGACTTCTCGACCGCCGCGTCGACCACCTTGAGCATCACCGGCGTGATGTCCAGGCCCGTGCCGTCACCCTCGATGTACGGGATGATGGGTTGGTCGGGCACGTTCAGCGAGAAGTCCGGGTTGACCTTGATCTTCTGCCCGCCCGCCGGGACCTTGACATGTTCGCTCATCGACTCTTGCTCCGTTGTTCTGGTGACCGGGGCCCCTGCGAAGACCCCCGGAAAAAAATAAATTCTAGAACGAAAAAAACTGTCAACCGCTCGACAGGGGCAACCGTTCAAGGGCTGCGATGCCCTGACGGGCAAGCAATTTCAACTTCATTAAGGTACCTTAAAAATGACCAAGCTCCTGGCCGCCCTGATCGTTTCCACCTTCGCCGTTGGCGCCTTCGCCGCTGACGCCGCTTCGGCTCCGGCTTCGGCCCCCGCCAAGAAGGCCGCCAAGGCCGAGCACAAGGCTGCCAAGAAGGCGGAAGCCGCTTCGGCCGCTGCTTCGAAGTAATCTTCGAATCTCTCCGAACCGCACCGGCTTGCCGGAGCGGTTCCGGATGGAAGACAACGCCCGGCCTCGCGCCGGGCGTTTTCATTGGCGGGTTCGATTCTCGACCCGCGCCGCGCACCACCCGTTGAGGCGGATCAACCCGGCTCGCCCGCCGGCTTGGCGACATGGCTCACGGCGTGGCCCGCGCGCTCGTATTCGCGCCAGCGCTGGCGCCCCGCCTCGCGGTGCTCGGGGTCCAGCCCCACGATGGCGATCAGGCGGTCATAGGCCGCGACGTCGTCGACCGGGTGTCCCGCGAGCGACACGCCGATACGGCATTCCGCGGGCACCGTGGCGGCGCCCTTGACCAGCACGATGGGCGTCATCGCCAGGCGGCGCACGTCGCCGGCATCGCGCGGAAGCACGATGTGCGGCACGAACTCCAGCGGCTCGAACGTCCACAGGGCCTGGTCCAGGCGATCCAGCAGCGCCGGCTCGCCATGGACCGCCACCCGGGCGCCCGAGCGATAGGCCTTGCGCAGCAGCCGGCACGCGTAATCCAGCGGATTCGCGATGCCGGTGTGGAAGGCGACTTCGGTCACTGTGCCTGCTCTCGCGAAGCGAGGCTCACCACCCGAGCCGAACCGAGCTCCCCCTCGGGGGGCAGCGACGGGAGGAGCGAGGGGGCCACTCGGGAAGCGAGGGTCACCACCCGAGCCGAACCGAACTCCCCCTCGGGGGGCAGCGACGGGAAGAGCGAGGGGGCCACTCGGGAAGCGAGGGTCACTACCCGAGCCGAACCGAGCTCCCCCTCGGGGGGCAGCGACGGGAGGAGCGAGGGGGCCACTATCTGGAACGGGACATGACGAAGTGCGTCAGCAGCGGCACCGGGCGGCCCGTCGCGCCCTTGGCCGCGCCGGAGCGATGCGCCGTGCCGGCGATGTCCAGGTGGGCCCACGGGAACTTGGACGTGTAGCGCTGCAGGAACTTCGCCGCGGTGATCGAGCCGCCGGCGCGGCCGCCGATGTTGGCCATGTCGGCGAAGTTGCTCTTGAGGAGTTCGTCGTACTCGTCGTCCAGCGGCATGCGCCAGGCCGGGTCGAGGCCGGCGGCGGAGGCGGCCAGCAGGTCGGCGGCGAGCGCGTCGTCGGGCGAGAACAGGCCGCTGTTGTGGTTGCCCAGCGCGATCACGATGGCGCCGGTCAGGGTGGCGATGTCGACGACGGCCTGCGGCTTGAAGCGCTCGGCGTAGGTCAGCGCGTCGCACAGGATCAGGCGGCCTTCGGCGTCGGTGTTCAGGATCTCGATGGTCTGGCCCGACATGCTGGTGACGACGTCGCCCGGCTTGGTGGCCTTGCCCGAGGGCATGTTGTCGCAGGTGGGGATCAGGCCGACGAGGTTGACCTTGAGCTTGAGCTCGGCCACCGCGCGCACGGTACCCAGCACGCTGGCGGCTCCGCACATGTCGAACTTCATCTCGTCCATCTCGGGCCCCGGCTTCAGCGAGATGCCGCCGGTGTCGAAGGTGATGCCCTTGCCCACCAGCACGACGGGGGCGTCCTTCTTGGCGCCGCCCTTGTATTGCATGACGATGAACTTCGGCGGCTCCTCGGAACCGCGCGCGACCGACAGGAACGAGCCCATGCCCAGCTTCTCGCACGCCTTGCGATCGAGCACCTCGACCTCGAGGCCGTGCGACTTGACCATGGCCAGCGCCTGCTCGCCCAGGAAGGTGGGCGTGGCGAAATTGGCCGGCAGGTTCGCGCACTCGCGCGCGAGGTTCATGCCCGAGACGATCGCGTCGCCCACGCCCAGGCCCGCCTTCGCGGTCGCGACGGCGGACTTCGGCACGACGTAGGTGACCTTGGCCAGCGCCGGCGCCGGCGCGGCGCTCGGCTTGGTCCGGGTGTAGTGGTAGGTGGCGTCGCCCGTGGCGATGGCCAGCGCCTCCGCGTGTGCCGCGGTGGACTCGCCGCCGACGACGGCCACGTGCCTGGCCGGGCCCGCCTTGACGGTGCCCAGCGCCGAGGCGACGGCCGCCTTGAAGGCCTTGGCGGACGCGTCGCGCGCGACGGCCAGCACCACGCGGCCCGCCTTCACGCCGGCCACGCGCGGCAGGTACACCGACTTGCCGGCCTTGCGCTCGAGGTCGCCGCCCTTGAGGGCGTCGGCCAGCGCCGCGTCGATGGCAGTGCCGAACAGGGGCAGGTCGCCGGTGGCCGGCAGGACGACGATGAGGGCGTCGGCGTTGATGCCGGCAGCGCCCGCTTCGGGCAGGGCCAGGGTTTGGAAGTCCATGGTAAGGATTCGCAGTCGATTGGAGATAATCGCGCGATGTTATTCGATTCGACGGTCCGCAAGGAGTTGGCGCGCAGCTTCGCCGCGACGCTGATGGTGATCCTGACCATCTTCATGACCAAC
>JAEKKH010000112.1 GCA_019510465.1 Burkholderiales bacterium
GGGGAACGGGATTGAGGCCTTCGGAGCTCTGCGACGTGACGTTGGGTGACATACAGATCGACGACCTGAACGACGGCTGGTTGAATCTCGTCGGCAAGGGCGCAAAGAAGGGAAGGGTCGCGTTTCCGCCGCTGGTCAGGGTGGCGTTGGACCGGTACCTCACGCATCGCGGCTTGCCCGTATCACCGGGCTTGTGGCACCCTGCGACAGCGATCGTCGGGAGACTTTCGGAGGATGAGGGATCAGGAATCACTTCGGCTCGGATGTTGGACATCCTTGAGCGCTTTTACGAAACAGCGGCGAAGGTACTGGAGGAGGCGAATGCTCCGCTTGCTAACAAGCTGCGCGCGGCGACTACCCACTGGATGCGTCACACACATGCTACGCATGCACTCGAGCTCGGCGTACCTCTCCTGGCGGTGCGCGACAACCTTAGGCATGCTTCAGTCGCGACGACATCTACGTACCTGCACAGTGATGCGGCGAAGCGAGCTGCAGAGTTGTCGAAGGCGTTCAACGAACCGAACCTATGACGGTGGGCAGGATTTTCGCTGTGCGGAACGCTGGCATTTTCGTTTGATCGGCTAGGGAGGCGGCAGGAGTTCCGGTTGAGCAACCGCCTCGCGGCTTGAGCTGGACCGCGTCGCGTGCGCGGCTGCGGTGCCTGCGAGTGCGTCATTGCGGACCGGACGGCCGAGCCCCGAATCGGGGTGAATCCTACTTGCCGCCGCCGTGAGGCTGAGTTATTAAAAACTCCGACGGATTCGGAGCCTCGCGAAGCACCGCCAAGGAGGTGGGCCGTGCTCGGCCCGGATTCCCTTTCCGAATACGGCGCTGGCCCTGCTAGGCTGACCCAAAGGTCGCCATGCTGAAGTCACTGCACACCAATCAAAACGAAATCTTCCTCTCGATGCTGCGTCGACTCCGCCATGCCCAGCGACTGCGCCAATCCGACTTGGCCAGGCGCTTGGGTCGGGGTCAAGCGACCGTCAGCAAAGTCGAGCGGGGCGTGAGGCGGCTCGACGTCATCGAGTTGCGTGCTTGGCTGGCCGCGCTGGATGTGGACTTCTTGGACTTCATGAACGAACTCAGCAGCAAGTTGACGGGCGTTCCGGTGCCGGATCCAAATCTACGGTCGCGACGTCGCGTAGGCACCCGCGGGAGTCATACGAACGACTGACCAGGGTGCTCACAACCGCAGGGAAAGGAATATCCCAGTAGCTCAAGGGTCTTGGCTCGTGCGGGCGGCTTGCCCGTGGCTTTTTGAGTTATTAATAACGTGGTTTAAAAGGGACGGCTACGGGACGCTCCGGCGATGCCCATCCGTCACCGTCCCAAGCCCAAGCAAGGCCGTCCGCGAGGAGCGGCGTCGTTTCATGCTCCCTCCGCCGTTGCCTTCGGAACCGTTGTTCGAGAGGCTCGCCTCGAGGCCGGTATATCTCAAGAAGCGCTCGCGTACATGGCGAATGTTGAGCGTTCCTACCTCGGGAGAATCGAGCGCGGACTTAGCCAACCCACGCTGTACCTGATCTTCAAGGTGGCGGCCGCGCTGGCGTACGATGCTGCCACGCTGATCGACTTCGTCCAAAAAGCCATGGTCGAGACGGACGAATAGTCGGTATCCCTTGAGCCAGGCCATTTGCTGCGGGGCTCGCGCTGGCGACGAGCATGAGTCCGCCCAGCTTTTCATCTGCCAGAGCTCGCGCTGTATTCGCATTCGGAATCTTTGGCCGCGTTCGACGCTCGCCCATAGAGCGGCGAGCTTGTCGAACCGGATCATTGCCAGAACAATCGGCGAGATCCTCAACAGCTTCGACCCGCCGCAAGCCTGGGTCTCCCGAAATGTTCGTCACCTTACCGGACTACCGGTTTCACATCCCGGCGGGCCTTGCACAGCCTGGCGCGCAGTATTGGCACACGTTGGGCATCTCCTGCAACGCCGCCTGGTTCTTGCTCACGCTGCATCCAGGTGCGGAGGAAGGACTGCAGGATACGTTCTTGCTGACGTGGGACACGGACGTTGCAGATGGAATCGAATCGATGCAGCGAGAGATTGCGTCATTGCTCTGCATTGCCCCGCCCGCATCAGCGTCGCGAAATTACTGGTCGTCGTTCGCGATCACGGAAGTTTGGCGGGCAACTGATCCTGAACAGGAAGACATCCCGTGCGTACTCTTCGTCGGCGAAGACGGGCAGGAATATTCCGGTCTCTTTGGCAGCCGCGCGCAGGGATTGGTACGCGAGAACCTCGTTGCGCGGATCAAGCCATGGACCGGCGCAGCCAACGAGGGCATGTGCGGCCGCGAGCTGCGCGGCGTCAAGGCTCGAGAGGGTTGCCAAGCGTCTCAGAAGTACGTTGTCCTGCCGGGTTGCTATTTAGACGCTGCCTGGGCCGCCTGAGATGCACTTCGCTGTTCCAACAGCTGTTCGACCTGAGCGATTGAAACGCTCCAAGTTAGGCCAGTCATTCGGATCACCGTGCTCCTTTGGAGTGTTAATTCTCGGCCGATGCACTCCTCGATCGCCCACAAGATCAAACGACGTTGATAACTTTCGTTGGGCTCGGGAACGTATTCAGCAAGCTTAGGGTTCGAGGCAAGATGCGCCGAGATTCTTGCGGCTGACTCGCCGGTCAAAAAGGCGGCTCTTCTGATGTTGAATTGAACTGGCTTGCCTGCGGAGGACTCGTTCCTTTGCCTCGCATGCTTGACGCGCTCAACGATCCTGTCGCTGATCGCAAGCGTCGCCGATTTTCGAAGGGCGACGTTCCTTTCATTTGCCCATTCGCGATCGCGCATCCAGGCGCGGCACAAAGCAACGGAACTCTGGTGCTTGTTCGTTGCCTTCTCGATCGACAGGCGATCAGCATGGATCGTGGGAAGAGCACGCATCGACGCGAGGGGCGCATGGGTGCGCAGCGTCTTCTGCAGCCAGTTCGGATCGAAAATTCGTAGTCGCCAATACTCAGACCTGCAGAACAGGACTACCTTCGACGGTGATCGGCCCGGGCTTTCGAAATACTCTTCGACACGGCGTCGTGCCTCCTGCAAATCATCCGTCCTCGGCTTTTGGGTTCGAGGGGCAGCCTTGAATTCACTGAGGCCGAAGTTCTCCTTTGGTCGTGAGGAAACCGCGGCAATTGCCTCTGAAAAATCGGTGTTCAGTGCGACGAAGATCGGTGGAAGGAGGCGCCCGACACGCGTAGCAGCCTTGAACGAATGAGCAGGATCCGGTGCTTGTTCGGATTCACGGCGTTGAGTCACCGATCGGATCCAGCGCCAGCCGTCTTGGCCGAAGCATTGAATCAAGACCTTGGTGAAGTTGGCCCCTTCGAGTCCTCTTCGCTGGGAAAGAAGCTGATCGGCGTAGGCAACTGCCGCTTCTGCTTGCAAAGCATTTGGCGGGGCCAACAGGCAGTGCATCTCGAATTGCGCCAAACGATACCAAGGATCGTCGTCAAGCGTGCGGGGGGGTGGATTTTGATCAGCAAGGTCAAAGCCGCATGAGCAGATCGTTTCGAGGCACTGTACCGTGATATAGCTGAATAGCGGCAGCGCGCACCTCGGGCACCGGTCGCAAAGCCTCGTCCGGTGCTTTAAGCAGAGCCGCGTGTTGGGAAGTTGGTGCTGACGATGGAAGTAGGCGGCTCCTAGGTCATCCGAGTCCTCGGCCAGACATTCTGAGCAAACTCTGAGCAACTTGAGCATCTTCGCGGAGGTCCCGACACCTCGCTCGATGCCGCGAGGTCCCGACAGCTGGAGTGCCCGCAACCTTGCATTCGCTCTGTCACCAAAGAAGCACTCCCAGTAGGGTAGCGTGGTGAGGATTCGAGAGAACGTAGCAGTAGTAGATCCGCAGAGTTCAGCCATTTGAACGAAATGTTCTGGCTGGGTTAGAGGGTCATTAGGAAACCACTTCGCGCCAGAAATGCCGGCCGAGGCCAGAAAGGTTCGGATTGAGTCGTGACCATTGAGTGTCGCGAGGCGCATGATCCATGTCCCCCAAAGCTCGTCCTCCATCACCGGCTCTCGTGTTGGGAATGGCGCGGGAAGCGGAGGCGCCTCAGTCACGACTGGCTCTTTACCTTGCTGCATCCTGTGTGGCAACCCATGTGAGATCACCCAGCTTGTGCCGACGAACTGGACTCGCTGTGCGGAGCGGGTGTCTAGAGGCTCTTAGTTAGTCCAAGATAGTGAAATATCCGCTACTTGAATTCGATGCCATTTGAAGCACTAATGCCAGTTGGAAAATATCCTCTTCTGATGCAAAACTAAGACACTTAATAACGCCCGCCCCGCCTCACTCCACCGTCACGCTCTTCGCGAGATTGCGCGGCTTATCGACGTCCGTGCCTCGCGCGCACGCTGTGTGGTAGGCGAGCAACTGCAGGGTGACCACGTGCAGGATGGGAGACAGCACGCCGTAGTGCTCGGGCATCCGGATCACGTGCAGGCCGGTGTCGCTCTCGATGCGGGAGTCGGCGTCGGCGAAGACGAACAGTTCGCCGCCGCGGGCGCGGACTAGCGGGCCGTGCTTGAGCTCGCCGGCGGGGTAGGCCTCGGCGTGGATGTAGCTGATCTCCTTCAACTTGAGCGCGCCTTCGAGCGCGATCGGGTAGTGCAGGCCGCGGCCGAGGAACAGGGCGTTCTCCTTGGTGGCGAACTCCTCGCTCCAGGCCATGATCTGCGGCTCCAGGGCGAGCACGGCCTGCACGCCGGCGGGCAGGTGGCGCAGGGCCTTGAGGTGCGTGGCCTCGGTGGCGTCGTCGAGGTGGCCGCGCACCTGCGCGAGCGCGAGCGTGAGCACGAACAGGCCCACCAGTTGCGTCGTGAACGCCTTGGTCGACGCGACGCCGATCTCGGCGCCGGCGCGCGTGATGAAGTTGAACTTGCACTCGCGCACCATCGCGCTCGTGTGCACATTGCAGATGGTCAGCGTGTTGGTCATGCCCATCGAGCGCGCGTGCTTCAGCGCGGACAGGGTGTCGGCCGTCTCGCCGCTCTGGCTGATGGTGACGACCAGCGTGCGCGGGTCGGGCACGCTGTCGCGATAGCGGTATTCGCTGGCGACTTCGATGCTGGTCGGGATCTTGGCGATGCTCTCGAGCCAGTAGCGCGCCACGCTGCCCGCGTAGTAGCTGGTGCCGCAGGCCAGGATCAGCACCTGGTCGACGTCCTTGAACGCGCGGTACGCGCCGTCGCCGAACAGCTCGGGGCTGATGCCGTTGATACCGTCCAGGGTATCGCCGATCGCGCGCGGCTGCTCGAAGATCTCCTTTTGCATGTAGTGGCGGTACGGGCCCAGTTCGGCGGCTCCGGTGTGGGCGTGCACGGTGCGCACCTCGCGTTGCACCGTCTTGAGCGAGCCGTCGGCCTGCAGGCCGTTGATCCAGTGCTTGCCCAGCTGCACGTCGACGACGTCGCCTTCCTCGAGGTAGACCACCTGGTCGGTGACGCCGGCCAGCGCCATCGCGTCGGAGGCGAGGAAGTTCTCGCCCTCGCCCACGCCCAGCACCAGCGGCGAGCCGGCGCGTGCGCCGATCACGCGGTGCGGCTCGTCGCGGCAGAACACGGCGATCGCGTAGGCACCCTTCAGGCGGACGACCGCGCGCTGGACGGCGTCGAACAGGTCGCCGTCATACAGGTGGTTGACCAGGTGGGCGATCACCTCGGTGTCGGTCTGGCTCTGGAAACGGAAGCCCTTGGCCTTGAGTTCGTCGCGCAGCTCGTCGTGGTTCTCGATGATGCCGTTGTGCACGAGCGCGATGCGCGCGGCGCGGTCCGCGTCGGCCGGGCTGGTGGCGGTTTCCGGGCTCTGCGGACCGGAGAAGTGCGGATGGGCGTTGTGCACCGCCGGCGCGCCGTGCGTGGCCCAGCGCGTATGGGCGATGCCCGTGCCGGACTGCACGTGGTCGGCGACGATCTGTTCCTGCAGCTCGGCCACGCGCGCCGTGCTGCGGGTGCGGCGCAGGACGCCGTCCTGGTGCACGGCCACGCCGCACGAGTCATAGCCGCGGTATTCCAGGCGCTTCAGGCCTTCGACGAGGATGGGAACGATGTTGCGGCTGCTGACGCCGGCGACGATGCCACACATGGGGAAGACTCCTGGACGGTTTGCGATGCTGCGAGGAACTGGATTCTGGGCTTCCTGGCGAGATCAATGGTTGCAGAAAATATGGTGCGTTGAACGAATATTGCGACAAGCCATGATGTCGGTGGAAAAGTGCATAATGGTTGGATGGATGAAATAAAAAGTCTCCCCATGATGGGGGGAGACGACCCGGACGCCGTGGACCGCCGCCTGCTCGACCTGCTGCAGGAGGACGCCAGTCGCACCAACCAGGCGCTGGCCGAGGCCGCTGGCGTGTCGCCGGCGACCGCGCTGCGCCGCGTGCGGCGGATGACCGAGACGGGCGTCATCGAGCGCCAGGTGGCGCTGCTGGCGCCGCGGGTCTTCGACGAGGGCCTCACGGCGATCACCGAGGTGTCGCTCGACCGCCAGGGCGTCGAGCTGCTGGACGCCTTCGAGGCGCGCGCCACGGCCGAGCCGGGCATGCAGCAGTGCTACCGCGTCTCGCCCGGGCCGGATTTCGTCCTGGTGGCGTGGGTGGCGGACATGGCGGCCTGGAACGCGCTGGTGCAGCGCCTGTTCACGCAGGACGCCAACGTGCGCAACGTGAAGACGTACTTCAGCGTCAAGCGCGCGAAGTTCCAGCCGCGCATCGCGCTGGCGCCGCGCTCAAGCTGAGGCCGGCGGGCGCCGATATCCCGGCCAGGGAACGCCCGCGCCGGGCGCTCCGCCGAATCGCCGCATGCGCCTGCTCCTCGTCCTCGCCCTGTCCCTCGCCAGCGCCGCCGTGCGCGCGGCTGGCGACGCCCGCGCGCTGCCCCCCTGCGCGCAGGCCATCCGCTTCGCGGCGGACTGGTTTCCCGATCCGGCCACGGAGTTCGACAGGACGTCCGCCTTCCTGGTCAAGCAGGGCGCGCCGGCCGGCGAGGGCGCCACGGCGCTGGGCCTGGTCACGGTCGACAACGAGATCACGGTCATGCCCGAGAAGCGCTGCCGCGGCCTGGCGGTGACGCTGCGCTTCGCGCGCCCGATGCTGCGCGTGATCCGGGACCTGCCGCCCGGCAGCTGCGCGCACGCCCACGTGCTGCGCCACGAATACACGCATGTCCACATCTACCGCGACATGGCGCAGCGCTTCCGCGAGTTGAGCTATCCGTTCCCGGAGAGGGCGACGCCGGAGCTCGTGCTGCGCTTTGCCAGGCAGCAGCTCGCCAAGCTGCAGGAGTCGCAGCGCCTGTTCGACAGCCCCGAGGAATACGCTGGCAACCTCACGGCATGCAGGGGCGAGATCCCGAAGCTGCTGGCCCCGGCCGGTAAGGACTGACGGGCGCTTTCCCCGGAGCGTTGGCGCCGGAGTGCCCCCGGATCAGGCCGCCTTCAGGATCGCCAGCCCCTTGAGGTATTCCCCTTCGGGGAAGAACAGCGTCGTCGGATGGTCGGGTGCACCCTCGAGGCGCTCCAGCAGCGCGCCGTCGACCTCGGCGTCCATCGCGGCGCCCGCCACGATCTTGTGGAACAGGTCGGCGCTGATACCGCCCGAACACGAGAACGTCAGCAGCAGGCCGCCCGGCTTCAACAGCTTCAGCGCGAGGCGGTTGATGTCCTTGTAGGCGCGCGACGCGCGATCCGCGTGGGCCGCGGTGGGGGCGAATTTCGGTGGGTCGAGCACGATGGCGTCGAAGCGCTCGTTGCCCTGCATCAGCTCGCGCAGCAGCGCGTTGACGTCGGCGTCGCGCGTCTCGTGCCGGCCGGCATCGAAGCCGTTGAGCGTCACGTGGGCGTGCGCGCGCGCCAGCGCGGGGGCCGACGAGTCGACGCTGATCACGCGCGTCGCGCCGCCCGCGAGCGCGGCGACGGAGAAGCCGCCCGTGTAGCTGAAGCAGTTCAGCACCGACTTGCAGCCGTACTGCTTCACCAGCTGCGCGAAGCGCGCGCGATTCTCGCGCTGGTCGAGGTAATAGCCGGTCTTGTGCCCTTCGGCGACGTCGACGGTGAGTCGCCAGCCGCTCTCGTGGATCGTGACGACCGAGGCCGCCGGATCCTGGCTGCCGCCGCGCAGCCACGCGCGCACCGAGGGCAGGCCCTCGAGGGAGCGCACGCCGGCGTCGCTGCGCTCGTAGACCTTCGTGCAGCCGGTGAGCTGGAGCAACAGGTCGGCGATGGTCGCCTTCCAGCGCTCGGCACCGGCGGCCAGGAACTGCGCGGACAGGATGTCGCCGTAGCGATCGACCACCAGGCCGGGCAGGCCGTCGGCCTCGCCGTGCACCAGCCGCACGCCGTCGCTCGCCACGGCCAGGCGCTCGCGCAGCGCCAGCGCGGTGGCGAGCTTGCGCTCGAAGAAGGCGGCGTCGATGCGTTCGGAGGCGTCCCAGCTCCAGGCCCGCACGCGGATCTGCGATTCCGGGCTGTACGCGCCCCAGGCGAGGAACTCGCCGTCGCTGGACTCCACGCGCACGGTCTCCCCGAGGTCGGCCTTGCCCTTCTCGATGCTGCCCTGGAACACCCAGGGGTGGTGCCGGCTGAGCGAGCGTTCCTTGCCGGGGCGGAGCTTGATGACTTTCATGGGCCCGATTGTCCGCGACGCCGCAATCGCCGGCCGGCAGTTCCGCTGGCCGGGACGGCGGCAGGCACCGGTGACCCGCGCGGAGCTGCTGTCCGGCGGCCGGACGTGCGCGCTACTTGCTTGCCCGGTTCAGAGGAACTGCCACCAGGGCCGCTTGTTCGCCGCGATGGCCCGGGCGCGCGACACGGCCGGCGCCTCGGTGGGGCCGGCGCCGCCGGCGTCGCGCTCCGGGCCAAGGCGGAAGAAGCGGTAGGTGGGCGTCAGCAGCGTCTCCCAGGGGCACACGCCGAACAGCGCGTCGAGGCCGTCCTGCAGCATGCGGCCCGTCAGGTCGCGGCCGGGCACCACCACCTCGCGTTCGCCGAGGAAGAACATGCGGGCGTCGTCGGCCCCGGCGGCCGCCTCGGCCTCCATGTAGTGGCGCGCGCCGAGCCAGCGTTGCTCGAACAGCTGCGGCGTGCCGCTCTGCAGCAGCCGATGCGCCCCGGATTCGCCGCTGCTCTGCAGGCGCGTGCGCACGCGCCGGCCGTGCTCGAAGATCGCGTAGCCGTGGTTGCCGTTGGCGTCGTAGTGGCAGAACGCCATCATGCGGTCCGGCGCGCCGAGCGCGGCATGCAGGCGGCTCGCGTCGCGCGAGTCGCTGCGGATCAGCGGCCAGGCCAGGTCGTCGTTGCTGATGAAGCAGACCTCGCCGAAGATCTGCACCATCACGTCGGAGTGGTTGCGGATGTCGAAGCGCACCGACACCGGCAGCGGAACCTCCGTGGCCGGCTCCCCGAAGACGCCCGCCATGAACGACGCCATGTCCGTCACGGATTCGGAGATGCGAAAAGCGATGCCGGCCTGTGCGATGCCCATGGCCGGAGGTTACCGGCGGCGCACGGGCCGCGGAGGCCGGAATCTGCGGCGCAGTTCACGCGCCGCGGCGCCGCGGCGGCGTCAGGGCGTGCCCATGGCCTGCCGCCACTGCATCGCGTCGTGGATGCGATGGCGCGTGGACGGGTGGTCGAAGAAGACGAATTCCTCGATCGGGCCGGGGTCCGGCTTGCGGTACTCGGTGAGCTTGAGCGCGGCCTCGGCGAAGCCGTTCGGCTCGCGCGCCAGGTTCAGGCCGAAGCGGTCGGCCTCGATCTCCTTCGTGCGCACCAGCGTGTTGTTGATCGGCGTGGCCAGGAACATCCACGTCGAGAACACCGCCACCAGCAACGGGAAGCTCGCGACGTCGGCCGTTCCCCGCAGGCCCCAGGCCGCGCCGCGGCGGCGCAGCAGCGCGTCCATCGCCCACTTCGCGAACAGGAAGCCGGACAGCACCACCAGGGCGATCTCGCTCATGTCCTTGTAGATGTGGTTCATCACGTAGTGGCCCAGCTCGTGGCCCATGACGGCGCGGATCTCGGGCAGCGACGTGCGCAGCAGGTTGTCGTTCAGCCGCACGGCGGCGGTGCCGAGGATGCCCGAGACGTTGGCGCTCACCCGCGTGGTCTGCTGCGAGGCGTCGAACTCGTAGACGTCGTCGACCGGCACCTCGTCGGCGCGCGCCATCGCCAGCACGGCGGACTTGACCGCGGGATCCGTCACCGGCTTGTACGTGTTGAACAGCGGGTCGATGGCGACCGGCGCGATCATCACGGCGAAGACGAACATGGCCATCGTGACCACGGTGCCCCACAGCCACCAGCGCTCGCGCGCGCGACGCATCACCGCATAGAAGATGGCGGCGCCGAGCGCCAGCAGCACGACCGCCACGCCGAGCCCCTTGAGCTGGTCGACGAACCACGGGCCGAAGGTCTGCGTTGCCATCTCGTACTGGCGCTCGCGGATCCAGCCCTGGTAGATCGTCAGCGGCAGCGTCAGCACCCAGCTGGCGACCGCGAAGAACGCGCCGTAGAGCGCGTCGCGCGCGAACGCGACGCGCCCGAGGCGCGCGCAGGCGTCACGCACGCGCGCGGACAGGCTGCCGCGCAGGAGGATCCAGGACACGCCCAGTCCGAGCAGGAAATTCCACAGCTGCAGCCAGTAGCCGCCCTCGAAGTAGGCGTTGGAGCGGGCCACGGCATCGGCCGGCAGGCGCTCGAGGTAGGCCCGGGTGGCGGCGTCGGCATCGCGCGGCAGGCGCGCGCGCCACGCGTCGTCCGCCGGACGGACATGGAACGACGATCGCGGCGCGCTGGCTGCGGCGGCCTGAGGGGCGGCATCCTGCGAGGCGGCGGCCTGCGAGGCGGCGGGCGCCGCCTGGGCACAGGCGCCGCCCGCGAGGGACAGCGTCAGCAGTGCGGCGGCGGTGGCGGATCGGACGGCCTTCATCGGGATCTCCCTGTGTGCGTTGAGGCGTGAATCGCTGCGGCACGAATTCTGCCCAGCGACGCGCGAAACGCCAGCCGGCGTCCGACGAAACGTCCGATCGGTGGGCCGAGCGGCCGACGCGTCGCGCATCAGCGTATTTGCGCGCGCCACGAACGCCCCCCTATCATCGCGCCCATGCTGCCCGCCACCCCGACTCCCGACTTCCGCTCGCCCGCGTTCCTGCGCGCCCACATCGCCGACACGATGGCCTTCTACGAGGGCCGCTGCGTCGACCCCAGCGGCGGCCTGTTCCAGTTCTTCAAGGACGACGGCAGCGTCTACGACGCCCGCACGCGCCACCTGGTCAGCAGCACGCGCTACGTGTTCACGCACGCGATGGGCTGGCGCCACGTCGGCAAGCCGCAGTGGCAGGCCACGGCGCGCCACGCGCTGGCCTTCGTCAACCAGGCGCATGCGCAGCCCAACGGCGGCTTCGCCTGGGTGCTCGACTGGCACGACGGCCAGGGCCGGGTGACCGACGCCACCAACCACTGCTACGGCCTGGCCTTCGTGCTGCTGGCGCACGCGCATGCGCTCATGGCCGGCCAGGCCGACGCGGCCCCGGGCCTGGAGCGCTGCTGGCAACTGATGGAGCAGCGCTTCTGGCGCCCCGCGGATTCGCTCTACGCGGACGAGGCGACGCCCGACTGGGTCGTCGGCCCGTATCGCGGCCAGAACGCCAACATGCACGCCTGCGAGGCGATGCAGGCGGCGTGGCGCGCGACGAAGGATCGCAAGTACCTCGATCGCGCCGTCGCGCTCGCCGATGCCGTCACCGGCAGGCTGGGCGCGAAGTCGGCCGGCCTGCCCGGCGTGATCCCCGAGTGCGCGTTGCTGGTGTGGGAGCACTTCCGCGAGGACTGGGCCATCGACGCCGAGTACAACCGCGGCGACCGCAGCAACATCTTCCGTCCCTGGGGCTTCCAGACCGGGCACCAGACCGAGTGGACCAAGCTGCTGCTGCAGCTCGACCGCCTGTGCGCCGGGGCCGGCCTGGCGCCCGCGCCCGAGCGCCTGGCGCGCGCGCGAGCGTTCTTCGACGCCGCGATGCGCTTCGGCTGGGACGAGGCGCACGGCGGCCTCGTCTACGGCTTCGCGCCCGACGGCACGCTCTACGACGGCGACAAGTACCACTGGGTGCAGGCCGAGAGCCTGGCCGCCGCGGCGTGGCTGGCCGTGGCGCTGCAGCAGTCGGGTGCGCCGGCCGCCGACGTCGCGCACTACTGGGCCTGGTACGACCGCCTCTGGGCCTACGCCTGGGCCCATTTCGTCGACCACCGGTACGGCGCCTGGTATCGCATCCTGGCCGCGGACAACGCGAAGGTGACCGACGAGAAGAGCCCCGCCGGCAAGGTCGACTATCACGACATGGGCGCGTGCTACGACGTGCTGGGCGCGCTGCGCGAGATCTGACGCGGCGATACGGCATCGGGCATCGCGCATCGGGCCGATCCCTCCTGGAACTGAACGCGGGCTGTCGACGTCCGCATCGAAAGCTCTCGGCCACGCACTAACCATAGCCTGCAGCGGCGGATGCCGTCGCGACCGGGGTTCCAAACAGGGGGTACGTGGCACGTCCCCCAACTGCAGGGGATGGGTGGGGCGCGACTTCGGCGCGCAAGATCCGCTGCATCCCAACGCGACGCCTGCGGACCCGGGGCCGGGAACCGCATCGGGCGGAGCCATTCCAGGAGACGCAGATGCCCCAAGCCATCCCCGCCCATTACCGCGCCATCACGGGCAGCCATCGCCAGGCGAGTGCCTCGGCCAAGCGCCTCGGGCCCGCCGACGCGGGCGAGAAGGTGCAGGTCACCATCTCGCTGCGCCGCCGCACCGACGGCCCTCCGGCGCCGGATTTCGACACGCTCGCGAGCGTGCCGCTGTCGCAGCGCCAGCCGCTGTCGCAGAAGGATTTCGCGGCGAAGTACGGCGCGCATCCGGACGACATCCTGAAGGTGGAGGACTTCGTGCAGACGGCCGGCATGACCGTCATCGAGAGCAACGCCGCACGCCGCACCGTGGTCGCGTCCGGCACCGTCGCGCAGATGAACCAGGCCTTCGCCGTCGACCTCGGCAAGTACAGCGCGCCGGCGCCGGCGCGCGGCCATCGCGCGCAACCGGTGGTCGAGAACTATCGCGGCCGCGAGGGCGACGTCCATGTGCCGGCCGCCCTCGACGGCATCGTGCTGGGCGTGTTCGGCCTCGACAACCGCACCGTGCTCAAGCGCAACAGCGCCGACCCCGCGAACACGCACACGCTGACGATCCCGACGCTCAAGCAGCTCTACAACTTCCCGGCCAACTCCGCGGCCGGCCAGACGATCGGCATCGTCTCGCTGACGGGCTACGCCATCCACGACATCCAGCTGCTGTTCAACGGCCTGGGCGCGGGCTACGCGATGCCCACGGTGCACGACGTCTCCGTGCACGGCGGCAACACCGGCCACGACCCCTACGGCGAGACGACGCAGGACGTCGGCATCGCCGCCGCCGCGGCCAACGGCGCGGCGATCGCGGTCTACATCACCAACGGCACGCAGGCGGGCTGGGTCGACCTCGTGCACCGGGTGGCGCATCCGGGCGCGGGCGACCCGTCGTGCGCCGTGCTGTCCAGCAGCTGGTACATCTCCAACGGCGACGACGTCGCGACGCTGGCGGCCGAGGGCGTCACCACCTCGTTCGTCAACGCGGTGCACGCCGCGTTCCAGGACGCCGCGATCCAGGGCATCACCGTGTGCATCGCCAGCGGCGACACCGGTTCCAACTCCAAGGTCAACGACGGCAAGGCGCACGTGCAGTACCCGGGCAGCGACCCGTGGGTGCTGTCGGTGGGCGGCACGACGGTGGGCAACGTGTCGGGCTCGAGCTTCGAGGAATACGTCTGGAACGACCCGAGCCCGTCCGATCCGTCGCACTGGGGCACCACCGGCGGCGGCGTCAGCGACTTCTTCAACCTGCCGTCGTACCAGGCCTATGCGCGCGTGCCGGCCTCCGTGAACGCGGGCCACCACGTCGGGCGCGGGCTGCCCGACGTGTCGGCCAACGCAAGCTACAACGCCGGATACGCCGGGCTGTACCTGAACGGCAGCCCGATGATCGGCAACGGCACCAGCGCCTCGGCGCCGCTGTGGGCCGGCTTCGTCGCCAAGCTCAATGCGGCGCTCGGCACGCGCCTGGGCTTCATCAACCCGATCCTGTACGCCAAGGGCTCGCTCGGCTTCCGCGACGTCGTCCCTGGCAGCGGACCGGTCAACAACGCCAACGGCGGCACGCCCGGCTATCCGGCGGGCGGTGGCTGGGACGCCTGCACCGGCTGGGGCAGCATCGATGGCGGCAGGATGCTCAACATGCTGCGCGGCGTCGGCCTGCCGCCGGGGCTGGCCGTCTTCAACAACAAGCTGTTCATGGCCTGGAAGGGCATCGAGCACGACCAGCGCATCTGGTTCTCCAGCTTCAACGGTGGCAGCTGGACGCCGCAGCAGTTCGTCTCGGGCGTCGCCACGAGCTGCGGCGTGTCGCTGGCCGTGTTCAACGGCAAGCTCTACATGGCCTGGAAGGGCATGGACGCCGACGAGCGGATCTGGTGGTCCAGCTACAACGGCACGTCGTGGGCGCCGCAGCAATTCGTCTCGGGCGTGGCCACCAGCACGGGGCCGTCGCTGGCCGTCTTCGGCAACAAGCTCTACATGGGCTGGAAGGGCATGCTCAGCGACCAGCGCATCTGGTGGTCCAGCTTCGACGGCAGCACCTGGGCGCCGCAGCAGACGATCGCCGGCGTCGCCACGAGCGTCGGCCCGCAGCTGGCCGTGTTCCAGGGCAACCTGTACGCCATTTGGAAGGGCATGAACAACGACCAGGGCCTGTGGTATTCGCACTTCAACGGCAGCGCGTGGGTGCCGCAGAAGCAGGTGCCGGGCGTGGGCACGAGCGAGGGCGCGTCGATCGCGGTGTTCAACAACAAGCTGCATGCCGCGTGGAAGGGCATGATCGACGACCAGCGCATCTGGACGGCCAGCTTCGACGGGACGACCTGGACGGCGCAGCACCTGGTCTCGGGCGTGGGCACCAGCGTGGGCCCCGCGCTCGCCGTCTTCGGCGGCGCCTTGCACATGACGTGGAAGGGCATCAACGGCGACGACCGCGTCTGGCACTCCAGCTTCAACGGCAGCACCTGGGCGCCGCAGCAGCAGATCGTCGGCATCGGGACGAACCCGTTCAACATGCACGACAACATGCACCAGCCGGCGCTGGAGGCGTGACGCCGTGGCCGGCGCCGTTCGCGCGGCGCCGGCGCTTGCGGCCTGCAACCCGAGTCGGGGTCAGGTCTTGAATGTTGCGCTGACGCGCGTCGGAGTGGGGGTCAGGTCTTGAAAGTTGCGCGGACGCGGGTCTGAAATGGACAGCGTGTTGCCGCGCAACTTTCAAGACCTGACCCCTTGCATGAAGACCTGACCCCTTCGCGCGCAACATTCAAGACCTGACCCCATCGCGCGCCGATGCGCCGGTCTGGCCGCGGCCGTGCCGGCGAATGTGCTCAGAGCCGGATCTGGTGGATGCCGAGGATGCCGATCAGGCCGATCGCGATCAGGTAGAAGCCCACGATGTAGTTGAGCAGCTTGGGCATCAGCAGGACGAGGATGCCGGCGATCAGGGAGATGAGGGGCGTGAGCGAGAGATGGATGTTCAAGGGAAGCCTCGGGAATCGGTGGCGCCGGTGCGCGGGCACCGGCAGGCCGGCATGGTAGCCGGGCGCGCGCCGGCGTGACGCGCAAGAAATCACGACTTGCTCGCGCCGTGCCGTGTTCGCAGTCGCAGGGCACGCGGTGTCGGTCGGCAGCACGGTTCCCGTGATCGCGCCGACTCGAGAGGCCGCGCGGCCCGCGCCGTTCAGTCCGCCGCCAGCTCGGTCACCTGATCGCCGGCGCCGGGCACGCAGCCCTCGGCGATGTCGTCCCAGCCGCGGTGCAGCACCACGCGCCGGCCCGCGTGGCAGATCTCGACGCGGCGTGCACCCGGCACCTTGGCCTGCACGAAGGTCTCGATCGAGGCTGGCATGCTGACGTTGTAGCGGTTGTGCGCGACCTCGTGCGGCGGGTGGTCGTCATTGGACAGCCACGGCATCACCGCCGGCAGCCAGGTCATCGGATGGGCGCTGACCGTGAACACGGTGGGCAGGTAGCCCTGGCCGCGCAGCCAGGCCTGCGCGCGAGCCCGCGCGTCCATGCCGGTGCCGGCGTCCGCGTCGCCGGGATTCCAGGCGTCGGCCAGCAGCTCGATCACCCACTGGTTGCAGTTCTGGTGCGCCGTGCTGAACGGATAGGCGTTGGCGCTGTAGCTCGCACCCAGCACGCCCAGCGCATGGTGCTTGTCGACGGCCGTGCGGCGCAGCGGCTCGGCGCGCTCGGACGGCAGGAAGACGAGCGAGACGTAGCCGGTGTCCGGGTCGTCGGTGCCGAGCAGGAAGCCGGTGAGGCCCTCGTCGTAAACGCGCGGGCGGCGCTCGTCGCACGAGAAGTAGAGCTCGCGCACGGACCACGGGCGATCGCCGTTGTCCTGGAGCGCGACGGCCGCGTGCGAGTAGCGCACGTCGAGGCGATGCAGGTCGAGCCCGGAGCGCGCGATGAGCGCGGCGGGCGATGCGGACGCCGTGATCTCGTCGCGCACGATGGCGCCGAAGCGCAGCATGACGTCGCGCTGCTCGGCGCTGGGTTCGCGCGGGCGGTCGCAGAACTGCAGGGAGAACGCCTGCGCCGTCGTGGCGCACAGCAGCCCGGCCAGGAGCGCGAGGCCGGCCAGGCCGCGGCCAAGCCGATTCAAAGCGCCACGGGCGCCATCTTCGTGTCGCGGACGACGTCGTCGGCGAGCGCCAGGAAGAAGGCGGCGCGCGGCTGCGTGGTGGCGAACTCGACGCCGTACGGGCGTTGCAGGGCGGTGACGACGGCGCCGGCGGCGACGTGGCCGGTGTCGACGGCGGCGCGCGGCAGCTTCACGTAGACCTCGATGCCCGCGCCGGTGGTCACGGGCTGCAGGTGCAGTTCGACGAAGCCGGGCTGGCCGTCGACTTCGGCGACGTCGGTCACCTTGTAGTCCCCCTTGACCTGCTTGTCGTCGGGCGAGCTCGAATGGCTGGAGCCCTTGAGCGAATCGGACACGCTGCCCGAAGACGTCGTCAGGCTGTCGGAGAGCGACGAAGCCGCCGAGCTGGCGGCCAGGGCGGTCAGCGGCGCGGCGCAGGCGAGCAGGGCGAGGGTGGCGAGGCTCTTCTTGAGGTGGCGCATCGGGGCTCCTGGGCGGTTGGGTCTGGCGTGATTCTGCGCCAACGCGGCGGTGCGGTGTAGGTCGATTACTTCGAGTAACCGAGGCCTCCTCGCTTCCCCGTCACTGTCCCTCGAGGGGGAGCCGGCATGGTCTCGGGCGGTGACCCTCGTTGCCCGGGTTCGGCGCTGCGGCGACCTTGCGGCTACTTGCGCTTGGCGCGCGGATGCGCCGCGTCGTAGACCTTGGCCAGGTGCTGGAAGTCCAGCCGCGTGTAGACCTGCGTGGTGGCGATGCTGGCGTGGCCCAGCAGTTCCTGCACGCCGCGCAGGTCGCCGCTGGACTGCAGCAGGTGCGAGGCGTAGCTGTGGCGCAGCATGTGCGGGTGCACCGGCGTGGCGACGCCGGCGCGATCGCCCTGGGCCTTCAGGCGTGAACGCAGCTGGTTGGGCGACAGCCGGTTGCCCAGCCGGCTGACGAACACGGCGCCGCAGTCGGGCGCGCCGGCAAGCAGCGGGCGATGCAGCAGCCACGTGTCCAGGGCCTGCAGCGCCGGCCCGCCGACGGGAACGCTGCGGCGCTTCGAGCCCTTGCCGAACACGTGCGCGGTGGCGTCGTCGACGTCGATCCAGCCGGCCGACCCGGCGCCGGCGGCGAGGTCGAGCCCCAGCAGCTCGCCCAGCCGCAGGCCGCAGCCGTACAGCAGCTCGGCGATGGCGTGGTCGCGCGCGGCCAGGGCCTCGGCCTCCTGCGAGGCCTCGCCGTCGGCGACCGGTGTCTCGTTCGTGGCGAGCGCGACCGCCTCGTCGACCGCCAGCGCCTTGGGCAGCGGACGCGGCGCGCGCGGGGCGCGCACGCCGTCGACGGGGTTGTTCTTCAGGCCCGCGGCGTCGGACTGCAGGCTCCACCAGCGGTAGAAGCCGCGCCAGGCCGACAGCGTCAACGCGATCGAGCGCGGGCCCAGGCCGGCGCCGTGCAGCTGGGCTGCGAAGCGCTGGATGTGCGCGCCCTGCAGCTTGTCGAGCGGGCGTTGCGCTTCGTCGGCCAGCTTCTCGAGGCGTGCCAGCGCCGCCGCGTGTCTCATGGGAGAACATCGGTGTCCGCGGTACTCTGCGGACGGGGGTCGTCATGACTGCGGCGCTCGACGCGCAGGTGCTCGAGATGGCGGGGAACGGCCGTGTCGGCCATGGCTGTCAGGCCTGCTGGACCAGCAGGCGCGTGAGCGCGGCGCCCGCGATGTCGCCGACCTGGGACAGGAACTCGAGGCCCATGTCGGGCGTGTAGCGCGTCGGGTCGGGCGAGCCGAGCGCCAGCAGTCCGAAGGCGGTGTGCTGGCGATCGGCGCGTAGAGGTGACCGAGTCGGCGTTGTCGAACCAGCCGGCGGCCTCGAAGCCGGAGTTGGCGCCGCAGTACGGCGCGACCAGGCTCGTCGCGAAGATCTTGACGTCCTCGCTGACCTCGGCCGCGCACGGCAGGTGGGCGAGCCCGGGGGCGACGCCCCAGACGCGCACGGCGGCCTGCGGGATCATGAACTGGTGCTGCAGGTCGTGCACCAGCACCGGCGCGAGGCGCTCGGGGTCGTGCGTGAGCATCACGGCGCGTGTCCAGCGGTGCAGGCGATCGGAGATGGCCATGTTGTCCTGGCCGTAGCGGATCATCTCCATGATCTTGCGTTCCAGCCCCTTGATGCGCTCGCGCAGCATCTCCATCTGGCGCTCCTGCAGCGAGACGGCGCGCGGGCCGTGCGGGCTGGACAGCTGCACGGTGGCGAGCAGCTCGGCGTGGCGCTCGAAGAAGCCGGGCGTGTTCGCGAGGTAGCCCGCGATGTCGTCCTCGGTGATGCCGTCGGTGCCGCTGGTGCTGTTCACAGTTCGATCTCTCCTTCGAAGACGGTGGTGGCCGGGCCGGTGAGGAAGACGCTGTCGTCCGGGCCGCCGGCCCATTCGACGGTGAGCCTGCCGCCGTGCATGTCGACGTCGACGCGCGTGCCGAGCCAGCCGAGCCGGATGCCGGCGACGATCGCCGCGCAGGCGCCGGTGCCGCAGGCCAGCGTCTCGCCGGCGTCGCGCTCGTGCACGCGCAGGCGCACGTGCGAGCGCGAGAGCACCTGCATGAAGCCGGCGTTGACGCGCCGCGGAAAACGCGCGTGGCATTCCACGAGCGGCCCGATCAGCGCGACGGGGTGGTGGTCGACGTCGTCCACGCGCATCACCGCGTGCGGGTTGCCCATCGACAGCACGGCCGCGTCGACGTTGCCGTACTCGTCGACGTCGAGCGGCCAGGTCTCGAAGTCGCCGACGCGCGTGGGCACGAGGCCGGCCGCGTCGAACGGCAGGTCGGCGTGCTCGAAACGCGGCGCGTTCATGTCGACGCGCACGCGGCCGTCGGCCTGGATGTGCAGCTCGAGCGCGTTGTTGACGGTCTGCACGCGGATGGTGTCGCGCCCGATCATGCCGCGGTCGCGCACGTAGCGGGCGAAGCAGCGTGCGCCGTTGCCGCAGTGCTCCACCTCGTCGCCGGTGTTGTTGAAGATGCGGTAGCTAAAGTCCATGCCCGGCATGGTTGGGCGCTCGACGACCAGGATCTGGTCGGCACCGACGCCGAACCGGCGGTCGCCCAGCCGGCGCATCTCCTCGGCCCCGAGTGCCAGCGGCTCGCGCGTGGCGTCGAGCACGACGAAGTCGTTGCCGGCGCCTTGCATCTTGGTGAAGCGAACGCGATGGGGGGAGGGCTGCATGGAGCGATTATCGTCGTTGGGGCGATGACCTCACCACCTGCACTCGGCGGGAGGCGGCACGATGTTGCGCACATGCCGCTCGAAGATCTCGGGCAGCCGTTCGAGCACCCGGGCCCGACCGGGAATGTCCGACGCCTCGGTGCAGCGCCGCAGTATCTCCAGCGTGAGGTCGTCGATGGCGCGCATCGAGACCGGCGCGTAGCTGAGATGCCAGGGTTCGGGGAACATGCCGCCCTGGAAGCGGGCGTAGGGGCGGAAGAAGCCGTGCTCGTGGATGTGGGCGTCGAGCCAGCGGTGCAACGGCGCGAACAGGCCGCCGTCCGCGACTTCGGCTGGCAGCAGCTGCGGCTTGTAGCCGGGCGGCATCACGGCGCCGTCGACGACGTCGATCTCCGTGCCCCATTGGTGGCGGCTGGCGCCGGGCAGGGCGGACCAATCGAGGATGTGGCCGATGACGTCGTCCTCGCCCATGCCGGCGCGGTCGCGCGGGCGGCCGCAGAGGTCGTACAGCGGCGCGCGGCCGCTGAACTTCGCCGACCAGATGCGCACCTGGGCGTCGTAGCCGCGGAACGAGCTGTAGGGCCGCAGGTCGATGCCGTCGCGCGCGGCCGCGGCACGCAGTCGCAGGAACGCGGCGGCGACCTCCGGGTGAGCCGCGAAGCGCGGCACGTCGTGCTGGACGACGTGCGTGCGCGCGCGGCCGGTGATCTGCAGTTCGTCGAACATGACCCGCACGTTAGCGCACGCCTCCCTTGCGTGCGCGCCGCTCCGCTTCCCTGGCCGGCGAACGCTCGGCCGCTCCTGAGAGAGCCGGCCTGAGCCCCTCGGGGGCGGGGAGCGGAGCGAGCCGGGTCGTCAAACAGGCGAGCGCTCGGCCGCTCCGGAGAGAGCCGGCCTGAGCCCCTCGGGGCGGGGAGCGGAGCGAGCCGGGTCGTCAATCCTTCAGGCGCCCTGCTCGATGATGTGGATCGCGCGTTCGGTCGCCGCGATCGCGGCGTCGATGTGGCCGATGACGCGGTTGCGCAGCTCGACGGCCGCGCCGTTGCTCTCGGCCTGCCCGACGTCGTTGCGCGCCTTGCGCAGCAGCTCGTCGGCGTGGTGCAGGCGGCCGCGCCAATCCAGGCGCGCGTCCTCGGGCGGGTGCTGGCCGATGTTCTTGCCGTCTTCCATCGCGGCCGTCTTCGCGTCGTTGATGGCGCGGTCGATCTCGACGATCGCGACGTCCTCCTGGCCGTTGACGGCGGCGTTTCCGGGGCGGTGCTCGAGGTTCCAGCGCGCCTCGCGCAGGTCGGTCAGCGCGTGCAGGTAGGCGGGGTGGTGCTGCGGCGCCGGCGGCGGGGAGGCCGGCGCGACGACGCAGCCGGTGGCGGCCAGCACGAGGGGCAGCGCGATCAGCGCGGCGACGAGGCGTTGCGGGAACTTCATGATCTCTCTCCGTTCGGGGTGTGTGTGACGGGGTCGGCCGGTTTGTAGCCGCTGAAGCTGAGCCGGGCCTGTTGCGTCGAACGCGGCGAGCTGACGGGGCGTCGACAGGAACCGGTTCCAGCGCGACCCGAGGAAACCCCGTCAACCGCCGGACGGCCGGTGCACCAGGCCCCACACCATGCGGAACAGCGCCTCCTCGAAGCGCGGATCGTCCAGCATCGCGCTCTCCTCGACCGCCGCCGAGCGCACCGCGCCGATCACCGCACGGGTGAGCATGTACAGGGTGGGCGCGTCCGGGACCGGCAGCAAGGGATCGTCCAGGCGCGCGATCGCGCTGCGGATGCGCTCGGCGCCGTCGTCCATGGCCGCGACGATGGCGGCCGGCGCGTCGAGCTGCCAGCCCAGCCGGGCGAGCAGCCGCTGCGCCCTCTGGCCGCGGCCGAAGCTGTCGACGATGGTGCGGATGTACAGGCGCAGCGCCTGCTCCGGGCCGTATTCGCCGGCCACGCAGCGGTCCAGCATCACGTCGAGCTCGCGCAGCACGCGATCGCGATGGCGCCGCACCATCGCCACGACGATGGCCTCCTTGCTGGGGAAGTACTGGTACAGCGTCCCGATGGAGAAGCCCGCGCGTTCGGCGATGCGGTTGGTGGTGAAGCCGGCCTCGCCCTCGCTGTCGAGGATGCGCACCGCCGCCTCGAACAGCGTCTCCACGGTGCGCAGCGCCCGCGTCTGCGAGGGCTTCTTGCGCAGCGGATCGTCGACGGTGTCGCGGGGCGGGGCCATGGCGCGACTCTACCGGGGTTCCACGCAGGCGGAACTGAGCCCGGGCCGGCGGGCTCCCGCCGTGCCCCGGGCCGGCAAAAGCGAGTAGACCCTGGCGGCAGCGGCGCTTACCCTGCGTGCCAGAGACAAAAAGCCGCCCACGAGATGAACGCACCCACCGAACTCCCGCCCGAGACGACGCGCCGCCTGCCGATCCGCCGCCTGCGAGTCGACCTGTCCAACGGCTTTCCCAAGCTCTGGAACGGCGGCGAGGCCTTCCGCACGCACTACCTGAATGCGCTGTCGATGAGTTTCCCGATCGGCGAGCAGTTCTTCATCGACGCCGTGAAGAAGGGCGTCGCGATGTTGCCGCCCGAGCAGCAGGCCGCCTGGGCCGACGAGGTGCGCGGCTTCACCGGCCAGGAGGCGACCCACCGCTTCCTGCATGCCCAGTTCAACGCCGAGCTGGAACGCCAGGGCCTCAGGAACTACTGGCAGGGCTGGGCCGCGTGGCGCATCAAGAACGGCGAGAACATGCACCCGGTCAACCATGTGGCCGTCACCGCCGCATACGAACACTTCACCGCGGTCATGGCGACCGGCGTGCTGACGCACCCGAACTGGCTGGAGGGCGCGACGCCCGAGCTCGCGCTCCTGTGGCGCTGGCACGCGGTCGAGGAAAGCGAGCACAAGACGGTCGCTTTCGACCTGTACCGCGCGATGGGCGGCAGCGAGCGCCGGCGCCGGCTGTGGTTCGTCTACATCGCGGTGCAGTTCTTCTTCGAGTCCAGCCTGCAGACCTTCATCAACCTGTGGCGCGCGGGCCTGTGGTGGCAGCCGCGCACCTGGTGGCAGGCCGGTCGCTACCTGTTCGGCCGGCGCGGCCTCTGGGCCGCCAGCTTCTTCCCGCTGCTGCGCTACCTGGGACGCGGTTTCCATCCGAACGACCTCGCCGACGCGAACGAGATGGTGCAGTGGCTGCGGGCGCAGCGGGAGGCGTATTCGATCGTCGGAGGCTGACGCGCCGTCAGTCGATCGGCGTCACCTTGGCGGGCGCCTGCATCGTGGCGCCGCCCGACGCCGAGCCGGCCGCCCGGTCGCGGCCGGCCAGCAGGGCCAGCAGCAGCGACGAGGCCGGGCCGCCCGACGCGGCCCTCATCGAGCCTGCCCCGGACCCATGCGCACCGATCGCACCAGGTCGGCCTGCGAGCGTTCGAAGTCCAGCTGCGGCGACAGCAGGATCTCCGGATAGGCCTCGCAGCGCGTCTGGAACGACTTCATGCCGCGCGAGAGGAAGTCCTGGCGCAGGCCGGCCCGGTTGGCGTCGACCTTGGCCTTGAGCTGCTCCACGGTCAGGCCTTCCTTGCGCGCGGTGGGCGATTCGTCGCCCCAGTACTTCGCGATGACCAGGAACTGGCCCTCGACCTCGTCGACGAACGAGCCGTTGTCGACGTGCCAGACCTCGTAGGCATGGCGGTTGGCCTCGGCGGTGGCGGGGAAGGTCTCGCTGCAGATCTCCTCGATCCACTTGACGCTGCGCACCCGCACGATGAGCTCGGCGAAGTCGTGGAAGTAATCGCCGGTGGCCAGGCCGCCGTTGGCGCGCGCCGCGGCGAAGGCGCTGCGCGGCGGCAGCACGATGGTGGTGACGGCGCTGGCGGCGGATGCCGGCTCGGCGGCGGGCGCGGGGCCGTGCAGCGGCGTGCCCCATTCGGCCGGCGGCGCGGAGGCGGCGGTCTGGGCCGGCGCGGGGGCGGCCGCGAGGGTGGCGGCGAATGCGGCGAGGATGGCGATCGGCGAGAGGCGCTTCATCGGGTGTAGTCGACAGTCTTGCAGGCTTCGTGGATGTCGCGGTCGCGCTGGGCGGCCGTGGCCTTCTCGTGCGTGGGCACCACGACATGGCCACCCTCGAGGCAGCGCGCGCGGACCAGGTGCGCGCCGCGCCTGGTGACCTTGTAGGCGCCCGTGCGCGGCTTGGGCTGGGCGGGCGTGGCGGGCGGCCTGGCGGCGATGTCCGCGGCGGAGGCGGCCGGCGGCGCGACGGTGAGCAGGGCGGCGGCGCACAGCGCGGCGACGGGCGGGAGGGCGTGGCGGGTCATGGCGGGCTCCTTGGTCCCTGGACGGTGGCTGGGCACCGGCGCGGCAAGCGGGGCGCCGGCCGTTCCCGGACACGCGGGCGAGCAACGATTCTTCCACAGCCGCGTGACGCGCCGCCCGCGCCGGCGGGCGAGCGCGCCGGCGCGCGCTCAGGCAGAATCGATCGGAACGGAGCCGCCGGCGTCGTCGACCTCCAAGGACAAGCCCCGCATGAAATCCCTGCTGCTGCTCGCCCTGGCGCTCGCCTGCCGGGCCGCCGTCGCCGCGCCCGCCGACGCGCCGCTGCCGGTGCGCGCCGACCACCCGTTCCTGGGCGCCTGGCAGATCGCCAAGCGCGACGACGACTGCGCCGAGGTCTACCGCATCGACCGCAGCGGCCGCACGCTGATCACCAGTGCCGACGAGGTCGCCCAGTCCACGTTCACCATCACCGACCAGCCGAGCGCGCGCGGCTACTACAAGTGGGTCGACACGCTGGTCAAGGACAACGGCAAGAAGGATTGCTGGGGCCAGGTGACCAAGCCCGGCAAGACCACCACCCGCTACGTGATGATGAACCCCGCCAAGGATCGCTTCATCGTCTGCCTGGCCGAGGACGGGCGCCAGTGCTTCGGGCCGTTCGTCAGGCTCGAGGGCGGCGAGATCTGACGGTGGGCTGGACAGACCCGTCGCCGCGCCGTCACGCGCGCTCGCCCGGCGGCAACTCCGCCGTGCAACCGGGCTACGGCGATCCGGGCGTGCGGCTGTCGTTCATCACCATCGTCCTGCGCTGCGGGGTGGCCCTGGTGCTCGGTGGCCTCGGCCATGTCGGCGCGCACAAGGGCCTGGGCGGATGGCTCGGGCCTTCGCACACGGTGCTGGTGGCCGTCCTGTCGCTCGCGCTGGCCGTCCTGGTCAGCTGGGGAGTGCTGCGCGGTCTGATGCGCCTGCCCGAGACCGGCGGCGACGGCCGCCGAGGCTGGGATGACAGCTCCGGCCTGACGTTCGGCGAGGCCGTCGCAGGGGAGGTAGCAAGCGACGTCGTCGGCGCCCTCATCGACGCGGCCACCGACTAGCCGCGCCGTCAGTACAGGCTCGGCTCGCCCGGCGGGCGCGTCTTGAAGCGCTTGTGCACCCAGTAGTACTGCGACGGGTTGCGCCGCACCTCCGAGGCGATCCACTCGTTCATGCGCGCGGCGTCGGCCACGGGATCGTCGGTCGGGAAATCCTTCCACGGCTCGAGGTAGCGCACGCGGTAGCCCTGCCCGCCGGGCAGGATCTCGGCGACCACGGGCTGCACCGTCATGGCCAGCGACCGGGCCATCTTCGACGGCGCCGTCAGCGTGGCCGCGGGCACGCCCATGAAGGGCACGAACACGGCTTCCTGCGGGCCGAAGTCCATGTCGGGCAGGTTGAAGAACGCGTAGCCGCGGCGGATCGCGCGGATCAGCGGCAGCGCCTTCTCGTGGCGCGAGAACACCTGCCCGTTGGCAAAGCGCAGGCGGCCCTTGCGGATCGCCTCGTCGAACACCGGGATGCTCTGGCGCTGGTAGATGGAGCCGACCTGGCGGTTCTGGAACAGCTGCGTCGACTGGCCGGCCACGTCGAGCGCCACGAAGTGCGGCGCCAGCCACATCACGGCATCCGGCGTGCGCTCGGCGAAGCCGATGTCGCCCTCGACGTGGATGAGCCGCCGCAGCCGCTCGGGCGAGGCGTACCAGAGCAGGCCGCGCTCGAGGATGCTGCGCGCGATCCACTGGAAGTTCTCGCGCGCGATGGCGCGGCGCTCCTGCGGCGTCTTGTCGGGCATCGTGAGCTCGAGGTTGCGCAGCGCGATCCGCCGGCGCGATCCCGCGAGCACCCACAGCAACTTGCCCAGGCCGCGGCCGACGGCGGCCTGCAGCGCCAGCGGCAGCCAGCTGAGCAGCCACAGGAAGCCCAGCACCAGGCGTGCGACGACGTTCATTCGGTTCCTTCGGGGCGGGGTTCCGCCGTCTCGGCCGCACGCGGCGCCTTGTAGCGGTTGTACCCCCAGAGGTACTGGCCGGGGTCGGCCAGGATCTCGCGTTCCATGGTCTCGTTGACGATGGTGGCGGCCTCGGCCAGCGAGGCCGCGTCGGTGCCCGCGGGCAGCGGCCGCACCAGCTCGCTCGCGTGGATCACGTAGCCGGCGCCGCGCGGCAGGCGTTCGCAGCGCAGCACCAGGCAGTGCGCGCCGGCCTGCTGCGACAGTCGCGCGGCGAGCGTCATCGTGTAGGCCGGCTGGCCGAAGAACGGCGCCCACACGCCCTGGCTTTCGGGCGGCACCTGGTCGGGCAGCAGGCCGACCGACTCGCGCCGCCGGAGCGCGCGTAGCATCTGGCGCACGCCGGCCAGGCTGGCGGGCGCGGTGGGCATCGTGGGACGGCGGCGCGCCTGTTCCTGGAATTCGCGCAGCGCGCGCTGGCGCGCCGGGCGGTACAGCACCGTGACCGGCTGCACGGCGCCCCAGCGCGCGGTGTAGGCCCGCGCGGCGACCTCGAAGCTGCCCATGTGCGGCGTCAGGATCACCAGCGGCCGGCGCTCGGCGATGTAGCCCTCCAGCGCCTCGGCGCCGCGCCACTGCACCTGGCGCAGCAGGTCGTCGTTGGTCGCCCTCAGCCACAGCCACGGCGTCTCGGCGACCATGCGCCCGGCCTCGGCGATGGAGCGCCGCCGGTCGCGCGCGGCGACGCCCGCCAGTTCGGCGTTTGTGCGCAGCCGCCGGCGGTAAGTCGGCGAGCACAGCCAGACGAGCCAGCCCAGCAGGCCGCCGACGGCATGCAGCAGGCGCAGCGGCCAGCGCGAGATCCAGGCAACGAGGAACATCCAGAGGGCGTCTGACGAGAGTGGTCGGCGATTATCCCTTCCGGTGCGACGGGCCTGTCGCGCGGCGCCGACGGGCGTCCGGCCCGGCATCAGGGATTTCGCGCCGGCAGGCTACAGTGCGCGGATGCACTCGACCATCTCCGCCCCCCGCCGCCCGCGCCCGGCCACGCGCGCGATCCTCGCCGCCGCCGTGCTGGCGCTCGCCGCCGCCGTCCCGGCGCACGCCGAGACCGGCACCGGCAGCGCGCTGAAGAACACCGCCATCGCGGGCACCATCGCCACCTGGACCGTCGCGGCGCTCAAGGGCGCCCCGTTCTTCGGCTGCCTCGGCCACGGCACGCCGGGCAACGACGGCTGGGGCGCGCGCGCGTTCGCCGCCAAGGACGGCGAGCTGTCGACCGAATCGATCGGCGCCGAGCGCCACGAATGCAAGCTGACTGAGGTCGGCCCGTTCTCGCTGGACATGTCGCCGCTGCTCTCGGCGAGCTCGTGGCAGGCGAAGTCCGACAGCCTGTATTCGCACAGCGCCTGGGACGTCGCCTTCGTGCCGATGATGCACTGGCGCTACCCGGTCTCCAGCGGCGCGCGCCTGGACCTCGAGTTCGGCATCGGCCCGGCCTACCTGAGCGAGTCGCGCATCGGCGACCGCCAGAAGGGCAGCAACTTCCAGTTCTCCGACCACTTCGGCGTGGGCATCAGCAGCGCCGACGGCCACTGGCGCGCCGGCTTCGCGTTCCGCCACGTCAGCAACCTGTCGATCAAGACGCCGAACAACGCGGTCGATTTCAAGGGCATCGCGATCGAGTACACGCCCTGATCGGGCCGGGCCCGATGCGGGTCCGGCGAGAGCGGCTCGTTCGACCGCTAGCCGCTGGCGTTTCGCCGGCGTCCCCCGGCCGCAAGGCGGGGTCAGGTCTTGAACGTTGCAGGGTCAGGTCTTGAGTGCGCGATTCAAGACCTGACCCCGACGAGATCAGTGCATCGCGATCGAGTACACGCCCTGATCGGGCCCGGGCCCGATACGCGTCCGGCGCAGGCCGGCTCGTTCGACCCGCCAGCCGCTGGCGTTTCGCCGGCGTCCCTCGGCCGCAAGGCGGGGTCAGGGGCGGAGTCAACGGGTCAGCGCAACACTTTGGAAAATGATGAAAACCAAGGTGAACGTTGACGATGAGATCCGATTTTGTAAGGCCAAGTCCCGCTGAAATCAATGAAATGTGGGCGCGCCGGAAGCGCG
>JAEKKH010000113.1 GCA_019510465.1 Burkholderiales bacterium
GCCGCGCAAGGCATCGCCGGGCCGCTGTTCATCGGCATCGACACGCACGCGCTGTCCGAGCCCGCGCTGCGCAGCGCGCTCGAGGTGCTGGCGGCCAACGGCGTCGACACGATGCTGGCGCAGAACGACGAATACACGCCCACGCCGGCCATCTCGCACGCCATCCTCACCCACAACCGCGAGCGCAACTCGCGGCTGGCCGACGGCATCGTGGTGACGCCGTCGCACAACCCGCCCGACAACGGCGGCTTCAAGTACAACCCGACCAACGGCGGCCCGGCGGCCGACGACATCACCAGGGCCATCCAGGCCGCGGCCAACGCCTACCTCGAGAAGGACCTCGCGGGGGTCCGGCGCATGACCTACGCGAAGGCGCTCGCCGCGCCCACGACGCACCGGCGCGACTACCTCGGCTGGTACGTGGCCGACCTCGGCAACGTCATCGACATGGCCGCGATCCGCGACGCCCGAGTCCGACTCGGCGTCGACCCGCTGGGCGGCGCCGGCGTGCACTACTGGAGCCGCATCGCCGACCAGTACCGGCTCGACCTGAGCGTGGTCAGCGACGTGGTCGACCCGACCTTCTCGTTCATGAGCATGGACTGGGACGGCAGGATCCGCATGGACCCGTCCTCGCCGTATGCGATGGCGCGCCTGGTGGACCTCAAGAGCCGGTTCGACGTCGCGTTCGCCTGCGACACGGACCACGACCGCCACGGCATCGTCACGCGCAGCGCCGGCCTGATGCAGCCCAACAGCTACCTGGCCGTGGCCATCGACTACCTGTTTCGCAACCGCCCGCAGTGGGGCGCGAAGGCGGCGATCGGCAAGACGGTGGTGTCGTCGCGCATGATCGACCTCGTCGCGCAGCGCCTGCAGCGCCGCATGGTGGAGGTGCCCGTCGGTTTCAAGTGGTTCGCGGCGGGCCTGGCCGACGGCAGCTTCGGCTTCGGCGGCGAGGAGAGCGCCGGCGCCGCGTTCCTGCGCCGCGACGGCACGGCCTGGACGACCGACAAGGACGGCATCACCGCCGCGCTGCTGGCCGCGGAGATCACCGCGAAGACGGGCCGCGATCCGTCGGCGGCCTACGAGCAGATGACGAAGGAACTCGGCACGCCGGTCTCCGACCGCGTCGAGGCGCCGGCCGACGCGCAGCAGAAGAAGCGCCTGTCCGCGCTGTCGCCCGAGGCGATCACCACCCAGGAGATCGCGGGCGAGCCCATCACCGAGGTCACCGCGACGGCGCCGGGCAACGGCGCGGCCATCGGCGGCATCCGCGTGAGCTCGCGGAGCGGCTGGTTCGCGGCGCGGCCGTCGGGCACCGAGGACATCTACAAGATCTACGCCGAGAGCTTCGACGGCGCGGCGCACCTCGAGCGCCTGCTCGACGAGGCCCAGGCGCTGGTGGACAAGGCCATCGCGTCCTGAGGCCGCCGCCGCCGCGCGCGGCACAATGGCGGCATCGCGATTCGCCGTCCAGGAAGGCCGCCGCCATGAAGCCCGTCATCGCCTTCGCCCTCGTCGCCGCGCTGGCCGGCGGCGCGCATGCGCTGGACGTCTACAAGTGGAAGGACGGCAAGGGTGTCGTCCACTACGGCGACCGCCCGGCCGCCGGCGCCTCGGCGGCCCTGGTCAGCGTACGCGACGACCAACCCGACCCGGACGATGTCGCGCGGGCGCAGCAGCGCCTGTCCGAGGTGCAGGACCAGCGCCAGGTCGACACTCCCGCCGACGAGCCAGAGGCCGCGCGCCCCTCGGCGCCGCGGCCCAAGGCGCCGCCCGCCGCCGGCAGCTGCGCCTGGAAGTGGCAGATCTACATGCAGTCCCAGGGCTGCTTCGACCAGCATCGGGTCGCGGGCGGCAAGGGCGTGACGCGCAATGGCGCGCGCGTCTGCCCGCAGATCGTCCAGCCGGACTGTCCCCAACAATGAAGCGCACGCCGGTGGCGACGCCGCGCTGAACACATGACCGACCTGACCATCCGCCCGATTGCACCTTCCGACCGCGCCGCCTGGGCGCCGCTCTGGGACGGCTACAACGCGTTCTATGGCCGCGAGGGCGCGACGGCGCTCCCGTCAGCGATCACCGACGTGCTGTGGCAGCGACTGTTCGACGCCGGCGAGCCGGTGCACGCCCTGGTCGCCGAGGATGCCAGCGGCCTGCTGGGCATCACCCACTTCCTGTTCCACCGCAGCACCACGCGCATCGAGCCAGTGTGCTACCTGCAGGACCTGTTCACCGCGCCCGCGGCGCGCGGGCGCGGCGTGGCCCGGGCGCTGATCGAAGGCGTGTACGCGCGGGCCCGCGACGCCGGCGCCAGGCGCGTCTACTGGCAGACGAAGGAAGACAACACGACGGCGCGGCGGCTGTATGACCAGGTGGCGCGCCACCACGGCTTCGTGGTGTACGCGCACGAACCGGCAGAGCGGGTCGCTTGAACCGCGACGCGGGCCCGTTGCACAGGCCGTAGCAGCCGCGTCAGCGCCGGCGCACGCCCGGCCAGGCCTCGGTCGGCCCCATGCCCATCGGCGACAGCGGCATGCGCTGGCTCGGGCGCAGCGGCATCTGGCCGGACAGCGGCATCTCGCGCGACTCGTCGCCATCGTCGGTGCCGCCGCTGCGCAGGCGCGGCGGGTATTGGCAGTCGAGGCCGGACAGCTCGGCCAGGTCCTCGGATTCGCGCACGATCCAGTGGATGGCGGTGTTGCTGCGCGCGCGGTCGGCGCTCAGCGTCTTGACGATATGGCTCAGGGCGACCGGGCGCGACGCGTCGGTGTCGCCGAGGTCCATCGCGAGCTGGCCGGACTGGCGGCGGAAGACGCCCGAGGCCGGCTGCTCACCGGCATGCGCCCAGACGAAATGGCTCGGGATCATGTCGCCGGGCATGGCCACGCGATCGGGAAACATGCCGACTTCCAGCATCAGCTTGTCCAGGATCGTGCGCGTCTTGTAGAGCTGCGGCTCGCGCATGCACTGGAAGTAGAAGTGGATCTCGACGTTGGCCGGCACCGGCCACAGCGCCGCATCGAACTTCATGCCGCACCCGGAAACGACGTATGTCTTGCTCATGGTTCCAAGGCGGACTCCTGGCCCGCGCTGCCGGGCCCGACGCCCGATGCCTCGATTCTAGGCAGCGCCCCGCGGCCGGGCATGGGTGGAAAACAACAAGGCCAGGACATGCCTCACGCCCGGCGGAGATTTTTGTTCACCGTCGTAACGTATGACCGCCGCCGGCGTGATTTTCTACCGCTCATGGCCCCGGCCGGGCTGCCCAACGCCGCAAAGTGTAAGTGCAGCCGGCCTGTTCCCCATGTTCGTGGGATGGGCCTGCGCCGGCGCTTCGTGCTCGGGGCGGGCTGTCCGCTGCACCAACCCGGTGTCATCCCGCGCGCGGGATGACGGGCTCGAGGTCTTCGCTACGCCCCGGACGACGCCCTGCGGGTGCTCGCAAGAGGCCCCGTCGTGGCGCTCGGGCACGCGGCGACTTCCGCCGCCAGGCCCGCCACCCGGCCGATCACGAGGATCGCGGGACTGCCGATCCGCTCGGTGCGGAGCGTGTCGACGAGCGCGTCCAGCGTCGTGCGAGCGATCACTTCATCGACCGCGCTCGCGCGTTGCACGACGGCCACCGGCAGGTCGCCAGGCAGGGCGATGCGCAGGTGGCCGACGACGGCCTCGGCGCGCGCGACGCCCATGTAGACCACCAGCGTCACGCCGCCGGCCGCGACGCGGGCGATGGCGTCCCAGTCGGGTTCCTCGCAGCCGTGGCCCGCGTGGCCGGTGACCAGCAGCACCCCCTGCGCGCCGGCCCGGCGGTCCGTCCACCCGATGCCCGCCGACCCCGCCGCCGCCAGGCCGGAGGTGATGCCGTTGACGATCTCGACGTCGATGCCGGCCGCGCGCAACGCCGCGATCTCCTCGCCGGCGCGGCCGAACACCAGCGGGTCGCCGCCCTTGAGCCGGACGACGCGCTCGCCGGACAGCGCCTCGCGCACCATGAGCTTCTCGATGAACTCCTGCGGCGTCGACGCGCAGCCGCCGCGCTTGCCCACGCGCACGACGCGCGGCGACGCCGCCACGCCGTCCAGCGCGGCCGCGAGCACCTGCTCGCCGACGAGGTCGTCGACCAGAATCACCGTGGCCTGGCGCAGCACCCGCAGCGCCTTCAGCGTGAGGAGCTCGGGGTCGCCGGGGCCGGCGCCGACGAGGTGGACGGGATACGGGATCGTGGTCATGGCGTCGTTCAGGGCGTGGCGGTGGAGACGGCGTCGCGGTCGCAGGCCTGCTGGGCCAGGCGGCGCAGGTCGGGCAGGCAGGAGCCGCAGTTGGTGCCGCAGCGCAGCCTGCCCTGGGCCTGGGCGAGGCGCGCGGCGGCGTCGCCGCTGGCCACGGCCAGCGCGTCGGCGACCTGCGCGACGCTCACGTCGAAACAGGTGCACAGCTGCGGACTCGCGGGGGCGGCGCCGGCGCGGCCCTCGCGCGCGCCAGGCGCCAGAAGCCGGTGCGCGGGCATCGCGAGCGCCGCATCGCCCTGCAGCGTCTCGCGCCACCAGGCCGCGAGCGCGGCATCGGCCGCGTCGCCTCCGGCGACCCAGAACCCCTGCAGCCACTGCGCGCCGGCGGCATCGCGCGCGACGCGCAATGCGCGCTGCACGCCGGTGCGCGGGTCGCGGTAGTCGAGCACGGCCGAGGCCTCGAGGCCCAGCTCGACGCGCAGCGCGTTCAGCGCGATGTCGTCGGGGGTGTCCTTGTCGGCGATGTCCAGCCACAGGCCGACGCGCCCGTGCGCGTCCGGCTCGCGTCCGAATGGCAGGCAGGCGGCGTAGCCGAACTGCGCGAGCTGCGGACGGATGCGCTCACGCCGCGCCAGGGCCTCGTCCTGCGGCAGCCAGGCCATTGCGCGCAGGCGCCAGGGCAGGCCGGCGCGCGCGATGCGCACGGCGCAGTGCTTGAGCTCGGGTTGGCGCGAGGTGGGGCAGTACGCGGGCGTGGTCAACGCGTTGATGCCGGCGAACGGATCGGCCCCGTCGCCGCGGCCGGTCAGCACCTCGCTGCCCCAGTGCATCGCGATGAACGCCTGCGCCGAGATCTGGCTGGCGCTGCGGCGTGCGGGCAGCACCAGCTCGCCGCGGCGCGAGGTGACGCGCACGAGGTCGCCGTCGCCGAGGTTCAGGCGCGCCATGTCCTGCGCGCAAAGGTCGACGGACGGCTCGCCGACCTGGCCGAACAGGCGCCCGAGCGTGCCGGTGCGGCTCATGCCGTGCCACTGGTCGCGCAGCCGGCCGGTGGTCAGCGAGAAGGGGAAGCGGGCGTCGCGCGGCTCGGCGGGCAGCTTCGCCTCGGCGTCGAAGAAGCGCGCGCGGCCGTCGGCCGTCGCGAAGCGGCCGTCGGCATACAGGCGCGCGGCGCCGGTCGAGGCGCCTTCGGGAAACGGCCACTGCTGCGGGCCATCGCGCTCGATCCGCGCGTAGCTCAGGCCGGTGATGTCCAGATCGCGGCCGCGCGTGGTCTCGCGATGCTCGTTCCAGATCGACTCCGCGTCCTCGTACGGGAACAGCGAGCGGCTCGTCGGCCGCAGCCGCTGCTCGACGCGGCGCGCGACGTCGACGACGATGCGCCAGTCCGCGCGTGCCTGGCCCGGCGCCGGCACCGCCGGCCGCACGCGGCTGATGCGGCGCTCGCTGTTGGTGACGCTGCCTTCCTTCTCGCCCCAGGTCGACGCGGGCAGCAGCAGGTCGGCGAAGGCCGCGGTGGCGGTCGTGGCGAACGCCTCCTGCAGCACGACGAACTCGGCGCGCTCGAGCGCACGCCGCACGGTGGCCTGGTCGGGCAGCGACTGCGCAGGGTTCGTGCAGGCGATCCACAGCAGCTTGATCTCGCCGTCGGCCGCGGCCTGGAACATCTCGACGGCCGTCCTGCCGGGGCGGCTCGGCACGTCGTCAACGCCCCACAGCGCGGCGACCTCCGCGCGGTGCGCGGCATCGGCCATGTCGCGGTGCGCCGACATGAGGTTGGCGAGCCCGCCCACCTCGCGCCCGCCCATCGCGTTGGGCTGCCCGGTGAGCGAGAACGGACCCGCGCCGGGCCGGCCGACCTGGCCGGTCGCCAGGTGCAGGTTGATCAGCGACGCGTTGTTGGCGGTGCCTTGGGCGCTCTGGTTCAGGCCCTGGCAGTACAGCGACAGCACCGCCGCCGATTCGCCCCACCAGCGCGCGGCGGTGACGATGTCCTCCTCGCGCAGGCCCGTCACGCGCGCCGTCTCGCGCACCGTGCATTCGCGCACGCGGTCGCGCAGCGCCTCGAAGCCGGTGGTGTGGGCGCGGATGAACGCGTGGTCGGCGTAGCCCTCCCACAGCATCAGGTGCAGCAGGCCGTGCGACAGCGCGACGTCGCTGCCCGGCAGGATCTGCAGGTGCAGGTCGGCCATCGCGGCCGTCTCCGTCCTGCGCGGGTCGACGACGATCCACTTCTGCTGCGGTCGCGCGGCCTTCGCGTCCTCCAGCCGGCGGCACAGGATCGGATGCGCCCAGGCGAGGTTGCTGCCGGTGATGTAGACGAGGTCGGCGTGGCCGAGATCCTCGTAGCACGCCGGCGGCGCGTCGGCGCCGAGCGTCGCCTTGTAGCCCGACACCGCGCTCGACATGCACAGCCGCGAGTTGGTGTCGATGTTGTTGGTGCCCAGCAGCCCTTTGGCGAACTTGTTGAAGACGTAGTAGTCCTCGGTCAGCAGCTGGCCCGAGATGTACAGGCCGATGGCGTCGGCGCCGTGCCGGTCCACGGTCTCGACGATGCGATCGGCGAGCAGCGCGTTCGCCGCGTCCCAGCCGATCTCGCGCGGCGCCGTGCCGCGGCGCTCGCGCCTCATCGGATGCAGCAGCCGCGCCTGCGCGCTCACGTGCGGCGCCGCGGTCAGGTGCAGCGTGCTGCCCTTGGTGCACAGCCGGCCGAAGTTGGCCGGGTGGTCGGGGTCGCCGCGCACGTCGACGATGGCGGCGCCTTCGCTGCGGATGATCACGCCGCAGCCCGTGCCGCAGTACGGGCACGTCGACCGCGTCTCGCGCAGCCCGTCGGCGATGGGGATGATCCGCGGCGCGCCCATGGTGCTCAGGCGCTGGCGATGGCGATCACCTTGCGCGCGGCGGCGAGCGCGGCCGCGGCGTCGGCGTCGTCGATGGCCAGCGTGGCGAGCTCGCTGGCCAGCAGGCTGACGGCGCCGCCCTCGACGCGCACCTCGAAACGCGTCGCGCAGCCGATGTCCGGCGCACGCGCCTGGCCGTCCTCCAGCGCGATCGCCCAGTTGTGCAGCGGACACGCCACGTGCTCGCCGAACACGATGCCCTGGCTCAGCGGGCCGCCCTTGTGCGGGCAGCGATCGAGCAGCGCGAAGACGCGGTCGCTCTCGGTGCGGAAGATCGCGACGTCCGTGCCGGCCGGGCGCCGCACCCGGCGGGCGCCGAGCACGGGAATGTCGTCGACGCGGCAGATTTCGATCCAGTCGTTCATTGATGTCGTCTCCTCACGCCTCACGCCGGCACCAGCGGGATGAACTGCCGCGTGTCCACCGATGCCTTGTCATGCTCGAACCACGGGTCGGGCTCGCCGTCGAGCGCGAACTGCAGGCGCTCCCACAGCGCCTTGCGGTTGGCGACGTCGTCGAGCACGCGCTGCTTGACCGAGTCCAGACCGACGCGGGCGATCCAGTGCACGGTGCGCTCCAGGTACCAGCCTTCCTCGCGGTACAGCTGCAGGAACGCGCCGCTGACCTCCATCACCTCGTCGGCGGTGCGCACCTTGCAGAAGAACTGCCCGGCCTCGGTCTTGATGCCGCCGTTGCCGCCGACGTAGAGCTCCCAGCCGGACTCCACGCCGATCACGCCGATGTCCTTGATGCCCGACTCGGCGCAGTTGCGCGGGCAGCCCGACACGGCCAGCTTGACCTTGTGCGGCGCGTACATGCGCCACAGGCCGCGCTCGAGATCCTTGCCCAGTTGCGTCGAGTCCTGCGTTCCGAAGCGGCACCACTCGCTGCCCACGCAGGTCTTGACGGTGCGCAGCGCCTTCGCGTACGCGTGGCCGGAGGGCATGCCGATGTCCTTCCACACGTCGACCAGGTCCTCCTTCTTCACGCCCAGCAGGTCGATGCGCTGGCCGCCGGTGACCTTGACCGTCGGAATCTTGTACTTGTCGACGACGTCGGCGATGCGGCGCAGCTCGGCCGCCGTCGTCTCGCCGCCCCACATGCGCGGGATCACCGAGTAGGTGCCGTCCTTCTGGATGTTGGCGTGCGAGCGCTCGTTGATGTAGCGGCTCTGCGGATCGTCCCTGGCTTCCTTGGGCCAGGTGCTGATCAGGTAGTAGTTCAGCGCCGGACGGCACGACGAGCAGCCGTTGGGCGTGCGCCAGGACAGCGCGCGCTGCGTGTCGGCGATGGTCAGCAGCTTGAGCTGGCGGATGGCGTCGCGCACGTCCTGGTGCGAGTGCTCGGTGCAGCCGCACATCGCCTTCTTGCGCGGCGCCGTGGAGTAGTCGCCGCCGGCCGTGGCCATGATGATCTGCTCGACCAGGCCCGTGCACGAGCCGCAGGAGGCGCTGGCCTTCGTGTGCTTGCGCACGTCGTCCAGCGTGAACAGGCCCTTGTCCTTGATCGCCTTGCAGATCGCGCCCTTGGTCACGCCGTTGCAGCCGCAGACCTCGTCGGCGTCGGCCATCGCGGCGGCCTTGTTCTGGCCCTGGTGGCCGGCGTCGCCGAGGCTGGATTCGCCGAACATGAGGCGGTCGCGGATGTCCGACACGGAGCGGCCCTCGCGCAGCAGCTTGAAGTACCAGCTGCCGTCCACGGTGTCGCCGTACAGGCAGGCGCCGACGAGCTTGTCGTCCTTGATGACGAGCTTCTTGTAGACGCCGCCCTGCGGGTCGGACAGCACGATGGAATCGCAGCCCTCGCCGCCCATGAAGTCGCCCGCCGAGAACAGGTCGATGCCGGTCACCTTGAGCTTGGTCGAGACCTGGCTGCCGAGATAGCGGCCGATGCCGAACTCGGCCAGGTGCGTCGCGCAGACCTTGGCCTGCTCGAACAGCGGCGCGACCAGGCCGTAGGCGGTGCCGCGGTGCGCGGCGCACTCGCCCACCGCCCAGATGCGCGCGTCGGTGACGGTCTGCAGCGTGTCGGTGACGACGATGCCGCGCTGGCAGTGCAGGCCCGTCGCCTCCGCGAGCGCCGTGTTGGGGCGGATGCCGGCGGCCATCACGACGAGGTCGGCCGGCACCTCCGTGCCGTCCTTGAAACGCACCGCCTTGACGCGGCCCGTCGCGCCGTCGGGGCCGTCGCCCAGCAGCGCCTCGGTCTGCGCGCCGATCAGGAAATCCAGGCCGCGGTCGACCAGCGACTGGCGCAGAAGGCCGCCGGCCACGTCGTCGAGCTGGCGCTCCATCAGCCATGGCGCGATGTGCACCACGGTCACCTTCATGCCGCGCAGCATCAGGCCGTTGGCCGCCTCGAGGCCCAGCAGGCCGCCGCCGATCACCACCGCGTGCCTGTATTTCGTGGCGGCATCGATCATCGCCTCGGTGTCGGCGATGTCGCGGTAGCCGATCACGCCGGCGAGTTCCTTGCCCGGCACCGGCAGCATGAACGGCGTCGAGCCGGTGGCGATCAGCAGGCGGTCGTACGGTGCCTGCGTGCCGTCGGCCGCGTGCACGATGCGGCGCACGCGGTCGATGCGCGTCACCGTCTTGCCCAGGTGCAGCGTGATGCCGTTGTCGGCGTACCAGGCCAGCGGGTTGAGCACGATCTCGGCGATGGTCTGCTCGCCCGCGAGCACCGGCGACAGCAGGATGCGGTTGTAGTTCGGGTGCGGCTCGGCGCCGAACACCGTGATGTCGTACAGGTCGGGCGCGATCTTCAGCAGTTCCTCGAGCGTGCGCACGCCCGCCATGCCGTTGCCGATCATCACCAGTTTGAGCTTCTTCATCGCGGAGCCTTTTTCCGTGCTTGGTTCGCGGGACGCCGATCAGGCCGCCTCGGCCAGGCCGGGCGTCATGCCGGGGTGCGGCTCGACGGGCGAGTGGGCGCCGACGCGCGCGCGGCCGCCAGCGCCGACCCAGCGGCTCGTCCAGTCGGACTGCAGGCTGCGCAGCAGCACCAGCGTGCCGAGCGCGAACACCGCGAAGAAGCCGAAGCCCCAGGCATACGTGCCCAGGTACTGGCGCGCGAGGCCCATCGCGTTGGGCACGAGGCCCCCGCCGAGCGCGCCCAGTTCGCCGATCATCGAACCGGCCACCGCGGTGGTCAGCGGCCAGCGCAGCGGCACCAGCTGGTAGACGGCGCCGTTGCCCGCGCCGAGCGCCGCGAAGCAGGCCATCAGCAGCAAGGTGGTCAGCACGACCGAACCGGTGGCCAGGCCGCAGCCCGCCAGGCCGAGCGCGACGGCGGCCAGCACCACGGTCAGCGTGTTGATGCCGCCGAAGCGGTCGGACAACCAGCCGCCGCCGATGCGCATCGCCGCGCCGATGAAGGCCACGATCGTCGTCAGCTGGCCGGCCTGCACCTTGGAGACGCCGAACTGGTCGTGGTAATACGAGGGCAGGAAGCTGACGAAGCCGATGAAGCCGCCGAAGGTCACGGCGTAGATCAGGCTGAACGCCCAGCCGTCGCGCTCGACGAGGCAGGCCATCTGCGCGCGCAGGCCGGCATGCGGGTCGACGTCGGCCGGCTCCTTGGCCAGGAAGTAGACGGCGCTCATCGGAATCGCCATTGCCACCGCGGCCACGGCGTACACCGTCTGCCAGCCCAGCCACTGCGCCAGCGGCGGCGCGATCAGCACGGCCACCGCGGTGCCGACGTTGCCGGCGCCGACGATGCCCATCGCCAGGCCCTTGTGCTGCGCCGGGAACGAGCCCGAGCCCAGCGACATCGCGACGCCGAAGCTCGCGCCGGCCACGCCCAGCAGCACGCCCATCGCCAGCAGCGCGTCGAAGCTGTGCACGAAGAAGAAGGCCAGCAGCATCGCCACCGAGATCAGGCTCATCTCCACCAGCGTCGCGTTCTTGCGGCCGATGTACTGCGACAGCACGCCCAGCGGGAAGCGGAACAGCGCGCCCGCGATGATCGGGATCGACAGCATCAGGCCCTTCTGCGCCGGGCTCAGGTGGAAGCTCTCGCTGATGAAGGGCGCCATCGCGCCGTTGAGTACCCAGGTGCAGCACGAGAACCCGAAGTACAGGAACGCGGCGAACAGCGTCGGGGCGTGGCCCGTGCCGAGGAATTTCCTGAATTGAGTCATGGCAAACGTCATCCTGTGGAAGGTGGCAAAGCAACGACCGCGCCGACGCAGGGAGGTCGGCGGGACGCTGGACGAAAAGGGGGGGCTTGGGCCGGCGTGCGCGCTCTGGCGATGCGGACGGCAGCGAGGGAACCGATGAAGGCGTTGCAGAGTTCGAGCGCTCTCGCGCGTCGATGGACGGCCTGCGGGCCGCACGCTTCACGGGCGGTGCGTCGTTGCACCACGAGCCGATCCATGCAAGGCGCGTGCCGGATTTCGAATGGCACGGCGCGTGCAAGTGCCCGAGGGCAGACCGCCCTCCGGCAGCCCCGCCGCCACCCTCGCGCCACCCATGGAAACCGCCCTCCTGCTCGATCTCACCACCCCGCGCGAAGGGGCCTGGCGGACCGCGCTCGAGCGCAGCGGCGTGCACCTGGGTGCGGCATCGGATCGCAACAAGTTGGTGCATTGCACCATCGACGACGGGCGCGGGCAGCTGGTCTGCCTGGCGCCGGGGGCCACCGGCGAGCTGCTGTCGGCGCTGTCGTGCTGGAACGGCGAGCCGCCGCTGTCGGTGCTGCTGCTGACGCCGCCGGGCCAGGTCGACGCGGCGCTGCTGCCGGCCCTGGTGGCCGCCGGCGTCCATCACTGGCAGGCGCTGCAGCCGGACGCCGCCGGCGAGATCGCCGCCGCGCAGGTCGAGGCCGCGCTGGTGATGGCGCAGGCCCGCCACGCGCACGACCGCGCGCTGCGCCTCACGGCCGCGCGCGCGCAGGAGCAGCTCGACGAACGCAAGTGGGTCGACCGCGCCAAGGGCGTGCTGATGACGGCGCGCGGGCTCGACGAGGACGAGGCGTTCCGCCTGCTGCGCGGCGCCGCGATGAGCGTGAACCTGCGCATCGGCGAGGTCTCGCGCGCGGTGTTCGAGGCGGCGCGCTGGGCCGACGCGATGAACCGCGCGGGCCAGCTGCGCATGCTGTCGCAACGCCTCGTGCGGCTGGCCGCGCAACGGCTGCTGCGCATCGACACGCGGGACGCCGCCACCCAGGTCGTGCTGTCGCGCCAGCGCGCGCGCGACAACCTCGACATGCTGGCGGCGCAATGCGCCGGCACCGTCGCCGCGCCGGCGTGCACGCGCGCGGCCACGTGCTGGGACGTGCTCTCGCAGGCGATGCAGGGCCCGCGCGTCGCCGCCGCCGACCTGCGCCGCATCGACGCCGCGGCCACGCGCATGCTGGACGCGGCCGAGGCGCTCACCGACGCGCTGCAGGAGGCCGCCGGCCGGCGCGCGCTGCACATCGTCAACCAGTGCGGACGCCAGCGCATGCGCGCGCAGCGCATCGCCAAGCAATGCCTGCTCGATGCGGCGCATCCCGAAGGCGCCGAGCCGCGGCCGCGCCACGACGCCCTGCTCGAGTCCTTCGAGCTGGCGCTCGTCGAACTGGAGCAGGCGCCGCTCAGTTCGCCGGCCATCCGCGCGACCCTCGTCCACGTGCGCGACGAATGGCTGCGCCTGCTCGGCGGCCTGCGCGCGGCGGACACCGCCGACGGGCGGCGCATGCTGGTGCAGGCCAGCGAGGCGATCCTGGAGCGCCTGGACACGCTCACCGCCGCCTACGAGCACAGCCTGCAGGTGATCATGGCCTGACGCGCGAACTGCGCGGCATTTGCAGCGCTGATGCGCCCTTCGCGCACCGCGGCGGCCTGCAAGATCGATGCATCCGTCCCACGACAGCCGTTGCATGGCCTCGCCGAGGAACGCCCGTTGCGGGACGGATGCATCGCCTCGCCGGAACGTCCACCATGCGCGCCTTCGCTTCCATCGCCCGCTCCCTCGCCGCCACGCTGCTGGCCGCGGGCGCGTGCGTGGCCGCGCACGGCGAGCCGGTGGCGGCGCACGTCGACTTCCTCGATTCGCCCGCGGTCGTCGGCCTGGGCCGCTGGCAGTACGACCCGGTATTCCCGCTGCCGATCGAGCTGCACGCGTCGCCCGTCCGCCGCGTCGCATCGCGCTTCGCCGCGCTCGACGTGCCGGTGCGCGGCCAGGCGATGGAGCTGCGCGCTGCCACGGCCGACGGCACGACCGAGCAGCCGCTGGAATCCGCCAACGATCGCCTGCGCCGCGTGCACGGCTTCACGGACGTCTCGCTCGGCGCGCAATGGCGCGTGCGCGGCGGCGACGCCGGCTGGCTGCCGCACGTCGCCTGGCTGGCCGACGTCGAGACGACGGGCTCGCCCGCCTTCCGCGACCGCAACGTGCGGCCCTCGCTGCGCGCGACGGCGCAGTGGGAGCTGCCGGGCCAGCTGTCCGTGGGCGTGATGCCGGGGGTGTACCGCGACCGCGGCGACGGCGGCAGGCACTACGCCGCCGGCGTGCTGGCGGTGACGCTGGGCAAGTCCTGGACGCCGCGGCTGCAGGGCTTCGTGGAGCTGGCGGGCCAGTGCCTCTCGCGCGCCCAGCCGGACGCCTCGCTGCTCAATGTCGACACCGGCATGGCCTTCGCCGCCTCGCGCACGCTGCATGTCGACGTCGTGGTGTCGCGCAGCCTGTCCGGCAGCGTCTCGCAGCAGCTGCGCGGCGGGCTGAGCGTCTCGTCGCGCTTCTGAGCCGACGT
>JAEKKH010000027.1 GCA_019510465.1 Burkholderiales bacterium
GGTAGCTTAGAGCGAGAATCCACGAGATAAATTCGGATTTCGCCAGAGAGCCCGGAGATTCGTCCAGCATGAACAAGCCCCAGTCCGAACCGTCCACGGTGTCGAATCTGTCGAACGACAAGGGAATCGACAAGATCGATGCCCGCATCCTGCGCGTGCTGCAGCGGGACGGTCGCATCAGCAACCTGAAGCTCGCCGAGGAGGTGCACTTGTCGCCCACCGCGGTGCTCGAGCGCGTGAAGCGCCTGACGCGCGAGAACTTCATCCTCGGCTACGAAGCGCGGCTGAACCCGAACAAGCTCGGCGCCAGCATGATGGTGTTCATCGAGGTGCTGCTGGACCGCACCGCGCCCGACATCATGGACACCTTCAAGGCGGCCGTGCAGACGCGCCCCGAGATCCTGGAGTGCCACCTGGTGGCCGGCGGCTTCGACTACCTGATCAAGACCCGCGTGGCCGACATGGCCGCCTACCGCGAGATGATCGCCTCGGTCATCTGGAGCCTGCCGGGCGTGCGCGAGACGCGCACGTACACGGTGATGGAAGAGGTCAAGACGACCAACGCGCTGCCGATCTAGGGCCTGCCTGCGCCGGATGCGCGCCCGGCCCTGGCTGCAACGCCGCAGATTGCTCGGCGCGGCGGCGCCAATTCAGTGAACGGTTCGGGAGGGGATGGGGCACCGTCGAGGCCATGCCGTCCGCCGATCCCGACCTGCGCGAGCCTGCCGCTCCGCAGGCCCACGACGCCGCTGCCGCGGCCAACGATCCCATCGCGCACGCGCGGCCCGCGCCCGCCCGCGTCCGCCCGCGGGCACGCGTCGCCGCCCCGCTTGCCGAGGGCTCCGCGGCGGGCGGGGGCGCGCTCGACGACGTCGACCGCGCGCTGCTGCGCATCCTGCAGGCCGACGGCCGCATCACCAACCTGAAGCTCGCCCAGGCGGTCGGCCTGTCGTCGGCCAGCACGCACGAACGCGTGAAGCGGCTGCTGCGCGACGGCACGATCCTGGGCTTCCACGCCCGCCTCAACCCGGTGCTGCTGCAGGCCGGCCTGCTCGTGTTCGCGGAGGTGCGGCTGGCCGACATGAGCAACGAGGTCAACGCCGCATTCAAGGCGGCGGTCCAGCTGCGTCCGGAGATCCTCGAATGCCACGAGGTGGCCGGCGGCTTCGACTACCTGCTCAAGACCCGCGTGGCCCACATGGGGGCCTATCGCGACCTGGTGGCCGCCGTCGCCTGGAGCCTGCCCGGCGTGCGCGACGTCCGCACCTACGCCGTGATGGAGGAGCTCAAGAACACCGCGGCCCTGCCGCTGGCGCCGCGCGAACCGGTCGTGAACTAGTTGGCAGGTCGCCTCCCCCATCGGTGGCCCCCCACGGTGGGGATGCCTTTGGTTACCTCGTTGGGCACAGTCAGGCATCGATTGAACGACGACGTTCACAGCCGCCACACGAACCGAACGAGGGTCTCCATGTACGCAGCCACCGCCATCGCACCCGTCACGCAGCAAGCCGCCAACGACTGGGCGCATCGCCAGGCCGCCCGCACGATGGTGCGCGCCGCGATGAACAGCAACGCGGTGATCTACCGCCGCACGTGGCCCACGCTGGAGGCCATCGAGACGCTGGGCGAGGCCGAATACGACCCGACGCTGAAGTTCGACGGCTTCATGGATTCGACGCTGGACCTGCGCGACGGCCTGTCCGTCGTCGAAGTGTTCGCGCCGATCGGGGCTGACTTCGCGGGGCGCGCACCGAAGATCGCCGTCCCGATCCGCACGCAGGTCGCCCCTTCGGCGATCGCGGCCTCGAGGTCGGCGCTCATCCCGATCGACAGGGTGTCCAGGCCGAGCCCTTCGGCATTCATCGCCTCGAACAGCTTGCGCAGCGCCCGGTGCGGCGTGCGCTGGGCCGCCAGGTCGCCGGCTGGCTCGGGGATGGCCATCAGGCCGCGCAGCTTCAGCCGCGGCAGCGCCGCGACCTCGTGCGCCAATGCCAGCGCCGCCTCCGGCGCGACGCCGCTCTTGCTCTCCTCGCCGCTGATGTTGACCTGCAGGCAGACCTGCAACGGCGCCAGCTCGGGCGGACGCAGGTCGGACAGCCGCTGGGCCAGCTTCATGCGGTCGACGGCGTGCACCCAGTCGAAACGGGCGGCGACCTCGCGTGCCTTGTTGCCTTGCAGCGGGCCGATCAGGTGCCAGCGAAGCTGGTCCCGCAGGTCGTCGAGTTCGTCGATCTTGGCGAGCGCCTCCTGCACGTAGTTCTCGCCGAAATCGCGCTGCCCCGCGGCGAATGCCTCGCGCACGGAAACACCCGGACACGTCTTGCTCACCGCCAACAGGTTCACGCTGGCCGGAAGGCGGTCAAATGCCCGGCAGGCCGCTTCAATTCGGGCCCGGACCTGTAGTATGTTCTCTGCAATGCTGGCCATTCGGGCCGGAGCATAAGCCCTTGCCGGGTCACGGTACACATGGACATCACCCAACTGCTCGCGTTTTCGGTCAAGAACAAGGCATCCGACCTGCACCTGTCGGCCGGTCTGCCGCCCATGATCCGCGTGCACGGCGACGTTCGCCGCATCAACGTCGACCCGATGTCGCACAAGCAGGTCCACGGCCTGGTGTACGACATCATGAACGACACCCAGCGCAAGCACTTCGAGGACACGCTCGAGTGCGACTTCTCCTTCGAGATCCAGGGCCTGGCGCGCTTTCGCGTCAACGCCTTCAACCAGAACCGCGGCGCCGGCGCCGTGTTTCGGACCATCCCGTCCAAGATCCTCACGCTCGAGCAGCTGAACTGCCCCAAGGTCTTCCAGGAGCTGGCGATGAAGCCGCGCGGCCTGGTGCTGGTCACCGGCCCCACCGGCTCGGGCAAGTCCACGACGCTGGCCGCGATGGTGGACCACCTCAACGACAACAGCTACGGCCACGTGCTGACCATCGAGGATCCGATCGAGTTCGTGCACGAGTCCAAGAAGTGCCTCGTCAACCAGCGCGAAGTCGGCCCGCAGACGCTCAGCTTCTCCAACGCGCTGCGCTCGGCGCTGCGCGAAGATCCGGACTGCATCCTGGTGGGCGAGATGCGCGACCTGGAGACGATCCGCCTCGCGCTGACGGCGGCCGAGACGGGCCACCTGGTGTTCGGCACGCTGCACACCTCGAGCGCCGCCAAGACCATCGACCGCGTGGTCGACGTGTTCCCCGCGGCCGAGAAGGACATGGTGCGGGCGATGCTGTCCGAATCGCTGATCGGCGTCATCTCGCAGACGCTGTGCAAGCTCAAGGACGGCACCGGCCGCGCGGCCGCCTACGAGATCATGCTGGGCACCGCCGCCATCCGCAACCTGATCCGCGAGAACAAGATCGCGCAGATGTACTCGTCCATCCAGACGGGCAACGCCGCGGGCATGCAGACGCTCGACCAGTGCCTGGCCGACCTCGTGCGCCGCAACGTCATCGCGCCGGCGGAGGCCCGCCAGAAGGCCAAGTTCCCGGAAAATTTCCCGGGCTGATCTCACCCTTTCCGCATTTGCCCACGCCGCGCCCGTGAAAAACCTCCTCGCCCGGTTCCGCCGCAAGCCCGAGCCCCAGGCCAGCGCGCCGCGGGACGAATCGTCCAGCTACTTCGCGACGCAGTTCCAGGAGGGGCAGCAGGACACGCAGCTGATGGTCAGCTGGGACACGCGCAGCATCGACCTGCACACCAAGCCCTACGAGCCGGCGCTCGGCACGCTGGCGCTGGTCAAGCTGTTCGGCCAGGACCCGCAGCTGTCGCAGCTGGGACCGGAGGCCCTGTCGGTGTTCGGCAACTACCTCGAGTACGTGCAGGTCGAGGCCGGCCGGCAGGTGATCGGACAGGACGAGCAGGGCGATTTCCTGCTGATCGTGCTCGATGGCACGGTCGCGGTCGAGCGGGTGCAGCCATGGGGCGCGAAGGCGCGCCTGGGCGAGTCGCGCGCGGGGGACGTGCTCGGCGAGATGTCGCTGCTCGACGCGGGCGCCCGCTTCTCGGCCTGCACCACGCTCACGCCGGCCAAGTTCGCCGTGCTCGGCGCGGCCGCGCTCGACCGCATGATGCAGCATGAGCCGCGGCTGGCCGCCGCCATGCTCGCGTGGCTCGCGCGGCGGCTGTCGCTGCGGCTGCGCCAGGTCAGCGCCCGGCTGTCCGCGCTGCTCACCCGCGAATAGCGGCGATTTGCCACGCTTTGCGCGGGCGCCTGGCACGTTGCCATTGAACACCCCCGCCGCCGGCCGATGCTGGCAAGATCGCGGATGTAGTCACGAAGAGGTTGCGAAGCCATGGAAAGAGAACAAGCATCGAAGTTCGTCAATGACCTGCTGCGCCTGATGGTCACGCGCAATGGCTCCGACCTGTTCCTCACGGCCGACTTCCCCCCGGCGATCAAGGTCGACGGCAAGGTCACCAAGGTGTCGCCGCAGCCGCTCACGGGCGCCCACACGATGGCGCTGGCGCGCGCGATCATGAACGACAAGCAGGCGTCGGACTTCGAGCGCACCAAGGAGTGCAACTTCGCGATCTCGCCGTCGGGCATCGGCCGCTTCCGCGTCAACGCCTTCCTGCAGCAGAGCCACGTCGGCCTGGTGCTGCGGACGATCCCGGCGCAGATCCCCACCATCGACAGCCTGGGCCTGCCGCGCGTGCTCAAGGACGTCGCGCTGAGCAAGCGCGGCCTGATCATCATGGTCGGGGCCACCGGCTCCGGCAAGACCACCTCGCAGGCCGCGATGATCGACTGGCGCAACGAGAACTCCTTCGGCCACATCATCACGGTGGAGGATCCGGTCGAGTTCGTGCACCCGCACAAGAACTGCATCGTCACCCAGCGCGAGATCGGCATCGACACCGACAGCTGGGAGCTCGCGCTGAAGAACACGCTGCGCCAGGCACCCGACGTCATCCTGATGGGCGAGATCCGCGACCGCGAGACCATGGACCTGGCCATCGCCTTCGCCGAGACCGGCCACCTGTGCATGGCCACGCTGCACGCGAACAGCTCCAACCAGGCGCTCGACCGCATGATCAACTTCTTCCCGGAAGAGCGCCGCACGCAGCTGCTGATGGACCTGTCGCTGAACATGAAGGGGCTGATCTCGCAACGCCTGCTGCCGCGCCAGGAAGGCAAGGGCCGCGTCGCCGCGGTCGAGATCCTGCTGAACACCCCGCTGGTGGCCGACCTCATCTTCCAGGGCAAGGTGGGCGACCTGAAGGACTTGATGAAGCGCTCGCGCGAGCTGGGCATGCAGACCTTCGACCAGGCGCTGTTCGACATGTACGAGGCCAACCTCATCACCTACGAGGACGCGCTGCGCAACGCCGACTCCGTCAACGACCTGCGCCTGCAGATCAAGCTCGAGAGCGAACGCTCGCGGTCGACCGACCTGGCGGCTGGCACGGAGCACATGACCTTCGGGTGAA
>JAEKKH010000028.1 GCA_019510465.1 Burkholderiales bacterium
TGAGCACTGCGAGAGCGAGCAGCGACTTTTTCATTGCGAATATCTCCTAGGGTTAACAAGAGATTCCGGTCGCGGCGCGGCTGGGCGTGTTTCACCGCAAGGACCGCAACCTCATCGGAAGCTGGACGTATTGCACCATCGGGGCCAACGGTTGCAAAGGAATGGCGGCGGAAATCGCGGGGGCCTGTTGTCCTCACACAACGTCACATCGAGTGGCCCCATTTGGTGGCAGGCGGGGCCTTTCCGGCGCGATCGAGTATCGTTCCGGCATGGAAATGAGTCCCGTCGATCGCTGGATCTGCGGCGCCGAAGTGGCGCTGCGAACGCTGTCCGGTGGCAGCCGCGCCGAGCGCGCCGCGCCCTTGCCCGCGCGCGCCGGCGAAGCCTCCGGCGCGGCCGTGGCGGCCGAGCTCGGCTCCGAGGACAGGCGCCTGTCGGGCGCGCTGATGCGGGTGAACCATGTCGGCGAGGTCTGCGCCCAGGCGCTCTACCAGGCGCAGGCCGTCGCCGCGTCCGACCCGGCGCTCAAGGCGCAGATGGCGCAGGCCGCGCGCGAGGAGGTCGACCACCTCGCCTGGACCGAGCAGCGGCTGGCCGAGCTGGGCGACCGCCCCAGCCTGCTCAACCCGCTCTGGTATGGCGGCGCGTTCCTGATCGGGCTGGCCGCGGGGCGGCTGGGCGACCGAGTGAGCCTGGGCTTCGTCGTCGAGACGGAGCGCCAGGTGGAGCAGCACCTCGAGAGCCACCTCGATCGCCTGCCGGCCGCCGATGCCGCCTCGCGGGCCATCGTCGACCAGATGCGCGTCGACGAGGCCGCGCACGGCGACGCGGCGCGCGCCGCCGGCGGCATCGACCTGCCCGCGCCGGTGCGCGGGGTGATGCGGCTGGCGGCGCGGGTGATGACCGCCACTGCGCACTACATCTGAGCGGGCTATCAGCCCTCGATGGCGGAGGCCGGCCGCCCACCCAGCGGCGGCCAGGGTGTCGAGCGGCTGCCCGTCAGGCCTCGACGACGTCGAAGCTGGTCGTGACCTCGGCCGTCTTGCCCAGCATGACGGTGGCCGAGCAGTACTTCTCGTGCGACAGCGCGATCGCGCGCTCGACCGCCACGGCCGGCACCCCGCGGCCGGTGACCGTGAAGTGCAGGTGCAGCCGGGTGAATACCTTCGGGTCCTGCTCCGCGCGTTCGGCGGTCGCCTTCACCTGGCAACCCGTCACGTCGTGGCGGCCGCGCTGCAGGATCAGCACGACGTCGTAGGCCGTGCAGCCGCCGGCGCCGGCCAGCAGCGTCTCCATCGGGCGCGGCGCGAGGTTGCGGCCGCCGCCGTCGGGTGCGCCGTCCATGGTCAGCAGGTGGCCGCTGCCGGTCTCGGCCGAGAAGGCCATGCCCGTGCCGGGCAGCCAGTTGATCGTGCAGTGCATGCGTCCTTCGAGCAGAAAATTGGAACCGTCTCCATTGTGCAACGTCGAGTTCGGCCCTGTTTGCCTCACGACGCGGCAAAACGCGGCCCAAAACGGTGCACGACCGTGCTTTTCGCACCTTCCGCGGACATTCGAGACGCCTCCCTACGCCCGGCAACGAAGATATATTGCGGTGCAACAACCGGTGGGATAGACTGGCTTCATTGTCGCTGACGCAAACGTTTGCCCCCGGGGCAGGCGAGCTGGCCGAAGCGACCGCAAGTTGTCTCCTCCACCTCCTCAAAACTGGTGGATTCGGCCCGAAGCTGCAAAGCTCCGGGCCTTTTTCTTGGTCGCGCCGCTTTCGCTGGCAGCGTGGCATCCGTTGACGCATCGAGAAGCCAGCGCGCACGCCGGGCCGTATCATCCTGCGGCTCTGCCCACCCGCGACTGGAGCCTCCGATGTCCGCCGCACGCCCCCTGCGTGAGTCCCCCTCCGATGCCGACACGGGACGGACGTCCGGCATCGCGGGGATCGCGCCCGCGCCGCCGGCGGCCCTGTCGAAGTCGGCCCAGGCGATCGCCAGCGCCTACCTGCGACGCATCCTGACGGCGCGCGTCTACGACGTGGCCATCGAGACCGCGCTGGAGCCCGCGCGCAACCTGTCGCGCCGCATCGGCAACCACGTGCTGCTCAAGCGCGAGGACACGCAATCGGTGTTCAGCTTCAAGCTGCGCGGCGCCTACAACAAGATGATCCACCTGGCGCCCGAGGCGCTGCAGCGCGGCGTCATCTGCGCCTCGGCCGGCAATCACGCGCAGGGCGTGGCGCTCGGCGCGAAGCGCCTGGGCGTGCGCGCGGTGATCGTGATGCCGGTGACCACGCCCAAGCTCAAGATCGACGCGGTGCACGCGCTCGGCGGCGAGGTGGTGCTGCACGGCGACAGCTATTCGGACGCCTACGGCCGCGCCCTGCAGATCGAGCAGGACGAGGGCCTGACCTTCGTGCACCCGTTCGACGACCCCGACGTCATCGCCGGCCAGGGCACCGTCGCGATGGAGGTGCTGCGCCAGCACCAGGGCCCGATCGACGCCGTGTTCGTGGCGATCGGCGGCGGCGGGCTCATCTCCGGCGTCGCGGCCTACATCAAGGCGCTGCGGCCGGAGATCAAGGTGATCGGCGTGCAGGCCGCCGACTCCGACGCCATGATCCAGTCGGTGAGGAAGGGCAAGCGCGTCACGCTGAGCGATGTCGGCCTGTTCGCCGACGGCACCGCCGTCAAGCTAGTGGGCGCCGAGACCTTCCGCATCACGCGCGCGCTGGTCGACGAGTACATCACCGTCGACACCGACGCCGCCTGCGCCGCGATCAAGGACGTGTTCCAGGACACGCGCAGCATCCTCGAGCCGTCGGGTGCGCTGGGCGTGGCCGCGATCAAGCAGTACGTCGAGACGCACAAGCTCAAGGGCAAGACCTTCGTGGCCGTCACGTGCGGCGCCAACATGAACTTCGACCGGCTGCGCTTCGTCGCCGAACGCGCCGAGTTCGGCGAGCAGCGCGAGGCGCTGTACGCGGTGACGGTGCCCGAGGAACGCGGCAGCTTCCGTCGCTTCTGCGCGCTGATCGGCCCGCCGGGCAGCGCGCCGCGCCAGGTCACCGAGTTCAACTACCGGATCTCGCACGCGAACGAGGCGCACGTGTTCGTCGGCATCGCTATCGCCCGGCGCGACGAGGCCGAGAAGATCGCGAAGCACTTCGAGAAGCACGGCTTTCCCACCGCCAACCTCACCGGTGACGAACTCGCCAAGGAGCATGTGCGCCACATGGTGGGCGGCCGCAGCGACCTCGCGGCGGGCGAGCGCCTGTTCCGCTTCGAGTTCCCCGAGCGCCCCGGCGCGCTGATGCGCTTCCTCGATTCGATGCACCCCGACTGGAACATCACGCTGTTCCACTACCGCAACCAGGGCGCCGACTACGGCCGCATCCTGGTGGGCCTGGTGGTGCCGCCGAAGGACGAGAAGGCCCTGGCGACCTTCCTGTCGACGCTGGCCTATCCGTGGGTGGAAGAGACCGACAACCCGGTCTACAAGCTGTTCCTGTCGTAAGTCGCGAAGCGAGCCCCGCAGCCGGCGCTGCCGCTCCCGCGCTTCAGGCGAAATTCAAGGGAGCGGCGGAACCGGCTCTGCCGGGCCGCACGCGGCCGGCCCCCTCGGGGGGGCAGGGAGCGCTAGCGACCGTGGGGGTCACCAGTGACTTGGCAGTTCGCGCAGGATGCGCAGGCGCCCGTCTTCGAGCGAGATGATCGCCGCGTGCTCCAGGTCGCGCAGGATGCTGCCGGCCATTTCCTGCGAGCAGCCCAGGCGCTGCGGCAGGTCGATCTCGGCCAGCGGCTCGCGCACCAGGCGCGTGCCGTCGAACTGGGCCTGCGCGACGGCGTCGAGCCAGCGCTTCAGGCGCAGGTAGGCCTCGTTCATCGCGTACTGGTTGGCGGCCAGCGTGGCGACGCGGGCGCGCTGGATCACCTTGGCGATGATCTCGAAGGCGAACTGCGGGCGCTC
>JAEKKH010000029.1 GCA_019510465.1 Burkholderiales bacterium
GGCTTCAGCCGCGGCGCGTACACGGCGCGCGCGCTGGCGGGCCTGGTCACCCGCCAGGGCCTGCTCGACTGGTCCGCGATGAAGCTCGACGCCGGCTCGGAGCAGAGCTACAGCGCCGGCTTGGCGGCCTGGCAGCAATACAAGAAGGCCATCTACAAGGACGACGGCACCGTGCTGCACAGCCTGGCCGGCGTCGTCAGCGACTTCCAGGACCTGTTCCAGCTCGGGCTGCACCCGGCGCCGCAGCTGCGCTACACCGGCGCGGTCGGCATCGTGGCGGTGGGCGTGTGGGACACCGTCGGCGCGCTGGGCGTGCCCGAACTCGCCGAGCACGACGGCACGCCGGTGCGCCTGGACGCCTTCCAGTTCTGCGACGCCGTGCTCAACGCGCAAGTCGCCCATGGCTTCCACGCGGTGGCCATCGACGAGCGCCGCGTCGATTTCACGCCGACGCTGTGGGAGCCGCGCGACGGCGTCGTGCAGGTGCTGTTCGCCGGCGCGCACGAGGACATCGGCGGCGGCAGTTCGGGCGCGGAGTCCGGCCTGGCCAACGTGACGCTCGCCTGGATGGCCCGCCAGGCCGCGTCGGTGGGCGTCGAGTTCGCGCGCATGCCGGCGGGCAATGCCGACCCGCTGGCGATCCAGCACCAGCCCTGGGCCGGCACCGCCTACCTGGCCGGGCCGCGCCACTTCCCGCCCGACCTGCGCCTGAGCCAGCGCGTGCTGCAACGCATCGGCGCGGCGAGCGTGCCGCTGGACAAGGGCCCGGCGGGCCAGGGCTACCGCCCGCAGAACCTCGTCAACAGCTACGTGATGCTGGACTGGTCGGGCGCCGCGCCGCACGTCGCCGTCGAGCCCTGAGCGGGTGCCCGGCCGGCGTCGTCAGTCGGCCACCTTGACGACCACCTTGCCGAAATTGCGGCCTTCGAGAAGACCGATCAGCGCCGCCGGCGCGTTCTCGAGGCCGTCGACGCGATCCTCGCGCACGCGTATCCGGCCGTCGGCGATCCAGCCGGCCATCTCGCGGCGGAAGGCCTCGAAGCGCGTCGCATAGTGGTCGAGGATGATGAAGCCCTCGAGCCGCACGCGGCGCGCCAGCACGGTGGCCAGCAGGCGCGCGCGGCTGCCTTCGTCGCCCGCGCCGTTGTAGTGCGAGACGAACCCGCACACCGGCACGCGGGCGCCGCGGTTCAGGAGCGGCAGCACGGCGTCCAGCACGTCGCCGCCGACGTTCTCGAAGTACACGTCGATGCCGCGCGGGCAGGCCTGGGCGAGGCGCCGGCCGAAGTCGGCGGCGTGGCGGTCGAGGCAGTCGTCCAAGCCGAGTCCCTCGACGGCCCACCGGCATTTGTCGGCCCCGCCGGCGATGCCCACGACGCGCGCGCCCCGGAGCTTCGCGATCTGCCCGACGATCGCGCCCACCGCGCCGGTCGCCGCGGCGACGACGACGGTCTCGCCGGGACTCGGCTGGCCGATGTGCAGCAACCCGAGCCAGGCGGTGAAGCCGGGCATGCCCAGTGCGCCCAGCGCCAGTGAAGGCTGCGCCGGATCGCCGACCGGCAGCAGGTCGCTGCCGTCGGACAGCGCCAGGTCCTGCCAGCCGCCGTTCGCGAGCACCACGTCGCCGACATCGAAGCGTGGATGGCGGGAGGCGACGACGCGGCTCACCGTGCCACCGGGCATCGGCGCGCCCAGCGCGATCGGCGGCGCGTAGCCGGGGCCGGGCTCGTCCATCAGGTTGCGCATGTAGGGGTCGAGCGAGAGCCACAGCGTGCGCAGCAGCACCTGCCCCGCGGCAGGAGCGGGCAGCGGCGCGGTCTCGAGGCGGAAGTCGCCCGCGACGGGCCGGCCCCGTGGGCGCGCGGCGAGGACGATTCGGCGATGCGTGTCGGACGGGGTCATGGCAGTCGTCTCCAGGGAATCACCGAGGGTTCATGCGCGCCCGGGCCGCGGGCCATGGCGCAGCGCGAGCAGCGTCCCGGGCAGCATCGCCGCGATGGCGAACGCCGGGCCGCCGAGCGCGCCGATGCGGTCGACGAGCAGTCCGCCGCCGATGGCGCCGGTGGCGATGGCCACCTGGAACGCCGCGACCAGCAAGCCGCCCGCGCCCTCGGCGTGGTCGGGCGCGGCGCGCGTGATCCAGGTCTGGAAGCCGACCGGGAACGCCCCGAACGCGAAGCCCCAGGCCGGAACGGCCAGCGCCGTCACGACCGGCCAGCGCCCGGCCAGCAACAGGGCGGCGGCCAGCAGCACGATCAACGCGCCGCCGGCGACGATCGCGTGGCGCTCGCTGCGCTCGGCGATCCAGCCCCCCGCGAGGTTGCCGAAGAAGCCGCCGACGCCGTAGGCCAACAGCACGCCCGACACCGCGCCGACCGACAGCCCCGCGACGTGCTCCATCAAGGGGCGGACGTACGTGAAGCCCGCGAAGTGGCCCGCGATCACCAGCAGCACCGACAACAGCGCCACGCGCACCTTGGGGCGGCGCAGCAGTTCGCCGAGGACGCGCAGGTCCGGCTGGTCGCGCGGCGGCAACGGCGGCAGCGCCCAGGCCTGCGCCGCGAGCGCCGCGAGACCGACGCCGCCGGCCGCGACGAAGGCGCTGCGCCAGCCCCACATCGCGCCCATCCAGGCGCCCACGGGCGCGGCGCAGACGGTGGCGAGCGACACACCCGAGAGCACCAGCGCCATCGCCCGCGCGAACAGCGTCTCCGGCGCCAGGCGCAGCGCCAGCGCCGCGGCCATCGACCAGAAGCCGCCCAGGGCCACGCCCAGCAGGACGCGCGCGGCCAGCAGCTGCGCGAGCGACTGCGCGAACATGGCCAGTGCGTTGGAGGCCAGCAGCAGGAGCGTCAGCGCGACCATGACCCGGCGCCGATCGAAACGCCGCGTCAGCAAGGGCATCGTCGGCGCGGCGATGGCGCCGACCAGCGCCGTCGCGGTCACCGCCTGGCCGGCCGCGCCCTCGCTGACGTGCAGATCGGCCGCCATCGCGGTGAGCAGGCTCGCGGGCAGGAATTCGGCAGTCACCAGGCCGAAGACGCCGAGCGTCAGGGAGACCAGGGCCGGCCAGTGCGCCCGGGTCGGTGCGGCGGGGCGGCACGGCAATGCGGCGGCGGGATCGGGGCAGAGGGTGGAGGACACGGCAAGACGCTTCCAGTGGGAGGGAGACCTCAGCATAGGAATAAGATCGTGGCGTTTCCATGCCGGATTCACCGAAATGCTTGACCTTTCGTCCACCCCTGAGCGCATGGTCGTGACCCAGGGACGCAGCCTCGCCGCGGGTGCCGCGAACCTCGACCCGCTGACCCAGGTGCTGCTCGGCCTGCGGCTGGACGGCGTTGAGTACGGCCGTTGCCTGCTGCGCACGCCCTGGGCCGTCGCGTTCAGGGAGACACCGCACGCGCGCTTCCACTTCGTCGCGCGGGGCGGCTGCTGGCTGCGCACGCGCGGCACCGACTGGATGCGCCTGGATCCCGGCAGCGCGGTGCTGCTGCCGCGCGGCAGCTTCCACGTGATCGCCAGCGCGCCCGACGTGCCGGCGATCGACATCGACACGCTCGCGCGCCGGGCGGTCGCCGACGGCATCTACGTCGTCGAGGGCCAGGGCCTCGACGCGGCGGACGGCGCCGCCGACGTGATGTTCTGCGGCGAGATGCGCTTCAACCTCGATCCGCTGCATCCGCTCGTCGCGATGATGCCGGACGCCATGCGGGCCGATGACCTCGCACGCCGCGATCCGACCGTGCCGGCGTTGCTGGAAGCGATGGAACGCGAGGTCTCGCTCGATCGCATCGGCGCGTGCGGCATCCTCGCCCGCCTGGCCGACGTGCTGGCCGCCAGCATCATCCGGGCCTGGGTCGAATGCGGCTGCAGCGACTCCACCGGCTGGATCGCGGCGGTACGCTGCCCCAAGCTGGGCAAGGTCGTCGC
>JAEKKH010000114.1 GCA_019510465.1 Burkholderiales bacterium
ACATCGAGAGCCTGACGGTGGCGACGACGGAAGACCCGTCGCTGTCGCGCATGACCATCGTCACCACCGGCTCCGACGAGGTGATCGAGCAGATCACCAAGCACCTGAACCGCCTGATCGACGTGGTCAAGGTGGTCGATCTCACGGAAGGCCAGTTCACCGAACGCGAGCTGATGCTCATCAAGGTTCGCGCGGTGGGCAAGGAACGCGAGGAGATGAAGCGCATGGCCGACATCTTCCGCGGGCACATCGTCGACGTCACGGAGAAGAGCTACACCATCGAGCTGACGGGCGACGCCTCCAAGCTCGACGCCTTCATCGTGGCGATCGACCGCGCCGCCATCCTGGAGACGGTCCGCACCGGCACCAGCGGTATCGGCCGCGGCGAGCGCATCCTTCGCGCCTGACATGACCACCCCCATTCGCTCCGCTCATCGCCCCCCGAGGGGGCTGGGCGGCTCGCTCCGGAGCGGCCGCGCGCTCGCCGCCCCGGTCCTCCGATCAGCACCGATTTCACTGACGAAAGAAGAGAGCACATCATGAAGGTCTACTACGACAAGGACACCGATCTTTCCCTCATCAAGGGCAAGAACGTGGCGATCATCGGCTACGGCTCGCAAGGCCATGCCCATGCGCAGAACCTGAACGACAGCGGCGTGAAGGTCACCGTCGGGCTGCGCAAGGGCGGCGCGTCGTGGGACAAGGTCGCCAAGGCCGGACTGAAGGTCGCGGAAGTGGCCGATGCCGTGCGCGCCGCCGACGTCGTCATGATCCTGCTGCCCGACGAGAACATCGCCGAGGTCTACAGGAACGACATCGAGCCCAACATCCGCGAAGGCGCCTCGCTCGCGTTCGCCCACGGCTTCAACGTGCACTACGGCCAGGTCACGCCGCGTGCCGACCTCGACGTCTGGATGGTCGCGCCCAAGGCCCCCGGCCACACCGTGCGCAACACCTACAAGCAGGGCGGCGGCGTGCCGCACCTGGTGGCGATCTACCAGGACAAGACGGGCAAGGCGCGCGACCTGGCGCTGAGCTACGCCGCGGCCAACGGCGGCGGCAAGGCCGGCATCATCGAGACGACCTTCCGCGAGGAGACCGAGACCGACCTGTTCGGCGAGCAGGCGGTGCTGTGCGGCGGCGCCGTCGAGCTGATCAAGGCGGGCTTCGAGACGCTGACCGAAGCCGGCTACGCGCCCGAGATGGCCTACTTCGAGTGCCTGCACGAGCTCAAGCTGATCGTGGACCTGATCTACGAGGGCGGCATCGCCAACATGAACTACTCGATCTCCAACAACGCCGAGTATGGCGAGTACGTGACGGGTCCCAAGGTCGTCACCGAGGAGACCAAGAAGGCCATGAAGCAGGCCCTCAAGGACATCCAGACCGGCGACTACGCCAAGAGCTTCATCCTCGAGAACCGCGCCGGCGCCCCCACGCTGCTGTCGCGCCGCCGCCTGACCGCCGAGCATCCGATCGAGGTGGTCGGCGAGCAGCTGCGGGCCATGATGCCGTGGATCAAGGCCAACAAGCTCGTGGACAAGTCCAAGAACTGACAGCCCCACGGTCGCTTGCGCTCCCTGCCCCCGAGGGGCCAGCCGCGCGCGGCCCGGCAAAGCCGGATCCGCCGCTCCCTCGAGTCTCCTTTGGGCCGGGCGAGCGGCAGCGCCGGGCACGGGTACGGGCCACTTCGGTGGCCCTTTTCTTTGGATCTGACACGCGAGGCGCTGCCGGCGCTGCGGTATCCTCCCGCACCATGCATTTTTCCCCGATGTCCGCGCGATGAACGACCTGCTCCCGACTCCGGACGACGAGGTCGACGACGACGCGCACGCCGCGCCGCGCCGGCGCCGCAAGGGCGTCTACATCCTGCCCAACCTGTTCACGCTGGCGGCGCTGTTCGGCGGCTTCTACGCGATCGTGATGGCGATGAACGGGCACTACGTGCTGTCGTGCTACGGCGTCTTCTGCGCGATGGTGCTGGACAGCCTGGACGGCCGCGTCGCGCGCATGACCAACACCCAGAGCGCGTTCGGCGCCGAGATGGACAGCTTGTCCGACATGGTCAGCTTCGGCGCCGCGCCGGCGTTGATCGTCTACGAATGGGCGCTCAAGGGCCTGGGCAAGGCCGGCTGGGGCATCGCCTTCTTCTACTGTGCCTGCGCGGCGCTGCGCCTGGCCCGCTTCAACACCAACCTGGCGGTGGTGGACAAGCGCTACTTCCAGGGCCTGCCCAGCCCGGCGGCCGCCGCGCTGGTGGTGGGCTTCATCTGGGTGGTGGTCGACACGGCCAACACGGACGTCAACGGCGACATGGTGCTGTCCTGGGCCGCGGCCATTGCCACGTTCTACGCCGGCGTCACCATGGTCGTGAACGTGCCGTTCTACAGCTTCAAGGACCTGAGCCTGAAGCGCTCGGTGCCGTTCATCGTGATCGTGCTGATCGCGCTGGCGATCGGCATCATCAGCCTGCAGCCCGCGCGCATGATCTTCGCGATCTTCTGCCTGTACGGCGTCTCGGGCTACTTCGTCTATGCGTACAAGCGCGCCAAGGGCCGGCCGGTGAGCGCGATCGCGCTGTCGACCGACGAGCCCGACGAGGTCGGCCTGCACCGCTGAACCAGGTCGCACGCAGGCCGCCCTCGCGGGCGCCAGCGCGCCCGCGCGCGATCTGTTTCAATCGGCGGAACCGAACTTCGCAGGCAGCTCCGCCATGATCGACTCCGCCACCCTGGCCGCCTTCATGGCCGTCGTCCTCGGACTCTTCCTCGTGCCCGGCCCGGCCGTGCTGCTCGTGTTGACGCGCACCGCGCAGGGCGGGCGCGGGGTGGGCATCGCCACGGGCGCCGGCATCGCGATGGGCGACCTCGTGCACACGCTGCTGGCGGCGGTGGGCCTGTCGGCGCTGCTCATGACGTCCGCGCTCGCATTCGGCATCGTCAAGCTGTGCGGCGCGGGCTACCTGCTGTACCTGGGCGCGCGGGCGTTCCTCGAGAAGCCGGCGCCGGCGGGCGATGCCGCGGACGCGGCGGCCGGGCCCGCGGTTTCCGCGTCGCGCGCGTTCTGGCAGGCGATCCCCGCCGAGCTGCTAAACCCGAAGACCGCGCTGTTCTTCCTCGCGTTCATGCCCCAGTTCGTGCATGCCGAGCGCGGCCAAGCGCTGGGGCAGTTCCTGGCGCTCGGCCTCGTGTTCGTCGCGATGAGCCTGGTCTACTCGTCGGCGCTCGCCATCGCGGCGCGCCGTCTCGGCCGGGCGGTGGGGCGCCTGCGCTGGTTGCAGCGCTGGAAGGGCAAGCTGATCGGGGGCATCTTCATGACCCTGGGCGTGCGGGTCGCGTTCCAGCAGCAGTGAAAGATGCGGCGCGGCGAAGCGTTCCTTCGTCCAACGCGAAGAATTCGTTCCCACAAGCCGAAATCGCCGTGCTATATTCGTTTGCATGACGTCCCGAATTGCGCCGATCACGCTATCCCTAGCCGGAGTACCGCGGGTGCATTGATCAGTCACGTCTGAACCGAATTCCGATCAACGGCCCGCCTTGCGCAACGCAGCGGGCCGTTTTTCTTTTTCGCGCGGCGTTGCCATCCAAAAAATCCCTCCTGGAGAACCAGCGATGTCCATGCTCAAGAACCCCGCCACCAAGTACCGTCCCGTCGCCCCCGTGCGACTGACCGATCGCACGTGGCCCGACGTCGTCCTGACCAAGGCCCCCGTGTGGTGCAGTTCCGACCTGCGTGACGGCAACCAGGCGCTGATCGAGCCGATGGACGCCGAGCGCAAGATGCGCATGTTCGAAACCCTGGTGCGCACCGGCTTCAAGGAGATCGAGATCGGGTTTCCGTCCGCGTCGCAGACCGACTTCGATTTCGTTCGCAAGCTGATCGAGGACAACCTGGTGCCCGACGACGTCACGATCCAGGTGCTGACGCCCGCGCGCGAGCACCTGATCCGGCGCACCTTCGAGGCGGTGGTCGGCGCGAAGAAATGCATCATGCATCTCTACAACGCGACGGCGCCCATCATGCGCAAGGTGGTGCTGGGCGTGGACGTCGAGGGCGTCATCGAGCTGGCCGCCAGCCATGCCCGGCTGATCAAGGAACTGGCCGGCAAGCAGCCGGGCACCGACTGGCGCTTCGAGTACTCGCCGGAGATGTTCTCGGACACCGAGCTCGAGGTCTCGCGCCGCGTGATCGACGCCGTCACCGAGGTGTGGCAGCCCACGCCCGAGCGCACCTGCATCATCAACCTGCCGACGACGGTGGAGCACTCCACGCCCAACATCTACGCCGACATGATCGAGTGGACGTGCCGCAACATCCAGCGCCGCGATTCGATCGTGATCTCCGCGCACCCGCACAACGACCGCGGCACCGGCACCGCCACCGCCGAGCTGGCGATGATGGCCGGGGCCGACCGCATCGAGGGCTGCCTGTTCGGCAACGGCGAGCGCACGGGCAACGTCGACATCGTCAACATCGCGCTGAACCTGTACACGCAGGGCGTCGATCCGCAGCTCGACTTCTCCGACATCGACGAGGTCCGCCGCGTCGTCGAATACTGCAACCAGCTGCCGGTGCATCCGCGCCATCCGTACGTCGGCGACCTCGTCTTCACGTCGTTCTCGGGCTCGCACCAGGACGCCATCAAGAAGGCGTTCGGCGCGCGCCGCGAAGGCGACATCTGGGAGATGCCGTACCTGCCGATCGACCCGAAGGATCTCGGCCGCAGCTACGAGGCGATCATCCGCGTCAACAGCCAGTCCGGGAAGGGCGGCATCTCCTACCTGCTCGAGTCGGAGTACGGGCTCGAGCTGCCGCGCCGCCTGCAGATCGAGTTCAGCCAGGTGGTGCAGGCCGTCATGGATGCGCAGGGCCGCGAAGTCACGGCATCGGACATTTGGCGAATCTTCGAGTCCGAATACCGCCTGGCCGAAGGGGCCGTCACCATCTCCGACCTCAGCCAGGCCGACGTCGGCGAAGGTCGCGTGCGCGTGGCCGTCGAGGCCACGGTGACCGGCCGGCGCATGGCGTTCGAGGGAGCGGGCAATGGCCCGGTCGACGCGTTCGTCGACGGCCTGTCGCGCGCCGCGGGCGTCCCGGTGAAGGTGCTGAACTACCACGAGCACTCGATGGGCGGCGGTGCGCAGGCGCGCGCGGCCGCCTACGTCGAGGTTCGCGTCGGCGAGGCGGCGCCGGTGTTCGGCGTCGGCATCGACGCCAACATCGTGCGCGCCACCTTGCTGGCGGTGCTCTCGGCGACGTCCCGCGGCGGCAGCCCGGTCGTCGTCGAGGAGGGCGCGGCGCAGGCCGTCGCCTGATGCTGGCCGCGATCGGCGCCCGCGAGCGGGCCCCGATCGCGCGCGAAGGCCCGGGGATCCGGGAAAATCCGTAGAGGCCCGTTGCGTTGGGAAACGCGGCGGGCTTCGCGTTACCTTAAGTCACGTGACGGCCCGGATTACCGTGGCAAATGCCCGCTTTTCGGACCATCCGACTCATGCCGGATGCGGAAAATCCGTACCTGAGGACTGGGCTTGCGTTTTCTTCAATGTGAACCTTCCGTCCCGGGCGTGGATCCGAACCCTCATTTTTCGTCGCTGCGTCAGCCAAAACCTGGTCGTCCGCGTTAGACAGCATTAACCGGCGGTCTGGCCATCCCTAGACCGGTCGACGCTGGTATGCTCGTTCGACGTCCGGTTGAGGAATTCCACGCAAGCTTTTGATCTTGCATGGATTTTTCCTTTGCTTTAGACTGAAACAAATGGTGATGCAACTGGCTTCCAGCTCTTCCGTCTCGCGGAAATTCCAGCAACTGTCGCGTTGGATCCTGTCCTGCGCGGTCGGTGCGGCCCTGGTTGGCGCCTCGTTCGCCGCTTCAGCCACCGTCACCGAGAGCAGCACCGCCACCAAGCATCACCGCAGGACCGCCGCCTCCGCACACGCTGCGCCGCACGGCAAGCGCATGGTCTCCGTGCGCCGCACCACCACCGTCACGCGCACCACCACCCGCATCACCGAAGTGCCGTCGCAGTCGGTCGGCTACGCCGCCGGCCTGCACACCACCGAGGATCCGCTGCTCCTGCGCTCCGGCGCGGCGCTGGTGCTCGACCAGGACACCAAGGAAGTCCTGTACAGCAAGAACTCCGAAGCCGTGCTGCCGATCGCGTCGCTGAGCAAGCTGATGACGGCGCTGGTGATCAGCGAGGCGCAGCAGCCGCTCGATGAAGAGCTCACGATCACGACGGACGACATCGACACCGAGAAGAACACCCGCTCGCGCCTGAAGCCCGGCACCACCCTGACGCGCGGCGTGATGCTGCACCTTGCGCTGATGGCGTCGGAGAACCGCGCCGCCAACGCACTCGGCCGCAACTACCCGGGCGGCCTGACCGCCTTCGTCGCGGCGATGAACGCCAAGGCCCGGGAACTGGGCATGAACGACACGCACTATGTCGAGCCCACCGGCCTGTCGAGCCAGAACAAGTCCAGCGCGCGCGACCTCGCCGTGCTGGTGAACGCGGCCCACCAGGTGCCGTTGCTGCGCGAATACTCCACGACACCGTCGCTGGACGTGGAATTGGGACGCCGCCAGGTGCAGTTCCACACGACTGACCGCCTGGTCGCCAACCCGACCTGGGACATCGGCCTGCAGAAGACCGGCTTCATCAACGAAGCGGGCCAGTGCCTGGTGATGCAGGCCCAGATGGCGGGTCGCAAGCTGATCATGGTGCTGCTCGATTCGGCCGGCAAGTACTCGCGCATCGCCGACGCCGAGCGCATCCGCAAGTGGGTGACGGCCAATCACGGCGCATCGCAGACCCCGGCCCCGACGACCCGCACCGCGGAAGCGTCGAGCTGACCCGCAACGTTTCTCCTCGATCGCAAGAACAACAACGCGATGGGAAAAGGGCCGGTGGCGCAAGCTGCCGGCCCTTTCAATTTGCGGAGGCCGGGTCGTCCGATCCGCCTGCCGGCGGCGGGCCGCGGTCGCCGGCCGTTCGGGGGCTGCCGGACGCGCCGATGGCGGGTCCCGACGACGCGCCTTGCCGGAGGCAGGCAAGCGGGTCAGGGCGCCGCGTTGTGGCCCAGGGCCGCCGAGATCTTCGACGCCGTTTCCTTGACGCGATCCAGCCACGTCTCCTCGAGCCGGTCGGCCGGCGCCGAGATCGACAGGCCCGCCACGAGGCGGCCCTGGTCGTCGTAGATGCCGGCGGCCATGCAGCGCACGCCCAGCTCGAGTTCCTCGTCGTCGCGCGAGACCGAGGTACGGCGGATCTTGTCGAGCTCGCGTTCGAGCATCGGCAGGTCGGTGAGGCTGTTGCGCGTGTGGCCGGTCAGGCCCGTGCGCGTCGCGTAGGCGCGCACGCGCTGCGGTTCGTCGTTGGCCAGGAACAGCTTGCCCACCGAGGTGAGGTGCAGCGGCGCGCGGCCGCCCACGGCGCGCACGACCTGCATGCCCGAGCGCTCGCTGTAGGTGCGCTCGATGTAGACGATCTCGTCGCCCTGGCGCACGGACAGGTTCACCGGCTGGTGCGTCAGCTTGTGCAGTTCGCGCATCGGGCCGATGGCGGCCTCGCGCACGTCCAGCCGCGCCTTCACGAGATTGCCCAGTTCCAGCAGGCGCATGCCCAGGCGGTAGCTGCCCGCCTCGGGGCGTTCCACGAAGCGGCCTTCGGTGAGGTCGTTGAGGATGCGGTGCGCCGTGGACGGATGCAGCCCGGTGCGGGCGCTGAGCTCCTTCAGCGGCACCGGGTCGGTGTGTGCGGCCAGGACGTCGAGCAGCGCATAGGCGCGGGCGAGAACCTGGATGGTGGGTCCGGAGCCTTCTGACTTGGACATGGAGGGTCGGCCTGGGGCTGTGGGATGCCTATTCTCGCATGGTGAAACCCCGGTTCATGCTGCGAGTCCCGACAGCCGGCTGCAGGCGCCCGATGCGCGGGCCGCCGCCTCGCCGGCGAGAACGGCCGCCTCCAGCGTGGCCGGGTAGGGGCCGGCCACCCAGTCGCCCGCGGCGCGCAGGCCCGGCGCGATGTCCATCCCGGGACGAATCATGCCGGCCGTGCAGCGGAACGTGGCGCGCTTGTCGGCGCGGACGCTGGCCAGGTCGACCGCCTCGCCGTCGGCGATGCCGAACGTGCGCCGGTATTGCGCGACGGCGGCGGCCGCGACGGCGTCGCTGCCGCGCGCCAGCCAGTGGCCCGCGGCGCTCACCACCAGCGTGACGCGATCGACGCCGGCCGGCTGCTCGCCCAGCTTGAACGCGAACTGCGCGGGCGCGTCGGCGTCGTTCGCCTCCAGTGCGAGCATGGGCGCGGGCCAGGCGCGCGGCGGCGCCGTCAACGTGAGGGTGACGATGGGCTCGTGGGCGAGCGACGCGGCGACGGCCGACCAGGCGGGCGCGACCGACTGGGCCAGGCGCGCGGCGTCGCCGGCCGGTGTCGCCAGGATCACCTGATCGAATGGCGCCTCGGCATGGCGCAAGTCGTCCACGCCGGTTGCGCACGCGAGGCGCCAGCGCTGCGCATCGGGCACGAGCCCGGTGACGCGGCGGCGCAGGTGCACGGTCGCGCCGTGCGCGCGCAGCCAGTCGACGGCCGGCAGCGGCAGCAACTGTGCGAGGGGGCGTTGCGGCAGCAGCAGGTCGCTGGCGTCGCGCGCGCCGAAGAGGGTGTCGCGCATCACCGCCAGGAAGACCGCGGCGCTGGCTTCGGCCATGGGCGTGTTCAGCGCGGCGACGCATAGCGGTTCCACCAGGCGTGCACGGACGCGCTGCGTGGGGCCGTGCCGCAGCAGTTCGGCGACGGTCATGGCGGGCGGGCAGCGGAAGCCGCGCCGCCGCCAGTCGAGCGCCATCGCGACGGCGGACAGCTTGTCGCCGATGGCGAAGCCGCGCGCGCCCATCAGCGCGCTCGCGGCCGCGAGCAGGCGCGTGCCGGCGGGCGCCAACGCGAAGCCGGAGCCGTCGGCGTAGGTGAGGCGCAAGGGCATGCGCAACAGCGCGCGCTCGACGTCGGCGCCCACCGTTCGCATCAGGTCCAGCGTGCGGGCATAGCCTCCGAGCAGGATGTGCTGGCCGTTGTCGGTCGCGCCGTCGCCGGCGTCGTCGGAGCGGGCGCGGCCGCCGGGCATGCCGGCGGCTTCGAACAGCGTGACGGCGTGGCCGTCCTCGGTCGCTCGCACGGCCGCGGCGAGGCCGGCCCAGCCGGCGCCGACGACGGCGATCCTCATGCCGGCCGCGCCCCGCGACGCGCAGCGATGGCCGCCTTCAGCGCCCGCGCCATTGCGTCTGGCAGGCGATCCACAGTTTGCGCAGTGGGGTCAGCGAGATGCGCTGGTGCAGCACCTGGAAGCCGGTCGCCTCCACCTCGCGCAGCAGGCGGCGGTAGATGTTGGCGACCATCAGCGCGGGGCGCTGGGCGTAGCGGTCCTCGTCGGGCAGCAGCGCCAGCGCCTCGTCGTACAGCGCGTCGGCGCGTGCGGCCTGGAACTTCATCAGCGCGGTGAAGCGCTCGCTGTAGCCCCACGGCGCGTCGCGCTTGAGGATGTCGGAGGCCTTCACGTCGAACTGCTGCAGCTCGGAGATGGGCAGGTAGATGCGGCCGCGGCGCGCGTCGTCGCCGACGTCGCGGATGATGTTGGTGAGCTGCATCGCCAGGCCCAGCTGGTGCGCGAACTTCACCGTCTGGCCTTGCGTGCGGCCCATGATGTTGCTGGCCACCTCGCCGACGATGCCGGCCACCAGGTGGCAGTAGCGCTGCAGGCCGGGGTAGTCGAGGAAGCGTGTCTGCTCGAGGTCGGTCTGGCAGCCCTGAATCACCGCGTGCAGGTGGTCGACGCGCACGCCGTACAGCGCCACGTGCGGCATGAGCGCCTTCGTCACGGGGTGCGACGGGTTGCCGGCGAAGGACGCGTCGACCTCGCGCCGCCACCAGTCGAGCTTGGTGGCCGCGACGCCGGGATCCTGCACCTCGTCGGCCACGTCGTCGACCTCGCGGCAGAAGGCGTAGAAGGCCGTCATCGCCTGGCGCCGCGCCGGCGGCAGGAACATGAAGGCATAGTAGAACGACGAGCCGCTCTTCTGGGCCTTGTTCTGGACGTACTGTTCCGGCGTCATGCGATGCGCGCTCGTGCTGGCAGGCAAGGGCGCATCGTCAGCGCGCGAAGGCCGATCAGCAGGTGATCGGCGGCGTGGAGTCGGGGACGGCGGGCGAAGCTCGCGAAGTTCATGGTCTCGATTTTCGCAAGAATTCTCAGCCCGCCCTGGACGACGAGCCGGAGCTCCCAGCCCACGCGGCCGGGCACCGCCGGCGCGATGGGGGCGCCCGCCAGCATCAGCTCGCGCGCCCACGCGCACAGGTCGCGCACGAGTGCGCGTGTCGCGTCCGCGTGCGGGGCGCGCAGGCATTGCGCGGACGTGGTCGCGTGCGCGGCGGCATCGCTGCGCGGCACGTAGTCGCGTCCGCGCGGCAGGTCCAGGCTCAGGTCCTGCCAGAAGTTGACCAGTTGCAGCGCGGAGCAGACGGCGTCGCTGCGCCGCTGCAGCTCGGGGTCGTCGAGCCCGTGCAGGTGCAGCAGGAGGCGGCCGACCGGGTTGGCCGAGCGGCTGCAGTAGTGCAGCAGCGCGGCCCGATCGGCGTAGCCGGCGTGGCGCGTGTCTTCCTCGAAGGCGTCGAGCAGGGCGGCCAGCAACGCCGGCGGCAGCGCATGCGCGCGAATGGCCGCGGCCAGCGGCTCGAACACGCCGCGCCAGCGGGCGGACACGGGCTGGCCCGCGGCGGCGCGGGCGAGGTCGTCGCGATAGTCGGCGAGCGCCGCCTGGCGCGTGGCGGCGGCCGCGTCGCCCTCGTCGGCGATGTCGTCCGCGGTGCGGGCGAACCAGTAGATGGCGCGCACGGCCGGTCGAAGCGCCGGCGGGCATAGCCACGACGCAACGGGGAAGTTCTCGTAGTGTTCGACGCTCACGGCGCGCGATTGTGCCCGGCGCGCGCCGCCGGGTGCGGTCGCCTTCGCCGCCCGCTGGCCCGAATGCCCGGTTTTCCCGTATTTCCGTCGGACAAGTCCATTGACGAGTCGCGGCACAGTTCGTACATTACTGACTGACTGGTCAGTAACTAGATCGAACACCCATGAACACCCCGCTCGCCCCGAATCATCCCCCGGCCCGCTCCCTCGCGGCGCTGCCTCTCGTGCTGTCCCTGGCCGCCAGCCTGGTGCTGGTGGCCTGCGGCAAGGAACCGGCCGCCACGGAACCGGTGCGGGCGGTGCGCACGATGACCGTTGGCCAGTTGTCCGGCGCCACGGTGCGCGATTACGCCGGCGAGGTGCACGCCCGCGTCGAGTCGCGCCTGGCGTTCCGCGTCGGCGGCAAGATCGTGCAGCGGCCGGTCAACCTCGGCGATCGCGTCAAGGCCGGACAGGCGCTGGCGGCGGTCGATCCGGCCGACCTGCGCTTCGGGCAGGACGCCGCGCGCGCCGGGCTGGCCGCCGCGAAGGTGAACTTCGAGCAGACGGCCGCCGACTTCAAGCGCTACCAGGACCTCCGGGCGCAGGGCTTCATCAGCGCCGCCGACCTGGAGCGCCGCAGCAGCGGGCTCGAGGCCGCGAGAGCGCAGTTCGACCAGGCGCGCGCCCAGGCCGGACTGCAGACCAACCAGGCCGCCTACGCCGCGCTCATGGCCGACGCCCCCGGGGTCATCACCGCCGTCTTCGCCGACGTCGGCGCCGTGGTGGGCGCCGGCTCGCCGGTGGTCAGCCTCGCGCACGACGGCCCGCGCGACGTGGTGTTCGCGGTGCCGGAGGACCAGCTCGCGATCTTCCGCAAGCTGCAGGGCAAGCCCGGCGGCGTCGGCGTCACCGTGTGGGGCGGCAGCGCGACGCTGCCCGCCACCGTGCGCGAAGTCGCCGCCGCCGCCGACCCCGCGTCGCGCACGTTCCAGGTCAAGGCCGACCTGCCTCCCGGCTCGGTCGAACTGGGCCAGACGGCGACGGTGCACGTCGAGCTCGCGCCGGCCGACGGCAAGCTGCGCCTGCCGATGCAGGCCGTGGCCGGCAGCGGCAGCGAGAGCCATGTGTGGGTGCTGGACAAGTCGACGATGAAGGTGCGCGAGCAGCCGGTCGTCGTGCTGCGCCCCGAGGGGGATGCGCTGGTCATCGACGGCGGCCTCAAGAGCGGCGACACCGTGGTCACCGCGGGCGCCCACGTGCTCAATCCCGGCCAGCAGGTCACCCTGTACGTCGAACCGACCAAGCGTTGAGGCCCGCGTGAGCAATGAACAAACGATGCCGACCGCCGCCACCAGCGCGGTCGAGGGCGGACGCTTCAACGTCTCGCGCTGGGCGCTGCAGCACCCCGAACTCACCCGCTACCTGATGATCGTGCTGATGCTGCTGGGCCTGGTGGCCTACTTCCAGCTCGGCCAGGACGAGGATCCGCCGTTCACCTTCCGCGCGATGGTCGTGCAGGCCTACTGGCCGGGCGCGAGCGCCAAGGACGTCGCCGAGCAGGTGACCGACAAGATCGAGCGCACGCTGCAGGAGGTGCCGTACTCCGACAAGATCCGCAGCTACACCAAGCCCGGCGAGTCGCTGACCATCCTGCAGCTGGCCGACAGCTCGCCGCCGCACGAGGTCGCCAACACCTGGTACCAGGCGCGCAAGAAGATCGGCGACATGCGCGGCACGCTGCCCCAGGGCGTGATCGGCCCGTTCTTCAACGACGAGTTCGGCGACGTCTACGGCTCGATCTTCGCGCTGTCGGCCGACGGCTTCAGCGACGAGGAATTGCGCGTGCGCGCCGAGGACATCCGCTCGCAGCTGCTGCGCGTGCACGACGTCGCCAAGGTGCAGCTGTTCGGCGTGCAGTCGCAGAAGGTGTGGGTGGAGCTGTCGCAGAAGCGGGCGGCCGAGATGGGCGTGGACGTCAACGGCGTCATCAGCCAGCTCAACGCGCAGAACGCGGTGCAGGGCTCGGGCGTGGTCGACGCCGGCACGCAGAACGTGCAGGTGCGCATCGCCGGCGCCTTCCAGTCGGTCGACGAGATCCGTGCGCTGCCGATCCGCGTCGTCAATCCGGCCACCGGCCAGGCGGCGAGCATCAAGCTGGGCGACATCGCCGACGTCAAGCGCGGCTACGCCGATCCGCCCGACGTCAAGGTGCGCGCCAACGGCAAGCAGGTCATCGCCATCGGCGTGTCGATGGCCAAGGGCGGCGACATCATCGCGCTCGGCAAGGGACTGCAGGCGCAGGTGGCCGAGGTGCGCAAGCAGCTGCCGGTGGGCATGGCGCTCGCGCAGGTGCAGGACCAGCCCGAGGCGGTCAGCCGCTCGGTGGGCGAGTTCGTGCGCGTGCTGATCGAGGCCATCGTGATCGTGCTGGGCGTCAGCTTCGTGAGCCTGGGCCTGCACTTCAAGCCGATGCGCATCGACATCTGGCCGGGCCTGGTCGTGGCGATCACGATCCCGCTGGTGCTGGCGATCACCTTCGTCACGATGTACTACTGGGGCGTCGGGCTGCACAAGATATCGCTGGGCTCGCTGATCATCGCGCTGGGCCTGCTCGTGGACGACGCGATCATCGCGGTCGAGATGACGGTGCGCAAGCTGGAGGAGGGCTACTCCAAGGAACGCGCCGCCACGTTCGCGTACGAGGTGACGTCGATGCCGATGCTCACCGGAACGCTGATCACCGCCACCGGCTTCCTGCCGATCGGGCTGGCCAAGTCCGTCACGGGCGAGTACACGTTCGCGATCTTCGCGGTGACCGC
>JAEKKH010000115.1 GCA_019510465.1 Burkholderiales bacterium
CTCGTCTCGGAGACCTTTCCATGAGCAAGACCCCCGTTCGCGTCGCCGTCACCGGCGCCGCTGGCCAGATCGGCTACGCCCTCCTGTTCCGCATCGCTTCGGGCGAGATGCTGGGCAAGGACCAGCCGGTGATCCTGCAGCTGCTGGAGATCCCCGACGAGAAGGCCCAGAAGGCGCTCAAGGGCGTGATGATGGAGCTCGACGACTGCGCGTTCCCGCTGCTGGCCGGCATGCAGGCCCACGCCGACCCGATGACCGCGTTCAAGGACACGGACTACGCCCTGCTCGTCGGCGCCCGCCCGCGCGGTCCCGGCATGGAGCGCGCCGACCTGCTGGCCGCCAACGCGCAGATCTTCACCGCGCAGGGCAAGGCGCTGGACAAGGCCGCGTCGCGCAACGTCAAGGTGCTGGTCGTCGGCAACCCGGCCAACACCAACGCCTATATCGCCATGAAGAGCGCGCCGAGCCTGCCGCGCGAGAACTTCACCGCCATGCTGCGCCTGGACCACAACCGCGCCGCCAGCCAGATCGCCGCCAAGACCGGCACCAAGGTCGGCGACATCGAGAAGCTGACGGTGTGGGGCAACCATTCGCCCACCATGTACGCCGACTACCGCTTCGCCACCGTGAACGGCAAGAACGTCAAGGACCTGATCAACGACCAGGAATGGAACGCCAACACGTTCCTGCCGACGGTCGGCAAGCGCGGCGCCGCCATCATCGAGGCGCGCGGACTGTCGTCGGCCGCCTCGGCCGCCAACGCCGCCATCGACCACATGCGCGACTGGGCGCTGGGCAGCAACGGCAAGTGGGTCACGATGGGCATCCCGTCGAACGGCCAATACGGCATCCCCAAGGACGTGATGTTCGGCTTCCCGGTCACCACCGAGAACGGCAAGTACAAGATCGTCGAAGGCCTGGCCATCGACGAATTCAGCCAGGACCGCATCAACAAGACGCTCAAGGAACTGCAGGACGAGCAAGCCGGCGTCGCCCACCTGCTGTGAAATGACGGCCCCGGTCCGCTGAATGCAGCGGACAGCCCCCGAGGGGCGCGCGGCCTGAGCGAAGGAGCGGCCGAGCGCGGCGACCGAACAGCTTGCGCCCTGCGCTTGATGTTTCGATCCCTTCGATGGGGCAGTATCCTGAACGCGCGGCTTCGTCCGCGCGTTTTTCATTTCCGAGGAGACCTGGCGATGCACACGACCGCCCCCCACCCGCGCGACGTCCTGTTCGACGACGGCGACCCGACCACGTCGCTGCCGGTCTGCGACCACTACTCCGGCGTCGAGGCGCGCATGCGCAAGAGCCTCGAGCTGCAAGGCGAGCTGGGGCCGGTGTTCGACGTCACGCTCGACGGCGAGGACGGCGCGAAGGCCGGTGGCGAGGTGGAGCACGCGCACCTGATCGCCGAGCTGGTGCAGTCCACTGCCAACCGCTTCGACCGCGTCGGCGCGCGCATCGTGCCGCGCGCGCATCCGGCGTTCGAGAAGATGCTGGAGGTGCTGCTGCGCGACGCCGGCGAACGCCTGGCCTACCTCATGATCCCCAAGGCGCTGGACGCCGCCGACTTCGAAGCCGCCGTCCACACGGTCGACGCGGTCGCGCGCGCGGTCGGGCTCGTGCGCGCGGTGCCGCTGCACGCGCTGGTGGAGACGCACGGCGCGCTGCGCGAGGTCGAGCTGCTCGCCGCCCATCCGCGGCTCGAGTCGCTGTCGTTCGGGCTGATGGATTTCGTCTCCGCGCACCGCGGCGCGATCCCGCTGTCGGCGATGACGGCCGAGGGCCAGTTCGCGCACCCGCTGGTGGTGCGCGCCAAGCTCGCGATCTCCGCCGCCTGCCACGGCCACGCGAAGACGCCCTCGCACTGCGTGGTCACCGAGTTCAAGGACGCGCGGCTGCTCCAGCGCGCCGCGGAGCGCGCCTGCCGCGAGTTCGGCTACGCGCGCATGTGGAGCATCCACCCCGACCAGGTGCGCGTGATCGTCGACGCGTTCGCGCCGTCGGCGGCCGAGGTCGACCTCGCGGTGGAAGTGATCCTGGCCGGCCAGGCCGCGGGGTGGGCGCCGATCCGCCTGCGCCACGGCGGCCGCGAGCACCTGCACGACCGCGCCAGCTACCGCTACTTCTGGCACGTGATCGAGCGCGCACAGCGCACATCGGCGGGCCACGAGTCGCAGCTGCCGGCCGAGGCGCGTGTCCGATGGTTCGGGCAGTCAGGCGACGCCATTGCGTGATGCAGTTGGCATCCCGCCGCCTCGAAACAAGGCGTTGCACCTGAATGTGTAACACGCGGGGCGGCTTGGTCGACAATTCCGGCACCCCCCACCCCGGAGAGTCCTTCCGATGTCCCGCTCCCTGACCGTCGTCGCCGCCGCCCTGGCCGCGCTTTCCCTGACTGCCCTGTCCGCGCAGGCGCAGACTGCCGCCGCGCCGGCCAAGAAGGCCACCGCCAAGAAGCCGGCCGCCAAGAAGGCCGAGCCCGTCTCCGCCACCAACGACAACCTGAACCCGACCCAGCTGACCATCGCCGACCGCGTGATGACCGGCACCGCCGAGTGCGAGTTCAAGGAGAAGGTCGACGTCGAGAAGATCGCGGGTCACGCCGGCAACTTCAGGGTCACCTACAACCACAAGTCCTACGTCATGGTGCCGGAAGAGACCACGACGGGCGCCATCCGCCTGGTCGACCTGACGGGCGCCGTCGTCTGGATCCAGATCCCGATGAAGTCGATGCTGATGAACCAGAAGGAACACCACCGCCTGGTCGACGGCTGCCAGGAAGACGAGCAGCGCATCGCGGTGCAGTCGATGAAGAACGCCGGCACCAACGCCGGCGCGCTGGCGCCCAACGTCGCGCCCCCGGGCACCGTCGACACCAGCGCCGCGGCCGTGCATGCGGCCACCGTCAACACCGCGGCGCCCGGTTCGACCGTGATCACGACGACGACCACCACCGTCACGCCGCCCCCGCCGGTGAAGAACGGCGCGGCAGCGCCGACCACGGCTGCCTCGGGCATGTGGAAATGAATCGCGCGCGCGGGCGCTGACCCGCGCGTGACGCCCCCGCGAGCGAGCGCGCGGGAAGGAACGCCGCCCGGCTTCGCAGCCGCGCGGCGTTCGCTTTTGGGGCCGTCGATCGGGCGGGGCGTTCGCTGCCGGTGGGCGGCGACGACGCCTCAGGCGTTCGACGTCGCCCGCACTTCCTCGATGGTCGTGATGCCGGCCAGCACCTTCTCGATGCCGTCCTGGCGCAGGGTGCGCATGCCTTCGCCCATGGCGTGCTGCTGGATCTGCTCGGCGCGCGCGCCTTGCTGGATCAGCTGGCGCACGCCCTTGCTGACGGTCAACAGCTCGTGCACGCCGGCGCGACCCTTCATGCCCGTGTTGCCGCACTTGGCGCAGCCGGTGCCCTTGTGGAACACGAGGCGGCCGTCGACGGCGTAGCGCTTGGTCCAGTCGGCCAGCAGCTCGTCGCGCGAGGGCGCCTGTGCGTGGTCGCCCCACACGTGCAGCGAGTCGCTGACCAGCTCCTCGATCTGCTCCGGCGTGGCTGGCGTCGCGGTCTTGCAGCCGCTGCAGACCCGGCGCACGAGGCGCTGCGCCAGCACCGCGAGCAGCGCGTCGGCGAAGTTGAACGGGTCCATGCCCATGTCGAGCAGGCGGGTGATCGTCTCGGGCGCGCTGTTGGTGTGCAGCGTGGACAGCACCAGGTGGCCCGTCAGCGAGGATTCGACCGCGATCTGCGCCGTCTCGTTGTCGCGGATCTCGCCCACCATGATGACGTCCGGATCGGCGCGCAGGAACGCGCGCAGCGCCTTGGCGAAGGTCCAGTCGATCTTCGGGTTGACCTGCACCTGGCGCAGGCCCGCCTGCGTGATTTCCACCGGGTCCTCGGCCGTCCAGATCTTGCGCTCGGGCGTGTTGATGAAGCTCAGCGCCGAGTGCAGCGTGGTCGTCTTGCCGGAGCCGGTGGGGCCCACGCACAGCACCATGCCGTACGGACGCTCGATCGCGCGCTTCAGGTGCGTGAGGTTGTGCGGCGACATGCCCAGCGAATCCAGCGGCAGCGGCTTGGCCGACGCGAGGATGCGCAGCACCGCGTCCTCCAGGCCGTTGGCCGTCGGGATCATCGCCACGCGCAGCTCGATCGGGCACTGCGGCACGAAGCGCGCGAAGTTGATCTTGCCGTCCTGCGGGCGGCGACGCTCGGAGATGTCGAGGTCGCACATGATCTTCAGGCGCGCCACGAGCGCCGAGCGGTAGGTGTGCGGCAGCTCCAGGTAGGGCCGCAGCAGGCCGTCGACGCGGAAGCGCACCTTGACCTTCTCGCGGCCGGGGCGCGTCTCGATGTGGATGTCCGACACGCCCTGGTTGTGCGCCTCGACGATCATCGAGTTGATCAGCCGCACCAGCGAGCTGTCGGACTGCTCCACCGCGCCGTCGTTGTCGTCGATCGGAAGGCCGGTCGTCGCGTCGGCCGGCAGCTCGAGGGCGGCCAGCAGCGTGTCGGTGCCCTGGTTCTCCTGCGCCGGCATGTTGAAGTCGAACGACATCTCCTCCAGGCCGCCGCGCGAGTACAGCAACGGGATCTGCTCGGCGAGGTTGTTGATCGACGGCAGCACCGGCACGACCTTGGCCTGCGTCAGGAACTCCGCTTCGTCGATGCGGTCGCGGCGCGAGGGGTCCTCGGTGGCGACGATCACCTTGCCGTTCATCAGCCCCAGCGGCAGCATCTCCAGCCGCAGCGCGGCGGCCACGGGAAGCTTGCGCAGCGCGTCGATGTCGATCGGGAAGACGGCCAGGTCGACCTGCGGATAGCCCATCTTGCGGGCCAGCGCGGTCTGCAGGTTGGTGCGCGTGATCAGGCCCTGCCTGACCAGCAGCTCGCCCAGGGGCACCTTGCGGTCCTTGCCCTGGCTGGCCAGCGCCTCGGCGAGCTGGGTCTCGGTGATGTAGCCGAGCGCGATCAGCGCTTCGCCGATGCGCACCATCGGCATGCGGCTCTGCGCGTCGATGGCGGCCTGCAGCTGGGCAAGCGATGTCACGAGGTCGCTGCGCAGCACGTCGCCGGCCCGCACGGGCGTGGCGGCGGCCGGCGCGGGCGCCGGTGACGCGCCATTCAGCGGAGCCAGCGACAGCGGTTCGGCGGCCGCGGCCGGCTCGGGCAGGTCCAGCAGCGGCATCGACGCGGTGCCCTGGAAGTCGTGCGGCACCGTGTCGGGCGACGGCGAGTCGTCGGGCAGGCGCGAGCGCTTGACCTCGAGGGCCTCGCGCAGCTCCTCGCGCGAGATCACGCCATGGTTGACGAGCAGCTCGCCCAGCGGCAGGTTGCGGTTGCGCGTCTGGCTGCGCAGCGCCTGCGAGAGGTCCTCCGGCGAGAGGATCTTCAGCGAGATCAGCGCCTCGCCCAGCCGCAGCATCGGCGTGCGCGATTGCAGCTCGAGCGCCTGCTGCAGCTGCGCGGGCGAGATCAGCTTGACGTCGACGAGGATCTCGCCGAGCTTCAGGTTGCGGATGCGCTGCTGTTCGGCCAGCGCGTCCTGCAGCTGCTGGGGCGACAACGTGTGCTTGCTGACGAGCACGTCGCCCAGGCGCGGGCCGAAGTCGACGCGACGGTAGGCGCCGCGCGGGTAGAAGTGGCGCTGCAACAGGCCGGCGTCGCCCACGGGTGGGAACAGGAACAGGCCCTGGTCGGTCTCGACGTGGCTGATCGTGCGCCCCGTGTGCGTCTTGCCGTTGGCCAGCTGTACCTGGAACTCGGTGTCGCCCGGCGGCCGCTCGGCCCAGCCCGGCGCGGCATTGACGCCGTTGGTCGACGGCATCACCGGCTCGGTCAGCGTCAGGCGCTGGAACTGGCCGAACCGCAGCTGCATCGGCGAACGCGCGGGCGGCACGAAGACGGTGGCCAGGCCCGTGGACGCGTCGAACTGCGCCAGGCGTGCATTGAAGCTCTTGTCGTTCAGGCCCAGGATCGCGCACGGCTCGCTGGTGCCCAGCGGCCAGGCGTCGCCCGCATTCGCGGCGGGCGGCATGGCCCAGCGCGACGGCTCGGCGGCGGCGCGGTCGGCGCCCGGCTTGGCTTTCAGAGGAGGCTGTGAAAGGTCGGACATGGCTTTGTAGCGCGCGAACGCGCCTGTTCCCCGGCGAAGGCTGGGGGCCAGTCGATCCTAGGCGGCGAGTCCTCCCGCGAAACCGCAAAAAGCGGGCCGATCGCGGGACAGTTCAGCGGGACGCGGGTTCAGCCCGCCGCGTCGTCGTGCGCGTCGTGCTCGGCGTAGTTCTTCCACTGCGCCATCGCACGGTTCATCAGCTGCACCTGGCCCGTGAAGCGCGTGCACATCAGGCAGATGCCCAGGTGAAAGCGCACGGCGATGCGCTCGACGAGCGTGAGCGGTCGGTTCTCGCGCTCGAGCACGAGCCGGGTGACTTCTCGGCAGTTGCGGTAGAACAGGCTCATCGTCTTGCTTTCGCCGGGACCGGCGCGGGATGGGCATCGAACCAGGCTCCCTGCAGGCAATCGCGCAGGCGCAGCCGGGCACGGTGCAGCAGCACCCACAGGTTGGTCGAGGTGATCGCCAATTCCTTACAAACCTCGTCCGACGACAGCTCCAGCCACTCGCGCATCATGAAGACGCGGGCCTGCGTGGGCGGCAGGTGGTCGAGGCAGGCCTGCAGCACGTCGGCGAACTGGCGCTGGCGCAGCACGTCGTCCGGGTTGCCCCAGTCGGCGGGCATCTCGCGCCAGTGGCCGTCGGGTGCGAACAGCAGGTCGTCGAGATCCTCGTTGTCGTCGGCGCTCAGCACCGTGGCCTCGCGCTTGTGGCGGCGCAGCTGGTCGATCACCTTGTGCTTGAGGATGCCCACCAGCCAGGTCTTGAGCTGCGACAGCCCGGAAAAGGACTGCGGCTTCTCGAGCGCGGCCAGCACCGTCTCGGAGACGGCGTCCTCGGCCCAGGCTTCGTTGCGCAGCTGCGTCCGCGCGAAGCGCAGCAACTGCGGCTGGAGCGTCTCGAGCTGGGCGGCGAAATCATTGGACATGGAAGCGGCACGGGCGCGCCGGACTGCGGCGCAGCGGGAGTATCGCCGACTCGGCGGTCGCCCCCGTTCAGCCGGGGCGGCCCGATCCGCGCGTGCCGCCGCCGCCCGTGATGGCCGTGAGGCGCCGCGACGACCAGCCGCCGCGTTCGCGCTCGAGCCAGGCGACCAGCTCGTCGGCGGGCAGGGCGCGCGTCCACAGGAAGCCCTGGGCGATCCTGCAGCCGGCGCGCGCCAGGAACTCGCGCTGGCCGGGCGTCTCCACGCCCTCGGCCACCACTTCGAGTCCGAGCGCCTGGCCGATGCCGATCACCGCATCGGCGAGCGCGCGGTCGCTGGCCTCGCGCTCGAGGTCGCTCACGAAGCTCTTGTCCAGCTTCAGTTCGCTGACCGGCAGCCGCTTGAGATAGCCCAGGCTGGAGTAGCCGGTGCCGAAGTCGTCCACCGACAGGCGCACGCCCATGTCGTTGAGCGTGCGCAGATCGACGCGCGTGCGCTCGTCGTCGCCGAGCATCACGCGCTCGGTCACCTCCAGCATCAGCGCGCCGGGCTTGAGGCCGTGCCGCTGCAGCAGGCGCTTGACGTGGGCCGGCACGTCGTCGGAATGGAAGCGCAGCGGCGACACGTTGACCGAGATGCTGGGCACCGGCACGTCGTCGCGCTGCCAGGCGGCCAGTTGGGCGCACGCGGTCTCCAGCACCCAGGCGTCGATCGCGCCGATCAGGCCGCACTCCTCGGCCAGCGCGATGAAGCGGTCGGGAGGGACGTCGCCCAGCACCGGATCGTTCCAGCGCGCCAGCGCCTCGACGCCGGCGCAGCCGCTGCCGTCCAGGAGCATCTTGGGCTGGTATTGCAGCGCCAGGCCGCGCGCGGCCAGCGCCTGTCGCAGCGCGCTCTCCATCTGCATGCGCTGGGCGACGACGTCGTTCATCATGCTCGTGAAGAAGCGCGACGCGCCGCGGCCCCCGCGCTTGACCTCGTACATCGCCATCTCGGCATTCTTCACGAGGCCCTCCAGCTCGCTGCCGTCCTGCGGGAACAGCGCGATGCCGATGCTGCAGGACACCTCGATCTGCATGCCCGCGATGCGCAGCGGCGCGGCCAGCGCCTCGCGCAGGCGCTCGGCCGCGTGCATCGCCTCGACCGGGCTGCAGCGCGGCAGCATCGCCGCGAACTCGTCTCCGCCCAGGCGCGCGACGGTGGCGCTGTCGCCGATCTCGGCCTGCAGCCGCTTGGCGGTCTCGCGCAGCACCTCGTCACCGGCGCCGTGGCCCAGCGAATCGTTGGTCGTCTTGAAGCGGTCGATGTCGAACAGCAGCAGCGCGCCCGGCGCCTGGACGCGCACCGCCATCTGCAGCGTCTGGCGCGCACGGTCGCTGAACAGGCGCCGGTTGGGCAGGCCCGTCAGCGGATCGAAGTAGGCCAGGCGCTCGATCTCGGAGCGGTTGGCCTCGTGCTGCAGCGCCACCCGGCACAGCGGCACGCAGGCTTCGACCATGCGGCGATCGAACGGCGGCGCGGCGCCGGGCCGGCGGTAGTACAGCGCGAAGGTGGCGACGACCTCGCCGTTGCTGGCGATCACCGGCGTCGACCAGCATGCCGCCATGTCCAGCAGCGGCAGCAGCGCGCGGTAGTCGGCCCACAGCGGGTCGGTGGCGATGTCGGTGACCTCCACGGGCTCGCGACGCCAGGCCGCGGTGCCGCACGAGCCCGCGCGCGGGCCGATCGGCTCGCCATGCAGCGCGTCGACATAGGCCGGCGGCAGGCTGGGCCCGGCGATCGGCGTGACGGTGCCGTTCTTCTCGATCAGCAGCACCGAGCAGGCGACGCCCGGCGAAAGCGACTCGACGCGGCGGCACAGCAGGTCCAGCACCGAGCGCAGCGGCCGCCCCAGCGCGATCGATTCCAGCACCTCGCGCTGCAGGCCGTCGATGGCCTCGGCCTCGACCCGGTCGGGGATCGGCACCAGCAACAGCGCGACCAGCGCGCGGCCGTCGTGCGCGACGCGCTGCGCGCGCACCTCGAGCACGCGCGCGGGCGCGCCGGGGGCGGTGAGCGTCAGCCGCGGCGGCGCGCCGTCGCCGTCGGCCGCGTGGGCGATCTCGGCCCAGCGCGTGCCGTTGAAGTCGGCGACGAGCTCCGCCAGCGGCCGTCCGGCGAGCGCCGCGGCATCGCTGCCGACCCAGCCGGCGAAGTGCTCGTTGGCGAGCACGATCCGCGCATCCTCGTCCAGCCAGACCGCCCCGAGGTCGATACCCCGAAATGTATCGACCAGCAGCCGGGCCTCGAGGGCGGAGACGGGGTTGGCCGGATCGCTGGACAAGCACGGGCTCCCTGGTTGGGTCATGGGTGGCTGCGCGAGGCTCGGATCATTGTGCGAGCGGGGGCGAGACGCCGCAACGCCCCGGCTGTGGGGACATCTGGACGAGGCGGCCACCGCATTGCGCGCGCCCGCCGCTCGACGGCTTGAACTCGCCCCCCGGCCCGGGGTACAAACGGAGCATTCCGCGGGCCCGCGCCCGCCCTGCCCACCCAAGGACCGTCCCCATGAACAAGCGCCTCATCGCCACCTCGACGCTCGTCTCCGCGCTCGCCCTCGCCGCCGGCCATGCCCAGGCCGGCGACAAGGCGGCGGCCAAGGAGAAGTGCTTCGGCAACGTCAAGGCGGGCCAGAACGACTGCGCGTCCCCCGGCGGCTCGCACTCGTGCGCCGGCCAGGCCAAGACCGACAACGACGCCAACGACTGGAAGTATGTCGCCAAGGGCACCTGCGAGAAGCTGGGCGGCACGACCAAGGCGCCCGAGAAGAAGTAAGCGATCGCGCCCGGCCGCCGTGCAGGACGCTCTCAGTCCTGCAGGTGCCAGGTCAGCTCGATCGGATCCGGGATGCGGCCATCGGTGTCGCGCGGCAGCACGTTGGTGATGTCGATCGCCCGCAGCACGGCGTCGTCCCAGGCCTTGGAGCCGCTGGACTTGATCAGCTTGCGGCTGATGATGGAACCGTCGGGTGCGCAGTGGATCGAGACGACCGCTTCCGGATTGCCGGGGATGGTGTCGACCAGCCGCAGATTCGGTTTGAGCCGCGCGATGATGCGGCCCGCGTAGCCGGCCGAGGGGCCTGCGTTGCGGGCGCCGGTGCCCGTCGAGTCCGGCGGGGCGGTGCCGTTCATCTGCGCCAGCATCCGCTTCACGTTCTCGTCGTGCAGCTTCTTGAGCTCCGCCTTTTCCTGCGCCGGCGTCTGCGCGGGTTTCGGGACGGGTGGCGGCGGCGCCGGCTTGGGCGGCGGCGGCGCGGGTGTCGGCTTGGGCGGCTTCTTCTGCTCCTTGACCTGCTCGGTGACGATGTCCGGCGGCTTCGGTGCCTCCACGGGCGGCGGCGGCGCCGGCACGGGCACCGGTGCGGGAGGCGGCGGCGGCGGCGTCTCGACGGGCGCAGGGGCGGCGGTCTCGGGGATCGCGGACCACAGCTCTGCCGACGATTCGGTCGGCTGGGTCGAGCTGCGCCAGTGCAGGCCCCACACGAGCGCGCCGATGAGCGTCGCGTGCGCCACGATCGAGATGGTGACGCCGGTGCTCCAATCCTCGTCGCGGGGTGGACGATCGTCGGGGCGGCGGCCGAAGACGCTGGCGGTCATGTCGTCGCCTCGGGCAGCGAGGGTCGCCCCCGAGCCAATCCGGGGCCCTCCTTGAGGGAGTGCGGGCGGCAAAGGGCTTGCGCGGCAAGACCCCGCCGGAACGGCATCCGGCCTGCAAGCCGGATGCATCCCGACGTGAGGAGCGAGGCGGTTGTCATCTAGCCTATTTGCTTGACCGCCAGGCCCACGCGCTGGACGCCCGCCTTCTGCAGCGTGTCCATCACCTTGACGATGCTCTCGTAGCGCACGGACTTGTCGCCCGCGATGATGACGGGCACGTCGGCGCGGCCGCCCTGCAGCTCGCCGACCCGGGCGGCGAGCGCCTTGATCGTGGTCGGTTGTGGGTCGGCCTTGTCGACCCGGATCTTGATCTGCTCGTCGCTGCCCACGATCACCTCGATGACCGACGGCGGGCGCTGCTTGGCCTTGCCCATCGAAGGCAGGTCGACGACGCCGGTGGTGATCAGCGGGGCGCTGACCATGAAGATGATCAGCAGCACCAGCATGACGTCGATGAACGGCACCATGTTGATCTCGCTGATCGAGCGGCGGCCGCGGCCGCGGGAGACGACGCCGGGCATGGCGCGCTCCTCAGCGCGTGCCGCCGGGCGCGCCCTGGGGCGCGGCGGCGTTGCGCTGCAGGATGTTGGAGAACTCGTCGCCGAAGCTCTCCAGGCCGATGGCGATGCGGTCGATGTCGCGCGCGAAGCGGTTGTAGGCGACGACGGCGGGGATCGCGGAGAACAGGCCGATCGCGGTGGCCACCAGCGCCTCGGCGATGCCCGGTGCGACGGTGGCCAGCGTCACCTGCGTCATGTTGGACAGGCCGACGAACGCGTTCATGATGCCCCACACCGTGCCGAACAGGCCGACATACGGGCTCACCGAGCCGACCGAGGCGAGGAAACCGAGGTTGCCCTCGATGGCATCGAGCTCGCGCTGCAGGCTGGCCTTCATCGCGCGGCGTGCGCCGTCGAGCTGGGTCGGGGTGTCCAGGCGCCGGTCGCGCAGCTTCATGAACTCGCGCATGCCGCTGGAGAACAGGCGTTCCAGCGGGCCCGTCTCGGCCTGGTTGGACGCCTGGCTGTACAGGTCGGTCAGGCTCTTGCCGGACCAGAAGTCCTGCTCGAAGGCCTCGTTGCGCTTCTTGATGCGGCCGATCGAGCCGAGCTTCGAGAAGATCAGTCCCCAGCTGAACAGCGACATCAGCAGCAGGCCCGCGATGACGATCTTGACGACGATGCTGGCGTGCAGCACCAGCTCGATGATGGAGAGATCCTGGTTCATTCTTCAATCGCCTCGAGGATGGGGCCGGGGATGCGGGTGGGTTTCAGGGTGGCGCGCTCGACGCAGCCGATGCGGATCTCGCCCTCGGTGAGCAGCCGGTCGCCGCACCAGGCCTGCTGCGTGATGCGCAGGCTGGCCTTGCCGCGTTCCGTGACGTCGACGGTGATGACGAGCAGGTCGTCGAGCCGCGCCGGGCGCAGGTAGCGCACGCGCGTGTCCTGCACGACGAACATGCAGCCGGTCGTGTCCACCATCTCCTGCTGGCTGTGCCCCAGCGCCCGCAGCCACTCGGTGCGTGCGCGCTCGAAGAACTTCAGGTAGTTGGCGTAGAACACGATGCCGCCGGCGTCGGTGTCTTCCCAGTAGACCCGCACGGGGTGGTGGAAATGGGCGGCGGGAACGGTGGACTCTTCGGATTTCATGGGGCGAGCGATCATAAGCGACCGCGTGACTCTCCTGTCGCGCCCGCGGTCCCCACCGCCGAGCAAATGACGAGCCGAGGCGGCGCAGCACTTCGATCGCGTCGAACGGCCGAAGTTCGAAAACCGGGTGGCGATCGCCCGTCGCCGGCGCTGCCGCCGGCACGCTGCCCCGAAACTGGAGGGAGCGCCGGAACCGGCTCCGCCGGGCCGGTCGCGGCCGGCCCCCTCGGGGGCGGCGAGCGCTAGCGAGCGCGGGGGCTCAATTCCTGGACTTGAGGTAGACCGGGCCCCAGACCGGATGTCCGGCCTCGGCGTGGGTCAGCGCGAACGCCGGGTCGGCGGCCCGGGCGGCGCGGAACTCGGCCTCGCAGGCGGCCAGGCGGTTGCTGGTGCAGTAGACGAACGCGCGCAGCTTGTGCGCGGTGGCAACGTCGCGCGGGCTGCGCAGGCCCAGCTTCATCGCCTCGTTGGCCTGGCGTTCGACGGCCGGGTAGTCGGCGTCGTCGTAGGCCCGCATCGCGCCCATCAGCGCGCGCTCGGCCGGGCGCTCGGTCAGGTCGGTCAAGCCGAGCGACGCCTGCTGCGGCGTCTCGCACGCGGTGAGCGCGGCGAAGGCGGCCAACGCGACGAACGCATGGATGGAGCGGACAAGGGCGGAACGGGTCGGCATGGGCTGGCGCATGGAATGTCAGGGACCGAAACGGTGGCGCAGCGTAACCGGACTTTCGCCATCGACGGTAACCGTCTGCGTATAGGCGGGGAAGTCGGTGTTGCGCACCGTGATGGTGTGGTTGCCGGAGTTCAGCGTCAAGCGGGTCAGCGGCGGCGAAGTGCCCATGGGCTTGCCGTCGACCTCCACCTGGCCCCAGGGACTGATGGCCAGCTGCACCACGCCCTCCGCGAGCACCGCCGTGATGGGGACGCCCTCGGTCACGCTGGCCATCGCCGCCGCCTTGCGGCGCCGCGCGGCTTCGGCCTTGCTGATGACGGCGGGCCGGGACGCGGCCGCATCGGCGGTGGTCGCGGTGGCGGCGGCCGGTGCGCTGGCGCTGTCGATGGCCACGGCGGCGCTCGCGGGCAACGCGGAGGCGCGGGCGGCGGCCTCCTCGGCGGCCGCGGCGGCGGGAGAGATGGCGACGGCCGACGGCGTGGCCGCGGCCGTGGCGACGTTGACCGGTGCCGGGGCGCTGGCCGCCGGCGGCGTCGCGGCGAGTTCGGCCGGCGAGGTGCCCAGCTTGAGCCAGGCCAGCGTGCCGATGACGGCGACGAAGCCGAGCAGCGGCAGGCCGATGCGCAGCAACTGGCTCCTGGACGGTGCCGGGGGACGGTGCCGGGGCGCTGACGCCGCGCGCCTCGTCCTTGAGTGCGCGCGCCTCGGCCGAATCGACCCAGTGGCGCAGCTCCATCGACAGGTGGCGCGCCGACGGATAGCGCTGGTCGGGATCGGCGGCCATCGCGCGGCTGGCGATCACCGACAAGCCCAGCGGGACCTTGGGCGAGACCCGGTGCGCCGGGATCGCGTCGCCGGCCTTCACGGCGGCGGTGATCTCCTCGAGCGACTTGCCCTCGAACGGCTTCTTGCCCACCAGCAGCTCGTAGAGCACGACGCCCAGCGAATAGACGTCGCTGCGGCGATCCACCGAGCGGCCGTCGATCTGCTCCGGCGCGAGGTAGTAGGGCGAGCCCGCGATCACGCCGTCGAGCGCGGGCACGTCGCGGTGCGCGACGCGCGCGATGCCGAAGTCCAGCACCTTGGGGTGCATGCGGCCGGTCATGAAGATGTTGGCCGGCTTGACGTCGCAATGCACGACGCCCTTGCGATGCGCGTAGGCCAGCGCGTCCGCCACGCGGCGCACCACCTGGGCCGCCTCGATCGGGCCGGGCCGCACGCCCTGCAGCAGCAGGTGGCGCAGGTCCTGGCCCTGCAGCCGCTCCATGGCGATGTAGACGCCGCTGTCGGACGGGCCGGCGTCGAACACGGTGACGATGTGCGGGTGCGACAGGCCGGCCGCGGCGCGCGCCTCGTTCAGGAACATCGCGTCCAGCGACTCGCGCGAGGCCGGGTCGGAATCGATGTGCAGGGTCTTGAGCGCGACGGTGCGCGACAGCAGGGGATCCCAGGCGTTGTAGACGGTGCCCAGGCCGCCCTTGCCCAGGACGGACTTCAGCGCGTAGCGGCCGACGTGGCCGATGCTCTCGCCTTCCAGCCCCAGGCCGCTGCCGGCCAGCACCGGCGGCGGCGGGGCGACCGTGATCTCGCCCTCGGTCTCGGCCGGGTTGCCCTGCGCCAGGCGAGCGGAGGCCGCGTCATCGACGACGGTCGTCTCGAAATTGGAGTCGGAGGCGCCCGCCGAATCGGCGCGCCTGAAAAGATTCCATCGCATGGGCGAAAGTTAACCGATGGGAGCGGGGTAAAAGGTCGGAACAGCAGGAAGATACCCCGGACGATGACACAAATGTCACCGCTCTGGCGAATGCGTCACGCTTGCCGGCAGGGTTGAAAGAGGCTTGAAAGGGCTCAACGGACGAGTTCCCGTTCCAGCCGGTGCACCGTTTCCCGCAGTTGCGGCAACGCCGTCGCGAACGAGAGCCGGAAGTACGTGCTCGCATGCGCCGGGCCGAAGTCCTTGCCGGGCGTCAGGGCCACGTGGGCGGTGTGCATGAGCTGCATCGCGAAATCCCAGCTGTCGGCCGCGAAGCGGCGGCAATCGGCCCACACGTAGAAGGCACCGTCAGGAACGACAGGAACGTCCAGCCCCAGTTTCTGCAGCGCCGGGACGATGAAATCGCGGCGCTGGCGGAAGGCATCCCGGCGAATCTCGCATTCGGCCAGGCTTTCGGCGTCGAAGGCGGCGATCGCCGCATGCTGCGCCACCGAGCTGGCGCAGATGTACAGGTTCTGCGCCAGCCGTTCGACGGGCTCGACGAGCGCCTCGGGCAGCACGAGCCAGCCCAGGCGCCAGCCGGTCATGCTGAAGTACTTCGAGAAGCTGTTGACGGAGATGATGTCGTCGCCGAGCGCCAGCGCGCAGCGCTCGAAGGCCGGGTCGTAGCTCAGGCCCTGGTAGATCTCGTCGACGATGGCGATGCCGTCGTGGGCGCGGACGACGTCGACGATGCGCGCCAGTTCGTCCGGCGCGATCGAGGTGCCCGTCGGATTCGATGGCGTTGCCAGCAGCACGCCGCGCGTCTGCGGCTGCCAGTGGGCACTCACCGCATCGGCGTCCAGCTGGAACCGCGAGGCCGGCGTCGTGGGCACCAGGCGCGCCGCCGCGCCGGTGGCGGCCACGAAGTGGCGGTTGCACGGGTAGCTCGGGTCGGGCATCAGCACCTCGTCGCCGGCCTCGAACAGCGCCTGGCAGACCAGCTGCAGCCCCGCCGACGCGCCCGCCGTGACGACGATGCGCCGCGCCGGCACGTCCAGCCCCCAGCGGCTCGCGTACCACTGGCTGATGCGCTCGCGCAGCGCGGGCAGGCCCGTGGCGTTGGTGTACTGCGTGCGGCCGGCGCGTAGCGCAGCCTCCGCGGCGGCGATGACGGGCGCCGGCGCGGTGAAATCGGGCTCGCCGATGTTCAGGTAGATCATCGGCTCGCCGCCCTGCGCGGGGTCGCAGGCGGGCGAACGCGCGATCTCCTGCGCCACCTTGGCGCACTCCATCACGTAGAACGGATCGATGTGGGCGAGGCGGCCGGCGAGCTTCATGCCGTCAACGCTTGTGCGAAGCCTGCATCTCGGCCGCCCGCAGCACGCCGGCGGCCTTGTCCAGCACGCCGTTGACGTACTTGTGGCCGTCCGTGCCGCCGAAGCTCTTGGCGAGCTCGACGGCCTCGTTGATGGCGACCTTGTACGGGATGTCGATGCAGTGCTTGAGCTCGTACGAGCCGATCATCAGCACCGCGTGCTCCACCGGCGACAACTCGGTCGTCCTGCGGTCGACGAACTTCGCCAGCACGCCGTCGAGGTCGGCGGCTTCCGTGATGCAGCCGTGCAGCAGCGCGTCGAAGTGCGCGCGGTCGGCCTTGTCGAAGCCTTCCTGCTCGCGCATGTGGGCGTCGATCACGCCAGCGTCCGTGCCGGAGACCAGCCATTCGTACAGGCCCTGCAGCGCGAACTCGCGCGAACGGCGGCGCGCCGACTTGGGCTTGGCCGGCTTCTCGGCCTTCTCGGTCTTCTCGAGGGAATTCATAGCAGCTCGTCCATCAGGTTGGCCATCTCGACGGCCACGCGCGCGGCATCGCGCGCCTTGTCCTCGACGCGGGCCAGCGCCTGGGCCTCGTTCTCGACGGTCAGGATCGCGTTGGCGATCGGCACCTGGTGGTCGAGCGACACGCGCGTGACGCCCGCGCCGCTTTCGTTGGCCACCAGTTCGAAGTGGTAGGTCTCGCCGCGGATCACGCAGCCGATGGCCACGAGCGCGTCGAAGTCGTCCTGGTCGGCCATCGCCTTCAGCGCGATCGGCACCTCGAGCGCGCCGGGCACCGTGATGGTGGTGACGTGCTTGGCCGAGACGCCCAGCGCGAGCAGCTCGGCGTGGCAGATGTCGGCCATGCGCGAGGTGATCGCGTCGTTGAAGCGGGCGCGCACGATCCCGATGACGAGGTCGCGGCCGTCGAGGTCGGTGGCGTTGCCTTGGTCTGCTGCTTGCATCGGAAGTCGCTCCAAATGAAAAGAACAATGCGCCGGCTGGCGCGTGATGATTTTGCATTCCCCAGGTGGTCGACATCTTTCAGGCGGCGTCCGCGGCCGTGATGAAACTCGATACCTCGAGTCCGTAGCCCGTCATGCTGGGCATGCGGCGCGGCTGGCCCAGCAGCTGCATGCGCGTGACGCCCAGCTCGCGCAGGATCTGGGCGCCGACGCCATAGGTGCGCAGATCCATCGGCCGCTTCGCGACGGGCTCGCACGGGTCGGACTCGGGCATCAGCTGGGCGACCAGGTGGTCGGCCGGCTCGCCGCAATTGAGCAGCACCGCCACGCCCTGGCCGCGCTTCTCGATGGCGGCCAGCGCCTGCGGCAGCGGCCACGAGTGCTTGCCGCAGGACGAGTCGAGCAGGTCGATCGCCGAGAACGGCTCGTGCACGCGCACCGGCACTTCCTCGCCGGCCTTCCAGCCGCCCTTGACGAGCGCCATGTGCGCGCCGCCGGACTTGTCGCGGAACAGGTGGCAGTCGAAGCGGCCGTATGGCGTGGACAGCTCGCGCTGGCCGATGCGCGAGATCAGCGACTCGTTGCGGCTGCGGTGGTGGATCAGGTCGGCGATCGTGCCGATCAGCAGGCCGTGCTCCCTGGCGAAGATCTCGAGGTCGGGCAGGCGCGCCATCGTGCCGTCCTCGTTCATGACCTCGCAGATCACCGCGGACGGCACCAGGCCGGCCATCGCCGCCATGTCGCAGCCGGCCTCGGTATGGCCGGCGCGCATCAGCACGCCGCCGTCCTGCGCCTGCAGCGGGAAGATGTGGCCCGGCTGCACCAGGTCGGACGGCCTGGCGCCGCGCGCGACGGCGGCCTGCACGGTGCGGGCGCGGTCGGCGGCGGAGATGCCCGTGGTCACGCCCTCGGCGGCCTCGATGGACACCGTGAAGGCCGTGCCGTGCGGCGAGCCGTTGCGCGTGGCCATCGGCGGCAGGTGCAGGCGCTCGCACATCTCGCGCGTCATCGTCAGGCAGATCAGGCCGCGCGCATGGCGCGCCATGAAGTTGATCGCCTCGGGCGTCACGAATTCGGCGGCGAGGACCAGGTCGCCTTCGTTTTCGCGGTCTTCCTCGTCGACGAGGATGACCATGCGGCCCGCGGCCAATTCGTTGACCAGGGCGGGAACAGGAGAGATGGGCATCCCGCGATTGTAGGCGGCGGGCAAGGGTTTCCCAGGGGCAAGGGCTCTACGACGCGCCGGTTGCCGACCGGTTCCGTGCAAGGATGCGCAGGTCGGCGCCGACCCGCGTCGCCTCGTGGAAGTCGAACGGCAGGCCCTGCGTCAAGGCCTCGAACGGGCCGAGGGCCGCCATGTCGCGGCCGGCGCCGAGCAGCGTCGGCGCGAGGTACAGCAGCAGCTCGTCGACCTGGCCGGTGCGCAGCAGCGCGCCATTCAGGCGAGCGCCCGCCTCGACGTGCAGCTCGTTGACATGGCGAGCGGCGAGGTTGGCCAGCACCACCTCGAGCTCGAGGCGGCCGTCGTGCACGGGCACGTCGACGATCTCGGCGCCGCGTTCCTCCAGCGCGGCGCGGCGCGCGGCGTCGGTCGACGCGGTGAACAGGATCACCGGCGAGGCCGTCTCGAACAGGCGCGCGCGCGGCGGGGTGTCCAGGCGCGCGTCGACCACGCAGCGCATCGGCTGCATGGCCGTCTCGACGAGACGGACGTCCAGCGACGGATCGTCGGCCAGCACGGTGCCGATGCCCGTGAGCACCGCGCCGGCGCGCCGCCGCCAGGCGTGGCCGTCGGCGCGCGCCTGGGCACCGGTGATCCACTGGCTGGCGCCGTTGGGCAGGGCGGTGCGGCCGTCCAGCGAGGCGGCGATCTTAATGCGCACCCACGGCCGGCCGCGCTGCATGCGCGAGAAGAAGCCGATGTTGAGTTCGCGGGCGCGCCGCGCGACATCCGCGGGCGCGTGGCCGATCGCGATGCCGGCCGCGGCGATGCGCGCCGTGCCCTGGCCGTTGACCAGCGGGTTGGGATCGCCGGCGGCGATCTCGACACGGCCGACCCCCGCGGCCACCAATGCGTCGCAGCACGGCGGCGTGCGGCCGTGGTGCGCGCAGGGCTCCAGCGTGACGTAGACGACGGCGCCGCGCACGTCATGGCCGCGCGCCTGCGCGTCGCGCAAGGCCATCACCTCGGCGTGCGGGCCACCGGCGGCCTGCGTGTGGCCCTGGCCCAGCACGGCCGAGCCGTCGGCCGACACGATCACGCAGCCCACCCGCGGGTTCGGGTCGGTCAGGCCGACCGCCTGCTCGGCGAGCGCCAGCGTCAAAAGCCAGGGTTTCATCGTGATCATCCGGTTGCCCGTGCGCCGAGGCGCCGGTTTTCGAGGCGGATGGCGAAGGCGGCCGTCCCGGGGGGTGATTTTCCATGACGCCGCCGGAACAATCGGCGGCCCGTTCGTCAAGTCAGACCCATGCCCGTGTCGCCCTTCCTCGCCCGTCGCCGTCCGCGGCCCGGTTCCCCGCGCGCCGCCCTGCGCGGATTCACGCTGGTCGAGCTGGCCGTCGTGCTGGCGATCGTCGCCATCCTGCTGCGCGTGGCCTCGCCGGGCCTGTCGCGCGGCACGGCGGCCCGCGCGCTCGCGGCGCAGGCCTCGGAGTTCATGGCGGCGCTGCGCTTCGCCCGCGCGCAGGCGCTGGCGCGTGGCGCGGCGGTCACCATCTGCGCCAGCGCCCCGGACGCCGCGGCGCCGGCCTGCCAGCGCGCGCGCTCGGCCGACTGGCGCGCCGGCTGGCTGGTGTTCGCCGACCGCGACCGCCGCGGCACGCCGAACGCGAACGAGCCCCTCCTGCGCGTCCAGCAGCCCCTGCAGCGCAGCGGCGGGGTGGCCGGCACGCGCGCCAGCATCAGCTTCACGGCCGCCGGCTACGCCACCGATGCGGCGTCGCGCTACGTGTTCAGCCCGCCGTCCGCCGCCGTGCTCGACGCCCCGCCCACGCTTACGGTGTGCGTCAGCAAGCAGGGCCGTCCGCGCATGGCCGATCGGGGAGTGTGCGATTGAGGCCCGCGAGCCCCACCGCGCGTCGGGCGGCCTCGTCCGTCCGTCGCGAACCGGCCCGCGCGCGCGAGACGGTACATTCAGAATCGCCACGGCGTCCTCTGCCCGCGCCGGGCCTGTCGCGCCTTCATGAATCCCACTCCCGTTGCCGCCCCCGTGTCCGCCGCCCGACGCCCTCTCCGCCGCCCGGCCGGGTTCACGCTGGTCGAGCTGATGGTCACCGTGGCCGTGGCCGCGCTGGTCGTCGGTCTGGGCGTGCCGTCGTTCCTGCGCACCCTGGCGCGCCACACGATCGACGCGCAGGCCGGGGAGCTGCAGGACGCCGTGCGCATCGGCCGCAACGAGGCCATGAAGCGCAGCGGCCCGGTGGTGCTGTGCCGCACCGAGGAGAGCAACCCGACCCACTGTGCCGGCTCCGGCGGCAGCTGGCAGACCTGGGTGCTGTTCACCGACGCCGCCCGCAGCGGCGCGTTCACGGCCGGCGACTCGGTGCTGCGCCAGCACCAGGACGCGTCGAAGCGCACCACCGTCACGGCCGACGCCGCGAGCATCCGCTTCGAGTCCACCGGCATCGCGCATGCGGACACGGGCAGCGCCGTCTTCGTGCTGGCCGAGCGCGGTGCGGCCGACCACGCGCAGCAGCGCCAGGTCTGCGTCAACCCGCGCGGCGAGGTCGCCATCGTCGCGGGCGACGCCCGGTGCCCGTGACGATGCGGCGCGTTCTCCCGCATGCGCCCGCGCCGCACACGGCACGCGTCACGCGCGCGATGCGCCTGCGCGCGGCGGGCTTCTCGTTGATCGAGGTGCTCGTGGCGATGTTCGTCGTCGCGATGGGCATCCTCGCGCTGGCCGGCCTGCTGCAGGCGTCCACGCGCTATTCGAAGATGAGCGAGCTGCGCTCCACGGCCACGCTGCTGGCCAACGACATCGCCGACCGCATCCGCGCCAACCCGATTGGCGGCGAACTGGGCGTCGGCGGCTACGACCTGATCGGCCAAGGCTTTCCCGGTCCGCTGGTGCCGGCGCGCGCCCCATGCACCAGCGACACCCCGTGCAACCCCGGCGACCTGGCCCGGGTCGACCTCGCCGACTGGACGGCCCGCGTCAGGGCGACGCTGCCCAAGGGCTCGACGTGGGTGCAGTTCCATGCCGGGCACCCGCCCGCGCCCGACTCCGTCGACGTCTGGGTCGGTTGGGCCGATCCACTGACCCTGGCGCCGGGCATCTCCACCGATCGCTCGGGCACCGAATGCCCCGCGTCGTGGAAGGCGGCCGAGCCGTCCGTGCGCTGCGTCTACCTGCAGGTGGCGCTATGAGACATCCTGTGTCGACCCGTCTGCGGGAGGGGCGGCAATGAGCCGGCGCGGCATCCCCGGCGGCCGTCCGCGTCGCGCGGAGACCGGCTTCACGCTGATCGAGATGATGGTGGCGCTGGCCATCGGCCTGGCGGTGATCGGCGCGCTGATCGCGGCGTATCTCAGCTCGTTCGCCAGCGGCCGCCACTCCGATGCGCTGGTGCAGATCACCGAGGACGCGACGCTCGCGCTCAACGTCATGCGCCAGCAGGTCGCGCAGGCCGGCTTCAGCCAGCCGCACGGCGTCGGTGCCGAAGGCGGGCTGGTGCTGCACGCCTTCCCTGGCGTCACGGGTTGCGAGGCGGCCGGCTTCGTCGACCTGCAGTCCGGCATCGCCGCTCCCGGCAACTGCCAGGCGGCGTCGACCGACCCGTCCGCCCCCGACACGATCGAGGTCGCCTACGAGGGCAGCGTGCTGCCCGGCAAGTCGTCCAACGGCATCCTGGGCGGCGCGGGCACGCCGCAGCCGCTCGACTGCCTGGGCAACAGCTTCGCGAAGACGCACGACGATGCCACCGGCGACGACTTCTGGCTCAACGACAGCAAGTTCTACGTCGCCGACGGCAGCCTGTACTGCCACGGGCCCGGAAACCGGGCCGGGGCCGCCATCGTGCAGAACGTCGAGACGCTGCAGGTCGCCTATGGCATGGCCGCGGCGCCCGCGGGGGCCCCGGGCGCGGGCCAGATCGTCTACTACGGCAACGCGCCGCCGGCAGGGTCCCCACTGTGGGCCGACGTCGTGTCGGTCAAGCTGTGCGTGCAGGTGCGCAGCGCGGCCAGGGTGCTGGACAAGGCCTCGTCGCCGACGCTCGGGGGCTGGATCGACTGTGGCAACGCGCAGCGCACGGCCACCGACGGCTACCTGCGCCGCACGTTCACCACCACCATCGTGTTGCAGAACAAGCTGCTGTGAGCGCGCCATTCGTTTCCACGCCCGCCCGCGCGCCGCGCGTCACGCACGCTCGCGCGCGCGGCCGCACGCGGGGCTTCTCGCTGATCGTGGCCATGCTGATGCTCGCGGTGATCGGCCTCGCGTCCGCGGCCATCATGCGCAACGCCGTCAGCGGCGACCAGGTGGCCAACAACAACCGCCTGCAGACCCAGGCCAGCCAGTACGCCCAGCTCGCATTGCGCTTCTGCCAGGCGCAGCTCGGGTTGCCGCCCGAATCGCGCGCCGCTCGCCTGCTGCCCGTGGCCACGCCGCCGGCCTGGACGCTGCAGCGCAACTGGGGCACTGGCAGCGGCGACGCCGCGCACACGCTCACGGCTGCCGAGATCGGCGCCAGCGTGCAACCGCGCGTCGCGCCGCAGTGCCTGGCGGAAGCGACCGGCCTCGCCAACACGTACACCGTCACCGCGCGCGGCTTCAGCGCCGATTTCAAGGCCGACCCGTCCACCGGGGCCACGCGTACCGGCTCGGCCGTGTGGGTGCAGGCCACGATCTACGCCGACAGCGAGGCCGGGGCCACGGGCGAGGCGCCCGCGGCGGCCGGCACCGTGCCCGCCGGCCCGCTGGCCGTGCGCCAGCGCACCTGGCAGCAGTTGCTCACGCCGCCGTTCTGAACCGGCGCGCCCTCTCGACACCGCCTCCTGGAGGTCGCCTTGCGCACGCGCCCATTCCGCCCCGCCGCGTGCTGCGCCGGCCGCGGCTTCACGCTGGTGGAGCTGCTGGTCGTGGCCGCGGCGCTGGCCCTGCTCGCCGCGATCGCATTGCCGGCCTTCTTCGAGCAACTGGCGCGCGCGCGCCGGTCCGACGTCCAGGCCGCGCTGCTCGAGGACGCCGGCTACATGCAGCACTACTACGCCTCGCACGACGCATTCAGCGGCACGCCGCCGCCGCAGCTGCCGTTCGCGCAGGCGCCGCGCCAGGGCGGCGTCGCCTATGTCATCACCGTGGCGGTGCCACCGGGCGATCCGTCGTCGTTCCTGCTGACCGCCGCCCGCGCGGGCGGCATGGCGCGCGACCCCTGCGGCGACTTCACCGTCGACCACCTCGGCCGGCGCGAGCTCGTGCCCGGCACGTTCGCGGCCGGCCGCGACGCGGCGCGTTGCTGGCGCTGAGGCAGCGCCATGGCGTCATCGCGGCGCGCCGCGTCGCGTCGCGAAGCGGAAGTCGACGGCTCCATCCCGCCTGGGGAAGTTTCATTGGACGTGGAGCCTGCGACTTCGCGCAGGATGACCGCCGTGGCCGAGCCGCACCCGGCCCCGCCGTGGAGAGAGCGGCGCGGCGGCGGCGTCCAGCGGGCTCAGATGTCCTTGATCAGGCGGCTGAACTCGTCGACGTCCTCGAAGCTGCGGTAGACCGACGCGAAGCGCACATAGGCCACCTTGTCCAGGCGCTTGAGCTCGCGCATCACGAGCTCGCCCACGCGCGTGGACGGCACCTCGCGCAGGCCGGTGCCGATCAGCTTGTCCTGGATGCGCTCGATGGCCGCGTCGATCTGCTCGATGCTCACCTCGAAGTCGACGCGCGCGCCGCTCTTCTTCACGACCGACGGGAACGCCATCTCGGCACGTTCGTAGGTCGTGAAGCGCTTGTCGCACTTGAGGCAGCGGCGCCGCCGTCGGACGACGTCGCCCTCGTCCGATTCGCGGGTCTCGGCGACCTGCGTCTCGTCATGACTGCAGTATGGACAGCGCATGGGGCGACGGCGCGGCCGGGTCAGCGATAGACCGGGAAGTCGCGCGTCAGCGCCTCGACCTTGGCGCGCACGGCGGCCAGGCGGGCGGGGTCGTTCGGCGCGTCCAGCACGTCGGCGATCAGGTGGGCCGTGGCGCGCGCCTCTGCTTCCTTGAAGCCGCGCGTGGTCATGGCCGGCGTGCCCAGGCGGATGCCGCTGGTGACCATCGGCTTTTCCGGATCGTTGGGGATCGCGTTCTTGTTGCAGGTCATGTGCGCCTCGCCCAGGATGCGCTCGGCGTCCTTGCCGGTGATGCCCTTGGCGCGAAGATCGACCAGCATCACGTGGCTCTCGGTGCGGCCGGACACGATGCGCAGGCCGCGCTCGATCAGCGTCTTCGCCAGCACGTCCGCGTTCTTCACGACCTGCTGCTGGTAGGCCTTGAACCCGGGCTGCAGCGCCTCCTGGAACGCGATGGCCTTGCCGGCGATCACGTGCATCAGCGGGCCGCCCTGCAGGCCCGGGAAGATGGCCGAGTTGATCTGCTTGGCGAACGCGTCCTTCATCAGGATGATGCCGCCGCGCGGGCCGCGCAGGCTCTTGTGCGTGGTGGAGGTGACGACGTCGGCGTGCGGCACGGGGTTGGGGTAGACGCCCGCGGCGATCAGGCCGGCGTAGTGCGCCATGTCGACCATGAAATACGCGCCGATCTCCTTGGCGACCTTCGCGAAGCGCTCGAAGTCGATGCGCAGCGCGAACGCCGACGCGCCGGCGATGATCAGCTTGGGGCGGTGCTCGCGCGCGGTGCGCTCCATCGCGTCGTAGTCGATGTCTTCCTGCGCGTTCAGGCCGTACGACACGACCTTGAACCACTTGCCGCTCATGTTCAGCGCCATGCCGTGCGTCAGGTGGCCGCCCTCGGCCAGGCTCATGCCCATGATGGTGTCGCCGGGCTGCAGCAGGCCCAGGAACACCGCCTGGTTGGCCTGCGAGCCGGAGTTCGGCTGCACGTTGGCATTCTCGGCGCCGAACAGCTGCTTGATGCGGTCGATGGCCAGCTGCTCGACGACGTCCACGTTCTCGCAGCCGCCGTAGTAGCGCTTGCCCGGGTAGCCTTCGGCGTACTTGTTGGTGAGCTGCGAGCCCTGCGCGGCCATGACGGCCGGCGAGGTGTAGTTCTCCGAGGCGATCAGCTCGATGTGCTGTTCCTGGCGCAGGTTCTCGGCCTGGATGGCGGCCCAGATGGCGGGGTCAACGTTGGCGATCGTCGATTGTTGGCGGTCGAACATGGAAGGTTCCTTGGGATTGAGGGCAGTTCCGGCGCGTCGCAGGGCCTCGCGGATCGCCGCCTCCGGCGCATGCGCACCCTCGGCGGAACATCGATCCAGCGGTGCGCGAAGGACGCGCTGCCCAGGCGAACGGCTGAGAGGGTGGCGCCCGGACGGGATCCCGGCGGCCCTTCGCGCTTCCCGGTGGTGGCCCACCTCGCAACGCGTCACGGAGGCCGGCGGATGGCGCTCCCGGGACGCGTCCTGTCGCCAGTCGCGCGAGCCGCCAGTTTAACCGCGTGGCCGCGGGCACGGGGGAGTGGGAGCGTCGATTCGCGCAATACGAAGCGGGCCGGGCGTGTGCACGCCACGCGGCCGAAAGAAAAACGGGCGCCGAGGCGCCCGTCGAACGGATGTCAGGCGGATCAGTGCGCCAGCGCCACGCGTTCGCGTTCCGGCTTGGCCTGCGCGTCCTGCTGCTCGGGCGCGGTGGCGTGGGCCGTCGACTCGCTGGCAGCCGCGGCCGGGGCGACGGCGGGCGCGGGCGTCGCCGTGGGGACGGGCGCAACATTGGCGACGATGGGCACGACCGTCGGCGCCACGTTCTGGCCGGCCGCGACGCGCTTGAGCAAATCCTGCTCGGCCATCACCTTGGCGGCGTAGCCGCCGTCGTCCTCGAGGGCGCCGGCGCCCACGTAGTAGTGCAGGCCGCCAGACAGGCCGCCGGCCTTGGCGATGCATTCCTTGAGCACCAGCACGCCCACGCGCAGGTTGCTGACAGGGTCGAACGCCGCCAGGTGGCCGCCGTAGGACTCGTACTTGTCGCTGTGCACCTTGGTCATCACCTGCATCAGCCCCTGCGCGCCCACGGGGCTCTGCGCGATCGGGTTGAAACTGGACTCGATGGCCATGACGGCCAGGATCAGCGTGGGCTCGATGCCCGTGCGCTGGCCGACGGTCCACGATTCCTGCACCAGGCGGGCGACCGGCTCAGGCGCCACGTGGTAGCGGCGGACGATCCAGCGGGCCACGTTGGCCTGGGCGCGCGTCAGGTCGGCCGGATCGGCCGTCGACGAGATGTTGACGGGGCCGGCGGATGTCGGCTCGGACTCGGCCGCGGCGGCCAGATCCTCGCCACCGCTGCGGGCCAGGTGGCGGGCCTCCAGCCAGCCCCAGGCGCGGGCCTCGAGGCTGTCACGCAGTTCGTCCTGGCTGCTCATGAACAGGGCACCGGCCACGACGGCCAGGCCGACCATGGCCAGCATGCTGTGGCTCACGTCGAGCAGGCCGTGGCCCACGTCGGTCAGGAAGACCTTCACCGATTCGCGCCCGGTGGTCAGTGCGTTGCGCACGACGGTTTGGGGTTGAAGCATCTCTCTCCTTTCACAGCGCCGGGCCGGCTGACGGCGCTCAGGGGCGCTTCGTCGCGGCGTCCAGGGACGCTGGCGATAATGGCTCGCTGCGATTCATGGCCGGGGTGTCTGCGTCTAGCAACCGGCGGCAGCCTTCAGGGTCCGCCTCGTCGGGCAGGGATAACCCTGGTGTTACGTCTGGCCGGATTATGGGAGCCGCGTAATAACCCGTCAACAATATAAGCCTCTCAAGTCATAACCAAAATTTATGAAATACCGTGATTTGCGCGATTTCGCGGCCAATCTTGAGGGTTTTGGGGAGCTCAAGCGTGTAACAGCGCCCGTGTCCCCCCAGCTCGAAATGACCGCGCTGGCCGACCGCGTCCTCCGCCAGCAGGGGCCCGCGCTCTGGTTCGAGAACCCCACCGGGTATGACGTGCCCGTCCTCGCCAACCTGTTCGGCACGCCCCACCGTGTCGCCCTCGGCATGGGCGCGACCGACGTCTCCGAGTTGCGGGAGATCGGCCAGCTGCTGGCCAACCTGCGCGAACCGGAGCCGCCGAAGTCGGTCAGGGACGCCGGCAAGTTGTGGACCATGGGCAAGGCGCTGTGGGACATGAAGCCCGCCGTGCTGCGCAGCGGGCCGTGCCAGGACGTCGTCCAGGAGGCCGGCGAGATCGACCTGTCGAGGTGGCCGATCCAGACCTGCTGGCCCGGCGACGCCGCTCCGCTCGTGACCTGGGGCCTGGTCGTCACGCGCGGCCCGCGCGGCGTGCCCAAGCCGAGATTGCGGCAGAACCTGGGCATCTACCGGCAGCAGGTGATCGGCCGGCGCGAGCTCATCATGCGCTGGCTCGCCCACCGCGGGGGCGCGCTCGACTTCCGCGACTTCGCCCGCATCAACCCGGGCAAGCCATTCCCCCTGGTGTGCGCGCTGGGCGCCGACCCGGCCACGACGCTGGGCGCCGTCACGCCCGTGCCCGACAGCCTCGGCGAATACCAGTTCGCCGGCCTGCTGCGCGGCGGCCGCACGGAACTGGTGGACACGCGCACGGGCGAGGACGGGCTGATGCTGCAGGTGCCCGCGCGTGCCGAGATCGTCCTCGAGGGCCACATCCCGGTCGCCGAACCGGGCTGGACGGGCCACAGCGAGCATGGCGTGCCGCTCAAGGAGATCAACGGCTACCTGCACGCGCTCGAGGGCCCGTACGGCGACCACACCGGCTACTACAACGAGCGCGACTGGTTTCCGGTGTTCCGCCTCGACCGCCTGACGCACCGCCGCGACCCGATCTACCACTCCACCTACACCGGCAAGCCCCCCGACGAGCCGGCCGTGCTGGGCGTGGCGCTCAACGAGGTCTTCGTGCCGCTGCTGCAGAAGCAGTTCCCCGAGATCGTCGACTTCTACCTGCCGCCCGAGGGTTGCAGCTACCGCATGGCCGTCATCTCGATGAAGAAGGCCTACGCGGGCCACGCCAAGCGGCTGATGTTCGGCCTGTGGAGCGTGCTGCGCCAGTTCATGTACACGAAGTTCATCGTGGTGGTCGACGACGACATCGACATCCGCGACTGGAACGAGGTGATCTGGGCGATCACCACGCGCATGGATCCCGTGCGCGACACGACGCTGGTCGACCACACGCCCATCGACTACCTCGACTTCGCCTCGCCGGTGAGCGGGCTGGGCGGGAAGATGGGCCTGGACGCCACGTCCAAATGGCCCGGGGAGACCCAGCGCGAATGGGGCCGGCCGATCACGATGGCGGGTGCGCTGACGAAGGAAGTCGAGGCGAGGCTGGACAGCCTTTTCTCGCAAGTGATGGCGCCCGTCAAGGGCCGATGAAGCTATCAGGACGACTTGATCATTCGCGGATATTTCCTTGCCGCGGCGGGCGGCGAGGACTATCTTGGAACTGCCTCCAGGAGGCACTCCCCTCTGCGCAGTCGATGCGCAATCGGGGCCCCGGGCGTTCTGCTCCGGATCCCCATCGGGCGACGTTCAAGTCGCCCAGGAAGCCCCGATCATCCTCAAGTGATCGGGGCTTCGTCATTGCGCACGGCTCAGTGCCCGGCGAGCACGCGGCCCAGGACCTCGTGCAGCGCCGATTGCATGTGCATGAGTCCGCTGCCCGTCGGCGTCCAGCGCGTGACCGGCGAGTCCGCGGGATAGCCCTGGCCCATGGCCGCGGGCACGATGGTGATCGGCGCCGAAGCGGCGCCAGCGGCCGCCGCCGCGCGGAACTCCCGCAGCGCACGCGGCATGTGCACCCCGTGGGTCACCAGCACGATCTCGCGCACCCCCGCGGCCTGCAGCAGCGGGAGCGTCAGGACGGCGTTCTCGTGGGTGTCGCGCGAGCCGGCCTCGATCCAGCGCAGCGGCGTGCCGTATTCGTCGCGGGCGACCTCGGCCATCCGGACGGCTTCGGGCGGGATCTCCCGGTCCGGCCCGCCCCAGCCCCAGCCGCCGCTCGCGGCCACCGGGATGCCCGTCTGCCGGCCCAGCCAGACACCGTAGCGCAGCCTCTTGAGCGAGAGGTCGCCCAGGTCGGCGCTGTCGTATTCGAATCCTCGGTACGCCATTCCGCCACCGAGCACGACGATGGCCAGGGGCTGGCCCGCCGCCGCGCGCGCCTTCAGGTCGGCACGCTGCGCGGCGTCCAGAGGCACGGGTTCGTCGAGGAAGGACAGCTCGACCCAGCGCGCCGCCCCGCTGCAGCAGCTCAACCAGGCGCAGGCGCAGCCGACGGCCACCAGCCAGCGGCTCGCGCGCGGACGCCGGCGCGCGAGCGCGGCGCCCGCGAGCGCGAGGGCGAGGAATGGGACGGGCGGCAGCACCAGTGCCGAGATCACGGGCTTGAGGGCGCCCAGGCCCGCGGCGGTCATCCAGTCGGCAAGCATGCAGCATTGTCGCGGAGCGCCATGACGCTCACGGCGACGCCGCAGCGCTCAGGGCGCCAGGCGCTCGCGCGTCCAGGACGCGCCGTCGAGGCGATAGCGCAGGCGGTCGTGCAGGCGCGACCTGCGGCCCTGCCAGAACTCCCAGCTGTCGGGCCGGAGGCGGAAGCCGCCCCAGTGCGGCGGCCGCGGCGGATGCATGAGGAACTTCGCGGCGTACTTCGCGGCGTTGGCCACCAGCACCGCGCGCGACTCGATCACCTGGCTCTGCGGCGAGGCCCAGGCGCCGATGCGCGAATCGAGCGGCCGCGACGCGAAGTACGCATCGGACTCCGCGTCGTCGACGCGCTCGACGGCGCCTTCGATGCGCACCACGCGCTCGAGCTCGACCCAGTGGAACTGCAGCGCGGCGAATGGATGCACGGCGAGCTCGCGGCCCTTGCGGCTGTCGTAGTTGGTGAACCAGACGATGCCGCGCGCGTCGCAGCCCTTGATGAGCACGATGCGCGTCGACGGCCGGCCGTCGGGCCCCACGGTCGCCAGCGTCATCGCGTTGGGCTCGGGGATCCTGGCCGCGAACGCCTCGTCCATCCAGGCCTGGAACTGGCGCAGCGGATCGAGGGCCGCGTCCGTTTCCTCGAGCGCGTCGCGCTCGTAGCTCTTGCGTTCGTCGGCGATGTTCTTGGGATGGTCCATGTCGACAAGTTTAGGGGAACGCCTTAGGTATACGTCCCACTGGAACAAAAGGGGTTCAGCCCCGATTCTTGAGGCACATAACCATTCAATGTGCGGCCGCCTCAGGAAGACGCCGCGCGCCATGCGCCCATGAAAAACGAACCGGCCGTCGTCGTGCTGGCTGCAGGCGCAGGGAGCCGATACCAGGGAACGCGTCACAAGCTCAGCGAGAAGCTGGGCCGTGACAGCGTGCTCGTGCGAACCCTGCGAAATGCCATCGCATCCGAGATGTCGGTCGTGCTCGTCATCTCCGATGCGCTGGTATCCGAGGCCCGCGGCCTGGTCGCGCCCGAGGACATGGTCGTCGTCGATGCCCGCTCACAAACGGGGTGGGGTATGGGCGACTCGATCGCGGCGGGCGTGTCGCAGCATGCGAGCGCCACCGGCTGGCTCGTGCTGCCTGCCGACATGCCGCTGGTCCAGCCCGGCAGCCTGCGCGCGGTCGCCGAGGCGCTCGACCAGCAGCCCATCGCGTTCGCGCAGCACCGCGGACGCCGCGGACACCCGGTGGGCTTCGGCGCCGAGCTGTTCTCCGAGCTCGTGATGCTCAAGGGCGACGAAGGCGCGCGCCGGCTGCTCGCGCGTTATCCCACCGCGGCGGTCGAACTCGACGACCCCGGCGTCCTGTTCGACATCGACACCGTCGACGATCTCGCCGCCGCGCGGCGGCGCATCGACGGCTCGTCCGAGATCGCCCTCTAGCGGACGTCACCGCGAGGCTCGCCGTCGCCTGGCAAGGACGCGCCGATCGCCGTCCACGCCCCGCGCCTCCATGCCGAGCGCTGCGGACGCCGCGCGTCTCCGGGCTCGCACGCGACTGCGCGATGGCGCACACTGCGCGGGGCGGGCGCACCGGTTGCCGCCCGTGCGGGCGTCCGAGGCCGGCCCGGCGCCGCCGGTCCCGCCGCGTCATTCCCTGTTGCCCGCGCTGGTTTGACCATGTAACGGAGTTACCGGATAATCAGACCATGAGTTACACCGCCACGCCTCCCCTGAACGCGACCGTCGCCGCCGTCACCGAGCGCATCCGCCGCCGCAGTACCGGAATGACAAGCTGCGCGTGGTGGCCGAGCGCGCGCCGCACATCGGCGTCGTCACGGCCTACAACGACATGCTGTCGGCGCACCAGCCGTACGAGGGCTATCCCGAGCAGATCCGTCGCGACGCCGCCGCGCTCGGCGCCACGGTGCAGGTGGCCGGCGGCGTGCCGGCCATGTGCGACGGCGTCACGCAGGGCGCACCGGGCATGGAGCTGTCGCTGTTCTCGCGCGACACCATCGCGATGTCCACCGCCATCGCGCTGTCGCACGACGTGTTCGACGCCGTGCTGCTGCTGGGCATCTGCGACAAGATCGTCCCGGGCCTGCTGATCGGTGCGCTGTCCTTCGGCCACCTGCCGTGCGTGTTCGTGCCGGCGGGGCCGATGTCCACGGGGCTGTCCAACAAGGCCAAGTCCAAGGTACGCGAGCAGGCCGCGCAAGGGCTGGTCGGCCGCGCCGAGCTGCTGGCCGCCGAGAGCCAGGCCTACCACGGGCCCGGCACCTGCACGTTCTACGGCACCGCCAACTCCAACCAGATGCTGCTCGAGGCCATGGGCCTGCACGTGCCCGGCGCCGCGTTCGTGCACCCGCACAGCGAGCTGCGCACGGCGCTCAACACCGAGGCCGTCAAGACCGTGCTGTCGCTCACGCGCGAGCGCCGCGACATGCCGATCGGCGTGCAGGTCGACGAGCGCTGCATCGTCAACGCGATGATCGCGCTGCTGGCCACCGGCGGCTCCACCAACCACCTGATCCACTGGGTGGCCGTGGCGCGCGCCGCGGGCATCCTGATCGACTGGTCGGACTTCGCCGAGCTGTCGACCGTCATCCCGCTGCTCGCGCGCGTCTATCCGAACGGCAGCGCCGACGTGAACCAGTTCCAGGACGCGGGCGGACCCGGCTTCGTGCTGCGCGAGCTGCTCCAGGCGGGCTTGCTGCACGGCGACGTCGACACCGTCGCCGAGGGCGGCATGGCCGCCTACGGCCACGTGCCGTCGCTGCAGGCGGGCAAGGTGCTCTGGGCGCCGCTGCCGGAGGTCCCGGGCGACGACACCGTCGTGCGCACCGCCGCCGAACCGTTCAGCGCCACCGGCGGCCTGAAGCTGCTGGAGGGCAACCTGGGCCGCTCGGTCATCAAGGTGTCCGCCGTGCCGGCCGACAAGCATGTCATCGAGGCGCCGGCCCAGGTGTTCGACGCCCAGGAAGACCTGCTCAAGGCCTTCCAGGCCGGCACGCTGGAGAAGGATTTCGTGGCCGTCGTGCGCTGGCAGGGCCCGCGCGCCAACGGCATGCCCGAGCTGCACAAGCTGACGCCGCCGCTGGCGGTGCTGCAGGGGCGCGGCTTCAAGGTGGCGCTCGTCACCGACGGCCGCATGAGCGGCGCATCGGGCAACGTGCCCGCCGCGATCCACGTCAGCCCCGAGGCACTCGGCGGCGGCCCGCTGGCCAAGGTGCGCGACGGCGACCTCGTCCGCCTGGACGCCGTCGCCGGCACGCTGCAGGTGCTGGTACCCGAGGCCGAGTGGGCCGCGCGCCCGCTGGCCGAGCGCAGCCAGGCGCTCGGCGAGGCGCACGGCGCGGGCTTCGGCCGCAACCTCTTCGCGGGCCTGCGGCGCAACGTGTCGACCGCCGAAGAGGGCGCCTGCACCTGGATGCCATGACAGCTCGGGCTCGCCGCGCTCGCCGTCCCCCGAGGGGCTCAGGCCGGCTCGGTCCAACCGGGCCCTCGCCGGCCGGGGATGCGGCGCGGCGGGGCCTGGCGAGACGTCTGAACTTTTGGAGAAACGAACCATGAACCCGCTCGAGCTTGCTTCCTACGGCCCGGTCATCCCGGTCATCGTCATCGATCGCCTCGAGGACGCCGTCCCCATGGCCAAGGCGCTGGTCGCCGGCGGCGTGCGCGTGCTGGAAGTGACGCTGCGCACCGCGGCGGGCTTGCCCGCGATCAAGGCGATCGCGCACGAGGTGCCGGGCGCCGTGGTCGGCGCGGGCACCGTGCGCGGCGCCGAGGACGTGCATGCCGCGCACGCCGCCGGCGCGAAGTTCATCGTCAGCCCCGGCTACACCCGGGCCGTCGGCGATGCCTGCAAGTCGCTGGGCGTCGCGCTGCTGCCGGGCGTGTCCACCGGCAGCGAGATCATGATGGCCGCCGACGACGGCTTCACGTTCCTCAAGTTGTTCCCGGCCACCGCGGTCGGTGGCATCCCGCTGCTCAAGGCGTTCTCCGGCCCGTTCGCCGACATCGCGTTCTGCCCCACGGGGGGCGTGACCGTCGAGACCGCGCCGCAGTTCCTGGCGCTGCCCAACGTGAAGGTGGTCGGTGGCTCGTGGCTGACCCCGATCGACGCGATGAAGAGCGGCGACTGGGCGCGCATCACCGAGCTGGCGAAGCAGGCGGCGTCGATTCCGCGGCCCTGAGCGCGCGCCTTCCCGCGCCGGCCTACTTGCAGTTCGCCGGCTTCGGGCTGCGCGCGCAGAAGCGCGCGCGCCTGGCCGTGTATTCCTGGTAGCCCTGCTGCGTGAAGTCCTTGAAGAAGGCGGCGCTTCCCGAGTCGAAGACCGTGCCCAGCTTCGCGCAGGCCTGCGCCGGCGAGGCCTTCACGCTCTGCAGCATCGACTCGGCCTGTCGATCCATCATCTCGAAGTCCTTGGCGCCGTAGAGCGGCGTGCTCTCGACGAACAGCGGATCCTTGGATGCGATCGCCCGCATGGCCTCCAAGGTTCCGGCCGACATCGCGGCGAGGTAGCCCTTCAGGCGCTCGTCCAGCGCCTGCCCTGCCGGCAGATGGTTGGCTGCACAGTAGGCGGTGGACTTGCCGAACGTCCTGTTCGCCGCATCGGTCATCGAGTCGACCGCCGCCACGATCTTCGAATCGTTCGGCGCGGCGGCCGCCCCGGCCGCCTGCGTCCACGGTGCGATCGCGAGCAGCACGCATGCCAGCAGGATGGTTGCGCGTCGATTCATGTCGGCTTTCGGAAGATGCATTGATCGGTGCGGCATGGTCAGTCGGCGCCGGCCGCGTCGCGCCGCTTGCGCTGTTCCGCCGCCTGCATCGCCTGCGCCGTCGCCTCGGCCTGCGGCTGGCGTCCTGCGATGGCATCGGCCTCCAGTCCCAGCACGACGCCGGTGCGGTCCGCCGCGTCGCGGTTCTGGCTCAGCTTGAACTTGCCTTCGACGCGCGTGACCTCGAGCTCGATGCCGACGATGGCCTTGAGCATCGCGTCGAGGTAGTCCGGCGGCGCGTCGGCCGCGTGCCAGGGCACGGCGCGGCCGGCCTCGTGGCGTTCGGTCAGGCGCGTGACGAAGGCCCGCAGCCACTCCGGATCCTGGATCGCTCGCAGCGTGCCATGCGCCTGCACCATCGAATAGTTCCAGGTGGGCACGGCCTTGCCGTGCTGGAACTTGCTCGGGTACCAGTTCGGCGACACGTAGGCCTGCGGCCCGTGGAACACCAGCAGCACGGGTTGGCCGTCGGCCTCGCGCCAGAGCGGGTTCGCGCGCGCGACGTGCGCCGTCATGCGCCAGCGCTCGCCGACGCGTTCCACCTCGACGGGCATCAGGTCGGCCGACAACTCGCCGCCGCCACGCACGAGCGTGGCCAACGGCTGGGCCTTCATCAGCGCGAGCAGCGTGGCGGGATCCTGTTCTGTGAAATGCGCAGGCTGGTACATGGTCAGGCCGGAACGGTGTAGTTGAGGGCGAGGCGGCCACCGTCGACGTAGACGATCTCGCCGGTGACGTAGCTGGAGGCGTCGCTGAGCAGGAAGCCGACGACGTCGGCGATCTCCTCGGGCTCGCCCAGGCGCCTCATCGGCGTGCGGCCCAGGATGCGCTGGCGCGCCGCGTCGCTGGTGAGCACCGCGTCGCGCGCGAGGTCGGTCGCGATGGTGCCGGGCGCGACGGCGTTGACGCGCACGCCGTGGTCGATCAGGCCCAGCGACATGGCGCGCGTGAGCTGGTTGATGCCGCCCTTGCTGGCGTTGTAGCTGGCGATGGTGGCGATCGCCATCAGGCCGTTGACGGACGACATGTTGACGATCGCGCCACGCTTCTGGGCCACCATGTGCCGCGCGACGGCCTGGCCGACGAGGAACGCGCCCTTGAGGTTGACGTCGATGACGGCGTCCCAGTCCTCCTCGGTGACGTCGAGGAATTCGGCGGCGCGGAAGATGCCGGCGTTGTTGACGAGGCCGTCAATGCGGCCGAAGGCGGCGACCGTGGCGGCGGTGACCGCGTCGACGGCCGCCTTGGACGAGACGTCGCAGCGGAAGAACGCCGCGCGCTGGCCGGCGGCGGTCAGGTCGGCGGCCAGCGCATGGCCGGCGCCTTCGGCGACGTCCCACAGCGCCACCTGCGCGCCGTCGCGCGCGAGCCTGCGCGCGCAGGCGGCGCCGATGCCGTTGGAGGCGCCGGTGATGACGACGACGCGGCCTTCCAGGCCGAAGGAAATGCTGCTGCTCATGGCGGGGTCTCGGGAATCGGGAGGGCGGCGCTCGGCGCCGGGGCGGCCGGCGGCGAGCGATGCCACCACTATACGGCGCGTGGCACGGGCCGCCGCGCGCCCGCGGCCAGGTCGTCAGGCCGGCGCACGCGCGGGCGCGGCGCGCGAGGGCCGGTCGAGCCAGGCGATCAGGCCGGCGGCGTTGAGCGCCACGTCGTCGTGCAGCAGTTCGGCGATGCGCGCGTCGGGCAGGTCGACGCCGAAGTCGCGGGCGCCGTCGGCGTACAGGCGCATCAGCGCCGCGCCGATGGCGGCGTGGCGATCGGGCGCGTCGCGATGGGCGAGGGCGGCGGAGACGGTCGCGTCGATCATGGCCAGCAGCCGCCCGGCGCAATCGGGCACGTGGCGGATGCGGCTGTAGTGGGTGACGAACATCTGCCGCGGCGAAGCGGCCATCAGTCGCGCGATCGACGCGCGCATGGCGTCGGGATCGAACTGCACCGGGGTGGTGGTCGGGAAGATGAAGGCGCGGCCGTCGACGTTGAACTCGGGATAGGCCATGCCGAAGTTGTCGCCCGTGAACCAGCCCTCGCTGCGGGCGTCCCAGATGCAGTGGTGGTGCAGCGCATGGCCCGGCGTGTGCGCGAACACGAGCGCCCGGCCGGCGAGGAGGATCGTCTCGCCGTCGGTCGTGGCGCGCACGCGCTCCTCGGGCACCGGCAGCAGCTCGCCGTAGGCCCGCGCCATCTGCCCGGCACCGTAGACGGCCAGCGCGCCCTGCCACAGCGCGAACGGATCGACCATGTGGCGCGCGCCGCGCGGAT
>JAEKKH010000030.1 GCA_019510465.1 Burkholderiales bacterium
TCGCCGACGACACGTTGAAGAACTTCGAGAAGGAAACGGGCATCAAGGTCAACTACGACAACTACGACTCCAACGAGGCGCTGCACGCCAAGCTGGTGGCGGGCCACACGGGCTACGACATCGTCGTGCCCAGCGCGCATTTCGCCAAGGTGCAGATCGAGGCCGGCCTGTTCCAGAAGCTCGACCGCAGCAAACTGACCAACTGGGGCAACCTCGATCCCGCGCTGCTCTCGCTGATGGCCAAGGTCGATCCGGGCAACCAGTACCTGGTCGACTGGCTGTGGGGCTACATCACGGTCGGCATCAACACCGGCAAGGTCAAGGCCGCGCTGGGCGGCATGCCGATGCCCGAGAACCCGTGGTCGCTGATCTTCGACCCGAAGTACGCCGACAAGCTGAAGAGCTGCGGCGTCAGCTTCCTCGACTCGCCGTCGGAAGTGCTGCCCATCGCGCTCGGCTATGTCGGCAAGCCGGCGTACAGCAGGAACGCCGCCGACTACGCGGTGGCCGAGGCGATGCTCAGGAAGATCCGCCCGGACGTCACGCGCTTCTCGTCGTCGGGCTACATCAACGACATGGTCGCCGGCTCGGTGTGCGCGGTGCTCGGCTACTCGGGCGACATCAACATCGCCCGCGCCCGCGCCATCAAGGAAAAGAACGGCAACGACATCGTCGCCTTCGTGCCCAGGAGCGGCTCGACGCTGTTCTTCGACTCGATGGCCATCCCCGCCGATGCGCCGCACCCGCAGAACGCGCTGCTGTTCATCAACTACATCCTGCGCCCCGAGGTGCACGCGTCGCTCACCAACAAGGTGTTCTACGCCAACCCGAACAAGGCCTCGCTGAAGTTCGTGGCCAAGGACGTGGCGGCCAACCCGAGCGTCTAGCCGGGTCCGCCGCTCCCTCGAACTTCACCTTGGGGCAGGGTGGCGGCAGGGCCGGTTCCAGCGCCTTGGGCGCGCAGCGCGAACTGGCGGGTTTCCGGGCTGCTGATCGGGCTTTAGGACGGCGGCGTCCTGTCTACGATGAAGGTGCGGTGAATGCCTGCGAGGCCGGCATCGCGCCCGACCCATCAGGAACCCGCCATGCGCATCCAAGCCAATCCCAGCCCCGCGGCGACGCTGCCGGGCGCGCCCGCCAAGTCCAGCCGCACGCCGCACGCGCCGGCGATGAAGGCCGCGGCCGCCGCCCCGGCCGCCGCCAAACCCGCTGCCGCCAAGCCGGCCACCCCCGCTGCGCCGGCTGCCGCTGCCGCAGCGCCGGCGGTCGCCACCGTGGCGCCGGCGGCCAAGCTCGCGACCGCTGACCAGGCCGCCGAGGCTGCCGCCAAGCCCGAGAGCTACGGCGGCGCCGGCAGCCTGCTCGACGCCCACGCCTGAGCGCGCGGCGCGCCCTGTCGCGCCGTCCATCGTCGTCCTCGACGGACCCCGGCCGACTCCGGCAAGGGGTCTTTCGTCGTTGTCGTTGGTCGATCCGGGCCCCTTGCCTAAGCTTCGCGTTCCACCATGAGGGAACGCATGCCCAAGACCAGGAAATCCGACGGCGCCAAGGCCGTCGCCGCATCCACCGCCATCGACATCGGCATCAGCGCCAAGGATCGCGCCGCCATCGCCGCAGGCCTTTCGCGCCTGCTGGCCGATACCTACACCCTCTACCTGACGACGCACAACTTCCACTGGAACGTCACGGGCCCGATGTTCAACACGCTGCACGCGATGTTCATGGGCCAGTACACCGAACTGTGGAACGCGGTCGACCCGATCGCCGAGCGCATCCGCTCGCTGGGCCACCCGGCCCCCGGCTCCTACGCCGCCTTCGGCCGCCTCGGCTCGCTGCCCGACGCGCCCGAGACGCCGCCCAAGGCGCTCGAGATGGTGCGCGTGCTCGTGGCCGGCCACGAGGCCGTCGCCCGCACCGCGCGCGCCCTGTTCCCGCTGGCCGACAAGGCCGGCGACGAGCCCACCGCCGACCTCCTCACGCAGCGCCTGACCGTGCACGAGCAGACGGCCTGGATGCTGCGCTCGCTCCTCGAGGAATAGCCATGACCGCCCGCGCGCTCCCGCCGCTACCCGCTCCTCGTGGGGGAGCCCGGATCGACCCGGGTGCGAGCCTCGCTCCCCGGCAGCCTGGATCGGCCTGCCGGCGTCGTCGTCGCTCCGCGATCCCGGAAGGCCATTGATGCGCGTCGCCATCGTCACGTTCGACGGCTTCAACGAGCTCGACTCCTTCATCGCGCTGGGCCTGATCAACCGGCTGCGCCCGTCCGGCGTGCAGGCGGAGATCGCCAGCCCGTCGACACAGGTCACGTCGATGAACGGCGTCACCATCACGGCGCAGCAGCCGCTGGAATTCGTGACGGACGCCGACGTCGTGCTGTTCGGCAGCGGCATCTACACGCGCGCCATCGCCGAGAACGCGGCACTGATGGACCGCATCGTGCTCGACCCGACGCGCCAGCTGATCGGCGCGCAGTGCTCGGGCACGCTGCTGCTGGCGCGCCTGGGCCTGCTCGGCGACGCGCCCGCGTGCACCGACCTCACCACCAAGCCGTGGGTCGTCGCGGCGGGGGTGCGGGTGTCCGACCTGCCGTTCACCGCGCGCGGTCCGGTCGCCACGGCCGGCGGCTGCATGGCCTCGGCCTACCTCGCCGCCTGGGTGATGTGGCGCGCCGCCGGCCGCGAGGCCACGCGTCAGGCCTTGCACTACGCCGCGCCGGTCGGCGAGAAGGACGCCTGGGTCGATCACGCGCTCAAGGTCGTCGGCGACGCGCTGGGCGATGGCGCGATGCCCTGACTTGTTTCAAGGTGGCAACAAGCGTGGGGGTCGTGCTCGGTCGCACCGAATGAGGCCCGGCGCGCTGGCATGATCCCGCCTTTCCGGTCGAGTGGAGAGGTTTCGGACATGGCGCAAGCCCACAACAACGAGTTTTCCCGCGCGCACGGCGCGCTGGCCTGTGCCGTCGTCGCGGCGCTGTCGCTGGGCCTGGCCGGCTGCGGCCAGAAGAAGACGGAGCTGGGCGAAGGCGGCTCGGTCGTGAGCGGCTCGGCGGGCCCCGCCGGCGCGCAGAACGCGAGCCACGAGCTGGTCAGGTGCGACGCCCCCGTCGCCACGATGGCGCTGGTCGAGAACCCGAACGGCTACACGATGGCGGGCGGCTACAACCTGCCGCAGTCGCCGCTGCCGCTCGTGCGCCTGATCGCCCAGCAGAGCGGGTGCTTCCGCATCGTCGACCGCGCCGCCGGCCTGCACGCCACCGTGCAGGAGCAGGAGCTGAAGGATGCCGGCATCCTGGGCGACAAGGTCAAGGTGCGCAAGGGCCAGGGCTATGCCGCGCAGTACACGATCACGCCCAGCCTGACCTTCAGCGAGCGCGACGCCGGCCGCGAGGTGGGCGGCCTGCTCGCCCACATCCCGGTGCTCGACAAGTTCGTCGGCCTGGCCGACCAGGTCAAGCTCAAGGAGGCGCAGGTGGCGCTCCTGCTGACCGACAACGAGACGACCGAGCAGCTCGCCGCCGCCACCGGCTCGGTGCGCGTCACCGACCTCGGCATGGCCGGCCTGATGCTGGGCCGCGCGGGGGGTGCCGCCGGGGCGGGCTGGAGCAACACGAACGAAGGCAAGGTGATCGCCGCGGCCTTCCTCGACGCGCACAACCAGCTGGTGACGCAGCTGCGGATGCTGCAGGCCAAGGACCTGCCGCCGCCGGTGCCCACGAAGAAGCAGGGCTGAGACCCCGTGACGCGCGCGCCGGGCATCACCGCCATGCTGTTCCTGGCGGAGCTGCGCGCGTCGATGCGTGTGCAGACGCTGTCGCTGCGCGCGGGCACGGTGCTGCTGCTGTGCTTCCCGCTGTCGGCGGTCGTCGGCACGCTGCTGCATCGCCTGGACTTCTACCCGGGTTGGCTGCAGGCGCTGATCGAGCACCGGGACGCGCTGCTGTTCCTGGCGATGCTGCTCTCGCAGGTGGCGTTCTGCGATTCCATCATGCATCGCCGCACCCAATGGCAGTACCTGGCCGAGATCGCGGTGGCGATCGCGCTGGGCTACCTGACGAGCCGCATGGCCTGAGCGCGGTGTTGCACGCCCTGGCGGGGACAAAGTCCGCCCGCCGCAGGGCCGGGGCGGCACGCGGGACGCCGACCCGCGATAATCCCGGGTTCACCCCGCACTTTCCAGCGCTCGCCCGGCTTCGGGCCGGCGCACACGACCATGTCCGCCGAACTCGCCACCCAGGTGCGCCGCCGCCGCACCTTCGCCATCATTTCCCACCCTGACGCGGGCAAGACCACGCTCACCGAGAAGCTGCTGCTGTTCTCGGGCGCGATCCAGATCGCCGGGTCGGTCAAGGCGCGCAAGGCGGCGCGGCACGCGACGTCGGACTGGATGGAGATCGAGAAGCAGCGCGGCATCTCGGTGGCGTCGTCGGTGATGCAGATGGAATACCGCGACTGCGTCATCAACCTGCTCGACACCCCGGGCCACC
>JAEKKH010000031.1 GCA_019510465.1 Burkholderiales bacterium
GGCCCCGTGACGCGCGAACTGCGCTCCGAGCGCTTCATGAAGATCGTGTCGCTGGCCCCGGAAGTGCTCTAAGCGCGCCCCGCAGTACAAGGAAACGCCATGAACAAGATCCGCAAGGGCGACCAGGTCATCGTGACCACGGGTCGCGACAAGGGCAAGCGCGGCACCGTCGCCGACCGCGTCAGCGAGCAGCTGCTGCTCGTCGAGGGCATCAACGTCGCCAAGAAGCACGTCAAGCCGAACCCGCTGAAGGGCACGACCGGTGGCGTCATCGAGAAGACGATGCCCATCCAGCAGTCCAACGTCGCGCTATTCAACCCCGCCACCGGCAAGGCCGATCGCGTGGGCTTCAAGATTCTGGCCGACGGCAAGAAGGTTCGCGTCTTCAAGTCCAGCGGCGAAGAAGTCAAGGCATAAGAGGTCCGACATGGCTCGTCTCCAAACCATTTACCGCGAAAAGATCATCCCGGACCTCACGGCCAAGTTCGGCTACAAGTCCGTGATGGAAGTGCCGCGTCTGACCAAGATCACCCTGAACATGGGTGTGTCCGAAGCCGTTGCCGACAAGAAGGTCATGGATCACGCCGTGGGCGACCTGACCAAGATCGCCGGCCAGAAGCCCGTGGTCACCAAGTCGAAGAAGGCCATCGCCGGCTTCAAGATCCGTGACGGCGTGCCCATCGGCTGCATGGTCACGCTGCGTGGCATCCAGATGTACGAATTCCTGGACCGCTTCGTCACGATCGCCCTGCCGCGCGTGCGCGACTTCCGTGGTATCTCCGGCCGTTCGTTCGACGGCCGCGGCAACTACAACATCGGCGTGAAAGAGCAGATCATCTTCCCGGAAATCGAGTACGACAAGATCGACGCGATCCGTGGCATGAACATCTCGATCACCACCACGGCCAAGAACGACGACGAGTGCAAGGCACTGCTGGCGGCGTTCAAGTTCCCGTTCAAGAACTGAGGCGCCCCCATGGCAAAGCTTTCCCTCATCCAGCGCGAACTGAAGCGTGAAGCGACGGTGGCCAAGTACGCGAAGAAGCGTGCCGAGCTGCTCGAGATCATCAACGACGCCAAGCGCAGCGACGAAGAGCGCTACATCGCGCGCCTCGAGTTCCAGAAGCTCCCGCGCAATGCCGCGCCGGTGCGCCTGCGCAACCGTTGCAACCTCACCGGCCGCCCGCGCGGCACGTTCCGCAAGTTTGGTCTGGCACGGTCCAAGATCCGCGAGCTCGCCTTCAAGGGCGACATCCCGGGCGTGATCAAGGCCAGCTGGTAATTCAGGCGAATCAGGAGAAAACACATGAGCATGAGTGATCCTATCGCCGACATGCTGACCCGCATCCGCAACGCGCAGAGCGTTGAGAAGCCGGTCGTCAGCATGCCCTCGTCGAAGCTCAAGGTCGCGATCGCCCAAGTCCTGAAGGACGAAGGCTACATCGACGCGTTCGCGGTCAAGAGCGAGGGCGTCAAGGCCGAACTCGAGATCTCGTTGAAGTACTACGCAGGTCGTCCCGTCATCGAGCGCATCGAGCGCGTGAGCCGTCCCGGCCTGCGCATCTATCGCGGCCGTGACGCGATCCCGTCCGTCATGAACGGCCTGGGCGTGGCGATCGTCACGACCCCCAAGGGCGTGATGACCGACCGCAAGGCGCGCGCCAACGGCGTCGGCGGCGAAGTTCTCTGCTACGTCGCCTAAGGAGATATCGCAATGTCCCGCGTAGGTAAGATGCCGATCACCGTCCCGCAAGGCGTGGACGTGTCGGTCACGGCAGATCAAATCACCGTCAAGGGCGCCAACGGCACCCTGACCCGCCCGGTCAACGCGCTGGTCGAAGTCCGCAAGGAAGGCTCCACCCTGTCGTTCGCTCCGGCCAACGACGGCATGGAAGCCAACGCCATGAGCGGCACGATGCGCGCGCTGGTCAACAACATGGTCAATGGCGTCAGCAAGGGCTTCGAGAAGAAGCTGAACCTGGTGGGCGTGGGCTTCCGTGCCCAGGCCGCCGGCGCCAAGCTGAACCTGTCGATCGGTTTCTCGCACCCCGTCGTCAAGGACATGCCGGCCGGCATCACGGTCACGTGCCCGACGCAGACGGAAATCGTGATCAAGGGCTCCGACCGCCAGGTCGTCGGCCAGATCGCGGCCGAAGTGCGGGCCATCCGTCCCCCGGAGCCCTACAAGGGCAAGGGCATCCGCTACGCCGATGAGCGCGTGGTGCTGAAAGAGACGAAGAAGAAGTAAGGAGCGCCATCATGCTGAACAAGAAGGAACAACGGCTTCGCCGCTCGCGCCAGACGCGTGCCCGCATCGCCAAGCAGGATATCGCGCGCCTGACGATCTTCCGCTCGAACCTGCACATCTACGCCAGCGTCATCTCCGTGGACGGCGCCAGCGTCGTCGCCTCGGCCTCGACGGCCGAGAAGGAAGTGCGCTCGCAGCTGAAGAACGGCGGCAACGCCGCTGCTGCGGCCGCGGTCGGCAAGCGCATCGCCGAGAAGGCGAAGGCCGCCGGCATCGAGAAAGTGGCGTTCGACCGTGCGGGCTTCGCCTACCACGGCCGTGTCAAGGCACTGGCGGAAGCGGCTCGCGAAGCCGGCCTCCAGTTCTGACCGTCTAGAAGGAATCTGAAATGGCAAAATTCCAACCTCGCGTTCAGGACGAAGGTCGTGACGACGGTCTGAAGGAAAAGATGATCGCGGTCAACCGCGTCACCAAGGTCGTGAAGGGCGGTCGTATCCTCGGCTTCGCTGCTCTGACTGTGGTCGGCGACGGCGACGGCCGCATCGGCATGGGCAAGGGCAAGGCGCGTGAAGTGCCGGTCGCCGTGACCAAGGCCATGGATGCGGCGCGCCGCAACATGGTCAAGGTCAGCCTGAAGAACGGCTCGATCCACCACAACGTGCGCGGCCACCACGGCGCGGCCAAGGTGCTGATGGCGCCGGCGCCCGCCGGTACCGGCATCATCGCCGGCGGCCCGATGCGTGCGGTGTTCGAAGTCATGGGCATCACCGACATCGTCGCCAAGAGCCTGGGCTCGAGCAATCCGTACAACATGGTGCGTGCCACGCTCGACGCGCTGAACAACGCCACCACCCCGGCCGACATCGCCGCCAAGCGCGGCAAGTCGGTCGAGGACATCCTCGGCTGACCGCCGCGGACAGGAGAACTCAAATGGCTGACAAGAAGACTGTCACTGTCAAGCTGGTGCGCAGCATCATCGGCACCAAGCACGAGCATCGCGCCACCGTGCGCGGCCTGGGCCTGCGTCGCCTGAACAGCGTGTCCACGCTGGAAGACACGCCTGCCGTGCGCGGCATGATCAACAAGGTCGACTACCTGGTCCTGGTGCTCTGAGCGCCGGCCGGTACAAGATCAAGGGGCATCACATGCAACTCAACACCCTCAAGCCCTCCGAAGGCTCCAAGAAGAACCGCCGCCGCGTCGGCCGCGGCATCGGCTCGGGCCTGGGCAAGACCGGCGGCCGCGGCCACAACGGCCAGAAGTCCCGTGCGGGCGGCTACCACAAGGTCGGCTTCGAAGGCGGCCAGATGCCGCTGCAGCGTCGCCTGCCCAAGCGCGGCTTCAAGTCGGCGCAGCTGAAGTTCAACGGCGAAGTCACGCTGTCGGACCTGCAAGGCCTGGCGATCGACGAGATCGACCTGCAGGCGCTCAAGCAAGCCGGCCTGATCGGCGAGCTGATCCGTCACGTCAAGGTCATCAAGTCGGGCGAACTGAGCCGCAAGGTCACGCTGAAGGGCGTGGCGGCGACGGCCGGTGCCAAGGCGGCGATCGAAGCCGCCGGCGGCTCGCTGGCGGCCTGAACGCGCAACCTCTCCAACGCTTCCACACGTGGCAACCTCCCAGAATCAACTCGCCA
>JAEKKH010000219.1 GCA_019510465.1 Burkholderiales bacterium
GCGATGAGCGTGTTGATGATCTCGATCTGTCCCTCGGCGGTGGCCTTGGCCGGACCCGTGTAGATGATCTCGACGTCCTTGAGCTCCTTGGCGGCATCCATCGCGCCCTGGTGCGCGGCGTCGAAGAAGCCGTTGCCGAGTGACTTGACGACCAGGGCGATCTTGTCGGCTGCCAAGGCCGGTTGAGCCAGCACCACCGCCAGGACGGCGGCGAGCAGCGAGGAAGTGCGACGTGTCATTGGTTTGTCTCCTGTCTTCTGATTGAAGTTCGATGCCGGCTGCGGCCGGACGTTCTGCCTCGAGGCTGTACTCTTGCCGGCGCCTCGCCCCGGCCGTGTGATCCTGGTCGTCCTAGACGATGCCGCCGCCTCCGCCCACGACGGCGGGGCGCTCCTCGGCCGCCTGGCGTCGATAGCCGCTCGCGCGATACGCGCCGACGGGGTCGATCGCACCGCCGGCATCGAGCCGCACGCGCTGCAGCAGGGCGGCGTCGAGCGCCGCGCGGTCGACCAGCAAGGCCTGCGCATAGGTGCGTTGCACCTGCGCCGCGCTGGTCATGAGGCTCTCGATGGGATCGGTGACGTTGTGGCTCTGGTCGAGCATGTAGGCGGGGGCGAAGCCCGCGACGCGTTCGTGCGCCGCGGCGACCAGCTCGTTGAAGACGAGGAACAGCCGGTACGGCGCCACGCTGCCCGCATCCAGGTCGTCGTCGCCGTACTTGCTGTCGTTGAAGTGGAAGCCCGCGAGCTTGCCGGCCGCGGCGAGCCGCGCCACGATCAGCTCGATGTTGACGTTGGGCGCGTGGTGGCCGAGGTCGACCAGGCACTGCGCCTTCGCGCCGAGCGCGCTGGCCGCGAGGAAGCTCGAACCCCAGTCCTGGATCACCGTGCTGTAGAACGCGGGCTCGCAGATCTTGTGCTCGAGGAACATGCGCCAGTCCGCCGGCAGCGCGGCGTAGATCTGGCGCGTGCTGTCCAGGTAGCGGTCGAACGCGCGCCGGAAGTGCTGCTGGCCGGGGAAGTTGCTGCCGTCGCCCACCCACACGGTCAGCGCCTTCGAGCCGATCTGGCGGCCGATCTCGATGCACTCGATGTTGTGGGCGACCGCCTGCGCGCGCGTGGCCGCGTCGGTGTGCGTCAGGCTGCCGAACTTGTAGCTGTGGGCCTGGCCCTTCTGGTCGGAGAAGGTGTTGGAATTGATCGCGTCGAACGCGAGGCCCTGGTTCGCCGCGGCCTGCTTCAGCTCGGTCCAGTCGCTGCACTTGTCCCAGGGGATGTGCAGCGACACGGTGGGTGTCGCGCGCGCCAGCTGCTGGATCACGCCGCAGTCCTGCAGCTTGTCGAACACGTTGCGCGGCTCGCCCGGGCCGGGGAAGCGCGCGAAGCGCGTGCCACCGGTGCCGACGCCCCAGCTCGGGATGGCGACGCCGAACGCCGCCACCTGGGCACGCACCGTCTCGATGTCGACGTTGCGGCGAGCGAGCTGCTCGCCCAGGTGTTCGTAGTCGTTGCGAACGTGGCGCAACAGGCCGTCATTGTGGGCGTCGATGATGCTGCGGTGGATCTGGGCCATGGCCGGCTCCTGTGGGTCAGCGCGTGAAGGCGGCGAGATTGCCGGCATCCACGTTGACGATGTTGCCCGTGCTCTTCGCGCTCAGGTGGTCGGCGGCGAAGAAATAGGCGGCCTCGGCGATGTCCTCGGGCAGGACACTGCGCTTGAGCATCGAGCGGTCGCGATAGAACGCCTCGAGGTCCTGTTCGGCCACCTTGTTGGCCGCGGCGCGTTCCTCGCTCCACTTGCCCGTCCAGATCTTGGAGCCACGGATCACGGCGTCCGGGTTCACGACGTTGGAGCGGATGCCCAGCGGCGCCCCTTCAAGCGCGAAGCTGCGGCTCAGCTGGATCTCGGCCGCCTTGGCCGCGCAGTAGGCCGTGGCCTGGTTGCTGGCCACCATGCCGTTCTTGCTGGCGATGACGACGATCGCCCCGCCCGTGCCCTGTGCCTTCATCTGCCGGAAGGCTTCGCGTCCGACCAGGAAGTAGCCCTTGGCGAGGATGTCCTGGTTGCGGTTCCAGAGTTCCAGCGTGGTGTCCTCCAGCGGTGCGGCCGAGGCGATGCCGGCGTTGCTCACGAGGATGTCGATGCCGCCGAATTCGAGCGCCGCGCGCGCGAACGAGGCGATGACGCTGGCCTCGTCGGTGACGTCGACGCGCACGCCGTGGACGTGATCCTTGCCATGCGCCTTCGCCAGATCCGCGCTGACCGATTGCAGCGCCTCGTCGTCGATGTCGGTCAGCACCACGCAGCCGCCGTCGACCAGGATGCGGCGCGCGATGGCCTGCCCGATGCCGCCGGCGCCGCCGGTCACGAGCGCGACCTTGCCGACCATGGGTTTGGGCTTGGGCATGCGCTGCAGCTTGGCCTCCTCGAGCAGCCAGTATTCGATGTCGAACGCCTCCTGCTCGGGCAATCCGACGTACTGGTCGACGGCATTGGACTCGCGCATCACGTTGATGGCGTTGACGTAGAACTCGCCGGCGATGCGCGCCGTCGCCTTGTCCCTGGCCACCGTGATCATGCCGATGCGCGGCAGCAGCAGCACCACCGGGTTGGGGTCGCGCAGCGGCGGACTGGTCGGACGCCTGCAGCGTTCGTAGTACGCCGCGTAGTCGGCCCGATACGTCGCGATGAGCTCGCCCAGCGCGGCGCGCAGGTCGCCGCCGGCCAGCGTGTAGACCGATTCGGGAACGATGAGCGGGCGGATCTTGGTGCGCAGGAAGTGGTCGGGACACGAGGTGCCGAGCGCCGCCAGCGGTTCCAGGTCATGGGAGTCGACGAAGGCCATGACCTCGTCGGAGGTGTTCACGTGCAGCAGCTTCGGCGAGCCCTCGGCGGACAGCCCGCGCAGGACCGGCAGCACGCGCGCCAGCGTCGCGTCCCGGTCGGCTGCGGGCAGGGCCTCGAGCCGGGCGCCGCCGAACACCCGCACCTTGCGCGCGCCGCGCTCCGTCGCCAGCCAGCGCTGCGCGCGGTCTATCAGGTCGACGGTGTTCTCGTAGCAGCTCTTCGCAGAGTCGCCCCAGCTGAACAGGCCGTGGCCGCCCAGCACGATGCCGCGCAGCCCGGGATGCGCCGCGTCGTGGGCCGCCAGCTGCTGGCCGAGCTCGTAGCCGGGCCGCAGCCACGGCATCCAGCCGACGCTGCCTTCGAACACCTTCTGCGTGATCGCCTGCGAGTTCGCCATCGCGGCGATCGCGATCACCGCATCGGGGTGCATGTGGTCGACGTGCCTGTAGGGCAGGGACGAGTGCAGCGGCGTGTCGATCGATGCGGCGCGGCTGTTGAGGTTGAAGGTGCAGTGGGGCAGGTAGGCCACCATCTCGTCTTCGTGCTCGCGGCCGCGGTACAACGTCTTGAGCGCGCGCAGCTTGTCCATGTAGAGCGTGGAGAAGCCGTCGAGCTTCATCGAACCGAGGTCGCCGCCGGAACCCTTGACCCACAGCACCTCGACCTGCGCGCCCGTCAGCGGATCGACCTGCATGATCTTGGCCGACGTGTTGCCGCCACCGTAGTTGGTGATGCGCAGGTCGGACCCCAGCAGGTTCGAGCGATAGAGCAACTGCCGGGGCTCGTCGAGGCTGTCGGCGCGGGCGTCGTCCCAGTCAGGGAAGGGGGGCGGAGTGGTCATGGTCGTCGTCTCGTCGGCTATGCGCGTGGAATGCTGGCAGGCAGGGTAGGTCGAGGCCTCCCAGAGCGCAATTGATGAAAGCTGATTCATTTCATAAGTAAACTGATATATCGCGATGCCGCCGCCCGACGGGTGCCGCGCCAGCCCGCGATCTCGCGAAGCGAGGGCGCGGATTGCCATCGACAAGGGCTCGCCAGCCTCGGGAAACCCCCGACCCACCACCTGCCTGCGATGAAGTCCCTCAACCTGAAAACGCTGCGAATCTTCGAGACGGTGGCCACCTGCGGCAGCTTCTCGCGCGCCGCGGAACAGCTCGAGATGACCCAGCCTGCCGTCTCGATGCACATCCGCCAGCTCGAGGAGGAGGTCGGCACGGCGTTGTTCGACCGCCAGCATCGCCAGCGCATGACCGACGCCGGACGCGAGCTGCTGCAGCACGCCCGCATCATCGGGGCGCAGGTGCGCGCCG
>JAEKKH010000220.1 GCA_019510465.1 Burkholderiales bacterium
TCGTCGGTGCTGAACCTCGGCATCAAGTTCCAGTTCAACTTCTGGGTGGCGCTGCTGGTCGGCCCGCTGGTCGTGGGCCTGATCGGCGTGGTCGTCGAGAAGCTGCTGCTCAAGCGCCTGTACAAGCTCGATCCGCTGTACGGCCTGCTGCTGACCTTCGGCCTGGCGCTGATCGTCCAGGGCGTGTTCCTGCAGTACTACGGGTCGTCCGGCCAGTCGTACGACACGCCGGAGGCGCTGTCGGGCGCGACCAACCTGGGCTTCATGATCCTGCCGAACTACCGCGGCTTCGTGGTGGCGGCCTCGCTGGTCGTCTGCTTCGGCACCTGGTTCCTCATCGAGCGCACGCGGCTGGGCTCGCTGCTGCGCGCCGGCACCGAGAACCCGGCGCTGGTGCAGGCCTTCGGCGTCAACGTGCCGCTGATGGTCACGCTCACGTATGCCTTCGGCGCTGCGCTGGCCGGCCTGGCCGGCGTGCTCGCCGCGCCGGTCATCCAGGTGACGCCGCTGATGGGCAGCAACCTGATCATCGTCGTGTTCGCCGTCGTCGTCATCGGCGGCATGGGCTCCATCATCGGCTCCATCCTCACCGGCCTCGTGCTGGGGCTGGTGGAAGGCCTCACACGCGTCTTCTATCCCGAGGCGTCGAACGTCGTCGTGTTCTTCATCATGGCCATCGTGCTCATGATCCGGCCCGCCGGGCTGTTCGGGAAGGAGAAGTGATGGACTGGCTCGGCCAAGGCGTGGATCGCGCCGGCAAGATCACCTGGATCGTCGCGCTGGCGATCCTCGTCGTCGCCCCGTTCGTGGGCGTGTACCCCATCTTCGTCGCGCAGGCGCTGTGCTTCGCGATCTTCGCGATCGCATTCAACCTGCTGCTCGGCTACACGGGGCTGCTGTCGTTCGGGCATGCGGCCTTCTTCGGCGGTGCCGCCTATGTCACGGCCTGGCTGCTGCAGGACAAGCACCTGACGCCCGAGCTGGCGGTCATCGGCGGCATGCTCGCCGCCGCGGTCGCCGGCCTGGTGGTGGGAGCGATCGCCATCCGCCGCCAGGGCATCTACTTCGCGATGGTGACGCTGGCGCTGTCGCAGATGCTGTACTTCTTCTTCCTGCAGGCGCCGTTCACCGGCGGGGAGAACGGGCTGCAAGGCATCGAGCGCGGCAAGCTGTTCGGCCTGATCCCGCTCGAGGGCGACCTGGCGCTGTACTTCTTCGTGCTCGCGGTGTTCGTGGCCGTGTTCCTGCTCGTGCTGCGCATCGTGCACTCGCCCTACGGCCAGGTGCTCAAGGCGATCCGCGAGAACGAGCCGCGCGCCATCTCGCTGGGCTACAACGTCGACCGCTACAAGCTGCTGGCCTTCGTGCTGTCGGCCTCGCTGGCCGGCCTGGGCGGCTCGCTCAAGGTGCTGGTGCTGCACCTGGCCACGCTGCAGGACGTGCGCTGGGAACAATCCGGCGAGGTCATCCTGATGACCCTGCTGGGCGGCCTGGGTACCTTCGCCGGGCCGGTCTACGGTGCTTTCACGGTGATCTGCATGCAGAACTACCTGTCCGACCGCGCGGGCTCCTGGACGGGTGTGATCATCGGCTGCATCTTCGTGCTGTGCGTGGTCGCGTTCCGCAAGGGCTTCGTCGGCGAACTGCTGGCGTGGCACAAGCGCAGGGCCAGGAAGGCCTGAGCAGCGCGGGCCGTCGCCCTCTTCTTCCCGCTCGCACGGGCGCCCGGCGCCTTGGTGCGGGTGATCGTGGGCAGCAGCGTCGCGCTGCCGGCGGCGTGCTCGCTCAAGGGTAAAAAGCCGCGCTGGCGCGACGGGCGCGGCTGATCCGGCCGCGACTCGTGTCCAATAGGGGCATGAGCTTCGAATCCCTGGGCCTCGGGGCCCCGCTGCTGGCTGCCGCGAGGCAGCGTGGCTACCTCGGCCCCACACCCATCCAATCCGCCGCCATCCCGCCCGCGCTCGCGGGCCGCGACGTGCAGGGCGCCGCCCGCACCGGCTCGGGCAAGACGCAGGCGTTCGGCTGGCCGGTGCTGCAGCGGCTGGCGCAGGACGGCGTGCCGCCGGAAGGCCGCAAGCGCCCCGTGCGCGCGCTCGTGCTCGCGCCCACGCGCGAGCTCGCGGCGCAGATCGGCGAGTCGCTGCGCGAGGACGCACAGCACCTGCCCGCGGCGCTGAAGATCGCGATCGCGTACGGCGGCGTCTCGATCAACCCGCAGATGATGCGGCTGCGCGGCGGCGCCGACATCGTCGTCGCCACGCCCGGCCGGCTGCTCGATCTCGTCGACCACAACGCCGTCTCGCTCGCCGACGTGCAGGTGCTGGTGCTCGACGAGGCGGACCGACTGCTGGACCTCGGCTTCGCCGACGAACTTCGGCGCGTGCTCGCCCTGCTGCCCCCGCGCCGCCAGACGCTGCTGTTCTCGGCCACCTTCCCGCAGGCCGTCACCGCGCTGGCCGACGCGCTGCTGGACGACCCGGTGCGCATCGCGCTGGCCGGCGCCGGCGACGAGAGCGCCGCCGCGGCCGAGGCGCGGACCTCGGCCGCCGCCCACATCCACCAGCGCACGATCACCGTCGACACCGCCCCGCGTACCCAACTGCTGCTCAAGCTGATCCGCGACCACGGCTGGAAGCGCGTGCTCGTCTTCGTGGCGACGCAGTACGCGGCGAGTCACATCGCGTCCAAGCTGCACGTCGGCGGCCTCAAGGCGGAGGCCTTCCACGGCGACCTGAGCCAGGGCCGGCGCACGCAGCTGCTGGACGACTTCAAGGCCTCGCGCCTGCAGGTGCTGGTGGCGACGGACCTCGCCGCGCGCGGCATCGACATCGAGCAGTTGCCCGTGGTCGTCAACTACGACCTGCCGCGCTCGGCCGACGACTACATCCATCGCATCGGCCGCACCGGCCGCGCCGGCGAACCCGGGCACGCGGTGAGCTTCGTGCCCGCCGCCTCCGAGGCGCACTTCCGGCTGATCGAGAAGCGCCTGGGCCAGCGCGTGCCGCGCGAGGTCATCGCCGGCTTCGAGCCCACGGAGGCCGCGCCGGCCAAGGGCGCCGCCGAGGCGCCGCACGGCACCGGCGGCGTCAAGGGCAAGCGGCCGAGCAAGAAGGACAAGCTGCGCGCCGCCGACGCCGCGCGCGCGGCCGAGCGCGCGGCCCGGGCCGCGAAGCGCCGCTAGGGATGCGGTGATGGCGGCGAGCGAGGCTGTGCGCCCACGGTCACGGCGATGCCGCTCGTCCCGGTCACGATGGCCCGTCGACGAGTGGCGCGACGATCGAGGTCGCGCTGCGCCGATGGCCTGCGCGGGCATGTCGAGACCAGGATCGCCGAACGCGGCTACGACGAGACATCGATCCGGCGGCGGAAGTCGCCCGGCGTGCATCCTTCGATGCTGCGGAAGAACTTGGTGAAGTTGGTCGCCTCGTCGAAGCCAAGCCGCTGCGCGATGGCGGAAATCGGCATCTCCGTGTGCACGAGCAGGCGCTTGGCTTCCAGCGCAAGGCGCGAGGCGATAAAGGCCTTCGCACCGACGCCAGCCACCGCACTGCAGATGCGAGTGAGCGTCTTCTCGGAGCATCCCATGGCCTGTGCGTAGCGCGACACGTGATGCCACTGATGCACCTTCGCGTCCAGAAGCCGTTTGAAAAGACGAAAGCGCTCCGGCGCGTCGGACGATGTTCCGGCGGACGGCTGTTGCGCCGCGTGAAAGATGTGCAGCCGCGTCACGAGCGTTGCCAGTTCGCTCTGGAGCAGCCAGTTCAGCAGCGGTTGCCGGGCCTCGAGCGCGCACTCCTCCTCCAGCCGCGCGAGCGTGTCGGCCAAGAACCGACCCGTCGACCGGTCGAGGCGCAGATGGCCAG
>JAEKKH010000116.1 GCA_019510465.1 Burkholderiales bacterium
CCGCCCGGCACCGCAAGCACGCGCGCCTGAACGCCGCCGTCGCCGTCACGGTGGCGCTGCTGGCCACCTTCATGGGCATCTGCAAGATCAAGGACGACAACATCTGCCAGGCCATGCAGCAGGCGCAGGCCGACAAGATCGACCACTGGTCGTACTACCAGGCGCGCAACGTGCGGCAGGAGGTGGCCGAGGCCACCGCCACGCAGCTCAGGCTGCAGCAGGCGTCGCAAGCGGCGCCGGCGCAGGCAGCGTATGCCGAGGCTATCGCCCGGTACGACCAGATCGCCAGGGACCAGGCGCAGAAGAAGCAGCAGGTCGCCGCGCAGGCCGAGGCCGACCAGAAGAACTACGACGCGCTCAACTACCGCGACGACCAGTTCGACCTGTCCGACGCGCTGCTGGCCATCGCCATCTCGATGCTGGCCGTATCGTCGCTGACGCAGCTGCTGTGGCTGTACCTGCTGAGCCTGTTGCCCGCGGCGTGCGGCGTGATCATGGGCGTGGCCGGGCTCACGGGGCTGCGCATCCACCCGGACGGGCTGACCGCGTTGCTGAGCTAAGACCGCGCCGACGGCGAGCCCGCATGCCGGATGGCATCATCGTGCGCAGTTCGAAAGGATCCGCATGAAACTGCTCCGCCACGGCCCGCGTGGCCATGAACGGCCCGGCCTCGTCGACGTCAATGGCGTCCCGCGCGACCTGAGCGCGCAGATCGGCGACATCTGCGCCGCCGACCTCGCGCCCGCCCGCCTCGACCGCCTGCGCTCCGTGGAGATCGACACGCTGCCCGTGCTGGCGCCCGGCACGCGGCTGTCCGTGCCGTGGCACGGCATGTCCAAGTTCGTCTGCGTCGGCCTCAACTACAAGGACCACGCGGCCGAATCCGGCATGGCGCTGCCCACCGAGCCGATCCTGTTCCTGAAGGCGGCCAGCGCGCTGACCGGCCCGAACGATCCGGTGGTGCTGCCGCAGGGCTCGGCCAAGGGCGACTGGGAAGTCGAACTGGGCGTGGTGATCGGCACGCGGGCGCGCTGCGTGTCCGAGGCCCAGGCGCTGTCGCACGTGGCGGGCTACTGTGTCGTCAACGACGTTTCCGAGCGCGCCTTCCAGCTCGAGCGCGGCGGCACCTGGGACAAGGGCAAGGGCTGCGACACCTTCGGCCCGGTCGGCCCGTGGCTGGTGACGGCCGACGAGGTGCCCGACCCGCAGAAGCTCGCGCTGTGGCTGGACGTCGGCGGCGAGCGCATGCAGGACGGCACGACGGCCGACATGGTGTTCGGCGTCGCCAGGCTGGTGAGCTACATCAGCCGCTTCATGACGCTGGAGCCGGGCGACCTCATCGCCACCGGCACGCCAGCCGGCGTCGGCATGAGCCGGGGCCGCTTCCTGGCGGCCGGCGACACGCTGCGCCTGGGGATCACCGGTCTCGGCGAGCAGTCGACCACCGTGCACGCGTGGGACGCGGCGCTGATCGACCGCCAGCACGGCGCTCACTGAGCGCACGTCCCGCGACGACCGCGTTCCGGGCTGGTACGAGCCGCCCGCCGGCAGCCCGCCCCACGGGTGGCTGGCGCACGGCGCCGGCCGCGTCGCATGCGGCCCACACTCCCTCGAATGACGTCACGCTGGAGGCGAGGAAGCCAAGCAGGGGTGGCATGCCCATGGAACACTGAGCCTGTCCGCGACTCCCACGGTCGCATCCAGGAGGACACATGACCACCCCGCTGCGCCTCGCGCTGGCGGCCGTCGCCGCCACGCTCAGCCCGCTCGCCCTGGCGCACGCGTCGCTCGTCGACTCGTTCCCCGCCAAGGGCCAGACGCTCTCCGGCTCGCCCGCCGAGATCCACCTGACGTTCAACGAGCATGTCGAGCCGCGCTACTGCCGCATCAAGCTGGTGAGCGACGCCGGCAAGAACTTCGACGCCGACCGGCCCTCCGCCGACAAGACGAAGCCCAACGCGATCGTCGCCGCGGTGCCGGTGCTCAAGCCCGGCACCTACAGCGCGCGCTGGACGGCCGTCGGCAGCGACGGGCACAAGACGCACGGCGACTTCAAGTTCACGGTCGCGAAGTGATCGCTCGCCACAGCGATGGATGAAACCATCCTCGCACCGCTGCGCACGGCGGCCGCCGCCGTGTCCGACATCGGCTTGGCCGCGATGGCCGGCGCGCTGGCCACGCCGGCGCTGCTGCATGATGCGTCCTCCGGCTGGGCCGCGCGGCGCGCCCGCCGCTGCCGGCTGCTGTTCACGGCGTCGGCCACGGCGGGGCTGCTCGCGAGCCTGGCGTGGCTGTGGCTGCAGGCGATCTCGATGACGGAGTCGCCGCCCCTCGAGGCGCTGCTGGGCGCCGGCGACATCGTCACGGGCACCGCCTTTGGCCGCGCATGGGCGGGCGCGACGCTGGCGCTCGCCGCCGGCCTCGCGCTGGCCACCGCGTGCCGCTATCGCGCATTCCCGCTGCGCGGGCTCGGACTCGCGCTGGTGGGGGTCGCCACCGCACAGGCCTGCATGGGCCATGCCGCTGCCGGCGGCATCGGCTGGCTCGTGCCGACGATGGCCGTGCACCGGCTCGCGACGGGCCTGTGGGCCGGCAGCGTGTTCGCGGCCACGCTGGTGGTGTTGCGCGGATCGCCCGACCCCGTGGACGTCGTGCGCTACGCCCGGCGGCTGTCGGCCCTGGCGACGGCCGCGCTCGCAGGTGGCGTGTTCACCGGCGCCGCCAGCGCGTGGCACGCACTGGGCGGATCGCTGGCGCCGCTCGCGCCGGCGCGGGCGTCGCCGTGGAGCATCGAGCTCGAGGTCAAGCTCGCGCTGGTGGCGGTGGCGATCGCGCTCGGGGTCTTCAATCGCTTCGTCGTGCTGCCCGCGCTGCCCGGCGCGTGGCCGCGCTTCGCGCGCGTCCTGCGCGTGGAGGCCGTCGTGCTGCTCGCCGTGCTGGTGGTGGCCGCGTGGCTGGGGAGCGGCGAACCGCCCGCGATGTGAGCAAGTCGCTTCGCCGCCATGGATCCGGCGACCGTGCGCAGACCGTGCGCAGCATGACGGGGATCCACCTCCGCCCACCGATTCGCCGACCGACGCGTCCCCGCGCGTCTCAAGCGCCCGCTTCGCCCTCGGCCTGCGTCACGGCCCGCTTGAGCTCGTCGACGGTGTAGCCCTGCTTCAACAAGGCCTCGCGCAGCCAGGCGGGGTGCTCGCCCTGGCCGTCCCACGTCTCGCCGCTGACCGGATGGCGGTAGCGGATGGGCAGCGTGCCGGCCGGCGGCGGGGGCGGCGCAGGCGGCAGCGGGCCGTGCAGTTCCTGCGGCGTGATGTTCCAGAATTCGACGAGCTTGCGCACGGTGCGCAACGCCGCCAGCTTCTCGGGAGGGTAGTCGTCGTCTTCGAGTTTCATCGGCCGCGGGCACCCCGGAAAGACGGCGTGCCGCCGTCGAGCAACGGCGGTCGCCATGGCGTCAATGGTAGCGCCCTTGCGAGGAGACTCGCCGCCGCCCGGTCTGCTCGACCGCGGGCGACGGCCTAGACTGCGAGATCGCATCGCTCATGAGCACGCTTCGCATGAGACACGCCGCCCTCCGCTTCTCGCTGGCCTTCGCCATCGCATCGCTCGCCCTCGCAGGGGCGCGCGCCGCTGCGCCCGCGAAGCCCGTCGCCGCCAGCGCGGCGGCAGCCGACGCGCCGTCGAAGCCGCTCGTCGACGCGTGCCCCGCCCAGCTGCCGGTGCGCCAGACCGTCACCGACACCCTCGCGGGCTGGACGGCCCTGAACCAGCAGGGCAACTATCCGTTCGTGCGCGTGGCGATCTATCCGGGCCCGCCGACCGAGACGAGCCTGATGGTGCCGACGGTGGAATACCGCGGCCAGGCGGGACTGCACGATCGCTGGGACCTGCCGCATCGCAACGGCGGCTACTGGATGACGTGCGCGTACGGCAACACCACGGCGACGGTCGCACGCAAGCTGGCCGAGGACGTCGACTTCTGCATGGCCGACTACGACGGCCGCTTCCTGACGCTGGTCGTCAAGCACTGGTCGTGCGGCGTCAAGCGCACGATGCCGCCCCCGGCCTGGGAGCGGCCGGTGGGCAAGCCCGTCAAGGCTTCGGCGAAGGCGACGAATCGTCGCGGCGAGTGAACGCGAGTTCCAGCACCGGCGCGGCCGCGATCTGCGCGGGCGTGGGCGCTGCCTTGCGGCCCTCCGACACGTCGCCCAGCATCTGCTTGAGCTCGTCGCCCTGCAGCACCTCGCGCGTGAGCAGCGCCCGGGCCATCGCGTCGAGGCGCTGGCGCTGCGCCTTCAGCAGCGTGCGGCAGGTCTCCTGCGCCTGCTCCAGCAGCGTGCGCGCCTCGCGCAGCACGGCGGCCTGGATGTCCGGGCCCAGCAGCTTGTCGGGAATGCCGCCGACGCTCAGGAGGCCGAAGGTCTCGGAGAAGCCGAGCGAGCCCACCATCTCGATGGCCAGCTCGGACGCGCGCTTCAGGTCGTCGGACGCGCCGCTGGAGACGCTGTCCAGGACCAGCAGCTCCGCCTCGCGGCCACCCAGCATCATCGCGAGCCGGCTCACCAGCTCGTTCTGCTTGTAGAGCGGATCCTCGGTGTCGCGCGTCATGTAGGTGACGCCGAGTGCCTGGCCGCGCGGCTCGATCGTGACGCGCTCGACGAGGCCCGCGCCCGTCCAGTGGCCGATCATCGCGTGGCCGGCCTCGTGGTAGGCGAGGCGCACGCGCGTGCCCTCGGTCAGCAGGTCCTTCACGGGCGAGATCTCGCCGCCCAGCAGCTGCGTCTCGATGGCGCGCAGCACGTGCTCGGACGTCACCTTGTCGGCGCCCGCCTCGGCGGCGCTGGACGCGGCCTTGTTGACGATGTTGGCGATCTCGGCCGGCGTCAGGCCCGGCGTCATGCGGGCCAGCGCCGCGCTGTCGTGCGAACCGTCGGCGGCGACCTTGTCCATGTACAGGTCGAACAGCCTGGCGCGCTCGGGCAGCGTCGGCTTGACCAGCCGCACCAGCATGTCGAAGCGGCCCGGCCGGCGCATCGCCTCGTCGATGTTGTTCTCGTGGTTGGTGGCGGCCACGACGACGACGTTGTCCATGGGCTCGAAGCCGTCCATCTCGACCAGCACCCGGTTGATGATGCGGTTCATCTCGGACTCGGCACCGCCGCCCTCGTTGCCGCGCGAGCGCTTGCCGATGCCGTCCACCTCGTCGATGAACAGCACGCAGGGCGCGTGCTTGCGCGCCTGCTTGAACAGCGCCTTGACCTTCGCGACGCCCGCGCCGTAGTACGTGGCGGTGAAGTACGAGCCGTCGACCGCGATGAAGTTGGCCTTGCTCTCGCCCGCCAGCGCGCGCGCCAGCAGCGTCTTGCCGGTGCCCGGCGGACCCACCAGCAGGACGCCGCGCGGCGCCGAGGCGCCCAGCTTGACGTAGGCCGACGGGTCGGACATGAAGGCCTTGACGCGGTTGAGCGCGGCCTTGGCCTCGTCGTTGCCGATCGCGTCGGCGAAAGTCGTTTCGGGGCGCTCCGACAGCGTCGACGCGCCGCCGCCCATGCCCGTCTGCATGCGCATCAGCACGAAGAAGCCCACGCCCATCGTCAGGATCACCAGCAGCGGCGAGACGATCGCGCCGAGCGCGTCCAGCAGGTGCTGGCTCTTCGTGCGCGGGTCGACGTCCACGCCGACCAGCGCGAAGCCCTGCGCGGCGCTGCGCTCGGCGAGCTTGTCCAGCGCGGTGCCTGCACAGCCGATCGGCGTGCAGCCGGGCACCGTCGCGCTGGCCTTGGCGCCGTTCTTCAGCGTGTAGAGCACCAGCCCCGGATGGCCGTTGGCCAGCGCGACGGTGGCCACCTGGCCGGCGTCGATCGCCTTGACCAGCTGCGACACGTTGCGCTGGTTCTGCAGCCAGGCGTCCGGCGACTGCTCGAAGGCGAGCATCTCGGGGCTCTTGCGCGCGTTCGTCTCGCGCGTGGCCTCCTGCGCCAGCAGCACGACGCCGGCGATGACGAGCATCACCGAGACCACGGCGACGGGGACGCGGGAATGGGCGCGCAGGCGCTTGACCAGTTTCTTCAGGGCGTTCATGTGTGGAAGCCTTGCGGCAAAAGCAGACCGCGGCACCTCGCGATGCCGTGCCTCCATTGGAGCGCGCGCCGCCTCAAAGTTCCAGTGGAAAAGGCTGGGTCCCACCCGCCAGATCGATGTGGAAAGCCGCACTCGGAAGTTTCTACTGGACCAGGGCCGGGCGAACGATCACCGATCGGGCGCCCGGCGTGGGCCGCGCCGGCGAAAAGTCACACGCGGGGCGCCCGTCGCGCGCTACATTGAGCCGGACCGTTCGTTCCGGACGGCCTTCACAACGCACGAGGAGAACGACCATGGGTTTGCTTGATTCGATCGTCGGACAGGTCGCGGGCTCGCTGCAGGGCAGCGTCCCCGCGGGCCAGGTGCACCCCGGGCTGCTGGACGTCGTCTCCTCGCTGATGACGCAGGGCGGCGGGCTGCAGGGCCTCATCAACCAGTTCGAGTCGCAAGGACTCGGCACCGTCGTCTCCTCGTGGATCGGCACGGGCCAGAACCTGGCGATCACGCCGGAACAGGTGCAGTCGGTGCTCGGCGAATCGCACATCGCGGACGTGGCCGCCAAGCTGGGGCTGCAGCCGCAGGACGTCGCCAACCAGCTGGCCGGCCTGCTGCCGCACGCGGTCGACTCCGTGACGCCGGCCGGCGCGGTGCCGCAGGGCAACCTGCTGACCGAGGCGCTGAACGCGTTCACGGCGCTGCGGCGCTGAAGCGTCCGCCTGCGCGTCAGCCGAACGTCGCCACCAGGTCGACGCTGTCGCGCCGGCCCAGCGCCTCGAAGTGCTGCGCGAGCCAGCCGGCCGCGGTCGCGCGTCCGAGTTCGTGCAGCGCCTCGAAGAAGCGCGCGCTGACGGCCAGTCGCGTCTCCGCGGTCACGTGCTCCAGCGCCGGTCCGGCCTCGATCAGATGGAAGCGCGGCGAGGGCGGCTCGGCCAGCAGCCAGCGCCGCCACGCGCGGCGCGCGGGCGCGCCGCGCGCGTGGGCGAGGGCTTGCATCTCGCGGCGAAAGGCCGCGGTGAAGCTGATCTCGGCGACGCGGGCGCGCAGCTCGTGGGCGCTCGCCGCCGGCTGCATCGGCGGCCATTCGAGCGGCGACAGCAGCACCAGCAGCATGTCCTGGCTGCGCCCGCCGCGCAGCAGCGGGAACACCGCCGGATTGCCGGCATAGCCGCCGTCCCAGTACGTGCGGCCGGCGATGCGCGGCGCATGGAACACGGTGGGCAGGCAGCTCGAGGCGAGCAACGCGTCGACGCTGAGCTCGCGGCCCTCGAACACGCGCAGGCGCCCGGAGTCGGCATCGGTGGCGGCGACGAACAGCCGCATCGGGCGCAGGCGCCGCAGGCGCTCGAAATCGACCTGCTCCGACAGCAGCGCCCGCAGCGGATTGACGTCCAGCGGGTTGAACTGCGCCGGCGTCACGTAGTGCGCCCACGCCATCCACAGCCGCACCAGCGGCGCGAGGTGCACGCCGCCGCCGATGTCCTGGCGCGTGACCTCCAGCGGCATGGTGTCGGCAAGCGCCGTCCAGAAGCGGCGCAGCGCGGCGCGCGCGCCGTCGCGCCCGCCCTCCAGCCAGCCGTGCGCCAGCACCACGGCGTTCATCGCGCCGGCGCTGGTGCCGCTCAGGCCGTCGAAGGCGATGCGGCCGTCCTCCAGCAACGCATCCAGCACGCCCCAGGTGAAGGCGCCGTGCGCGCCGCCGCCCTGCAACGCGAGGTTCAACAGCCGCGGCGCGGACATCGGCGGACAAATGGTTGCTGCATTGCAGCATCTTGCGCGAACGTCCATGCCCGGGCTTTTGTTCGGGTATTTCCGTGACCTTTGTCAAAGGAAAATCGTTGCGCAACACTGAGCGCGTTAACCCGGGTTGGAAAACCCTTATAACTGAGCCCGATTCTTGCTCGGATCCGACATCTGCTACCCTGCGCCCCGCGTTGGTGCAAGAAAGTCCATGGGAACGTCGATCTTCGTCTCCGTCTTCCGGCAAACCTTGCCGGTGATCGCCGCCAGCCTGGCGGTCGCCAACGCGGACGCCCAACCCGCTTCCGCCACCGGCCCCCAGGTCATGGGCTGGGTGCCTGCCTATGGCATCGACGCGTCGATGAAGGCGCTGACCGCGACTCCCGCGATCGGCCAGAGCATGACGCGCATCGGCCTGCAGTTCTGGAACCCGAGCAACGACGGCCGTGGCATCGTGCTGGCACCGGTCGACGCCACCGGCAAGCCCGTGACGGCCGCCAGCGTCCGGCAGGTGGCGCAGTGGGCGCGCGCACACAACGTGCAGCCGCTGCTGACCGTCTACAACAACTCGCAGGTGATCAACCGCTGGGACTGGCGGTGGGCACGGCGCGCCTTCGCCGAGCATCCCGAGGAATTCACCGCCGCGCTCGTCGCCGCGGTCGACAAGTGGGACCTCGACGGCGTCGACCTCGACCTCGAGGGCGAGGGCGACTTCACCGCCGACCGCGCGGCCTACGGCGCGTTCGTGCACCAGCTGTCCGGGGCGCTCAAGGCCAAGGGCAAGCTGCTGACGATCGACAGCTTCCACAGCCCGTGCGACAACGCGCCCAACATGCGCTGGTGGAGCGACTGGGTGGGCGACGTCGCCACCATCCACAGCATGGGCTACGAGGATCTCTACGAAGGCAGCAACGCCACCTTCACGCCCGAGGGCCGGGCCGTCTGCGAGAACGGTGCGACGCTGTTCCGCTACAGCTGGCAGCTCGATTGGGGGACCAAGGCCGGCTACCGGCGCGACCAGATCGTGCTGGGCATGCCCACCTGGGTCGACGCCTGGGGTTCCGGCGGCATCGGCCCGAACGTGGTCGACCACCTGCGCGAAGTGCGCGCGCTCGGCGGCGGCGTCGGCCTGTGGGACATGCAGCTGGCCGCCGCGGGCTGGAGCAAGCCCACGACGTGGGAGGCCGTGCAGGCCTTGCGGCGGCCCGCCAGCGCGTTGGCGCGGCGTCCGTCGCTGCTCGATCGGCTGTTCCACCGCGGCGCCGCGGGCGGCGGCGCCGGCGGCGACACGGTGACGGTCACCGACCGCAACGCCGCCGCGGCGCGCTTCCGCGCGGCGCCCTCGCCCACGCGCTGACGTCGCGTCCGGCGTTCAGGAACGACAACGGCGCCGTCGGGGCGCCGTTGTCGTTTCGAGACCGAGGTCGATCAGCGGTCGTGGCCGTGGCCATGACCGTGGCCATGGCCGTGGTCGTCGTCACGATCATGGTCGTCGTGGTCGTGGCCGTGGTGGCCGTGGTCATGCTCGCCTTCCCAGTGGTCGAAGCGATGGTCGTGCGGGTGGTGCTGGACGTAGCGATCGCGCACCCAGGTCTCGCGCACGAAGTACACCCGCTGGCCGCAGGCGCCGTACGCGCCGCAGTGGTGGCGCCAGTCGCGCTGCTGCCAATCCGGCACGTACAGGTAGATCGGGCGCTGCTGCACCGTCACCGGCGTCGGGGCGACGATGACCGGCTCCGCGTAGATCACCGGCGGCGGCACGAAGGCCACGCCCGGGCCCGGGGCGCCGATGTCGACGCGCCCGTAGACGCCCGGCACGTTGATGTTGACGCTGGCGCCCACGGTGACCTGGGCCTGGGCGGCGCCGGCGGCGGTCGCCACGAGGGCGGCAAGGGCGAGGTGGAGCTTGTTCATGGTGCTTGTTCCTTCGTGTCTGCACGGGGAGCGGAATGCTGAACCCGAGCTTGCATCTAAAACGGCCTGCGCGACCGCCCCGTTGACGCCGTCAACGTAATCGAACTTTACAGACATCGGGGCCGGCTGCTCGTCAGTGCTCTCTGACTTCGACGCAGGCGAAAGGCCTGTCCGGCACGATTTGGCGCGCCCGCTCGACCAGGGAGGTGTCAAACGGCCGGTTTTGTGGGAGAATGCCGGGTTCGACCCCTCACAGCTTTATAAGACCGGATCCAATCATGGGCAACAAGATCGTTACCGAAGCCGACCGCAAGGCCACCCCGCGTCCGGCGCTGCCGATCGGCGTCACCGCCACCACCGGCAAGGGCCAGAAGCGCAGCCTCGAGCGCGGCGCCCACACCCTGGCCGGCAATCGAATCGCACCCGTCGCCCGGGCGCGGGTGCATGCCATGCCCGACGACGCCGTCATGGCGTGACCAGGAGCCTTCGGGCTCCTTTGTTCGTTGGTGCCGCGCCCCGCGCGCGCGCCGGGACACCGCCCCATGCTTCGAATCACCGAACTGCGCCTGCCGCTCGATCACGCCGAGGACGCGCTGCGTCCCGCGATCGTCGCGCGCCTGGGCGTGCGTGACGCGGAGCTGACGTCGTTCAAGGTCTTCAGGCGCAGCTACGACGCCCGCAAGAAGACGGCCATCGTGCTGATCTACACCATCGACTGCGAGCTCGCGGTCGATGAATCGGCCGTGCTCGCGCGCTTCGCGGGCGACCCGCACGTGCGCGTCGCCCCCGACACCAACTACCGCTTCGTCGGCCGCGCGGCCGAGGGCTTCTTCGACGGTGCGAGCGCGCGGCGCCGGCGCCCCGTCGTCATCGGCTTCGGCCCGTGCGGCATCTTCGCGGCGCTGATCCTCGCGCAGATGGGCCTGCGCCCGATCGTGCTGGAGCGCGGCAAGCCGGTGCGCGAGCGCACGAAGGACACCTGGGGCCTGTGGCGCCAGGGCAGGCTCGACCCCGAGTCGAACGTGCAGTTCGGCGAAGGGGGGGCCGGCACCTTCTCCGACGGCAAGCTGTGGAGCCAGATCAGCGACCCGCGCCACCTCACGCGCAAGGTGCTCACCGAGTTCGTGAAGGCCGGCGCGCCGGAGGAGATCCTCCACGTCGCCAAGCCGCACATCGGCACGTTCCGCCTCGTGGGCATGGTGGAGAAGATCCGTGCGGACATCGTCGCGCTCGGCGGCGAGATCCGTTTCGAGCAGCGCGTGACCGACGTGCTGCTCGAAGGCCAGGGCGACGCCAGGCAGGTGCGCGGCCTGCGCCTGGCCTCCGGCGAGGAACTGCTGAGCGACCACGTCGTGCTGGCGCTGGGCCACAGCGCGCGCGACACTTTCGCGATGCTGCACGAGCGCGGCGTGCGCATGGAGGCCAAGCCGTTCTCGATCGGCTATCGCATCGAGCACCCGCAGAGCCTGATCGACCGCGCCCGCTTCGGCCCCAACGCGGGCAACGAGATCCTGGGCGCCGCCGACTACAAGCTGGTGCACCACGCGAGCAACGGCCGCGCCGTCTACAGCTTCTGCATGTGCCCCGGCGGCACGGTGGTGGCGGCGACGTCCGAGGACCAGCGCGTCGTCACCAACGGCATGAGCCAGTACTCGCGCAACGAGCGCAATGCCAATGCCGGCATCGTCGTGGGCATCGCGCCAGCGGACTACCGCCAGGACGGCCGGACGTCCGGCCCGGTGAACCCGCTGGACGGCATCGCGTTCCAGCGCTTCTGGGAATCGCGCGCCTACGAACTCGGCGGCGGCGGCTACCTGGCGCCGGGCTCGCTCGTGGGCGACTTCATCAAGCGCCAGCGCTCCAGCGCCTTCGGGCAGGTGCAGCCCTCGTACAAGCCGGGCGTGCACCTGACCGACCTGCAGGAGCAGGGCCGCGGCAGCCTGCCCGAGTACGCGCTCGACGCGATCCGCGAGGCGCTGCCGGCGTTCGAGCGCCAGATCAAGGGCTTCTCGCTGCCCGACGCGGTGCTCACCGGCGTGGAGACGCGCACGTCGTCGCCCCTGCGCATCCCGCGCGGCAAGGACTACCAGAGCCTGAACGTGCGCGGCCTGTACCCGGCCGGCGAAGGCGCGGGCTACGCCGGCGGCATCATGTCGGCGGGCGTCGACGGCATCGAGGTGGCCGAGGCATTGGGCGCCGCGCTGCTCGCGAGCTGACGCCGTGCGATCGCGCCGGTCGCGGGCCTAGTTCGAGACGTTGAGCACGATCGTGGCCGGCGCACTCGCCAGGCCCGCCGCGTCGCGCGCCACCACCCGCAGCACCCAGCGCCCGCGCTGGGTCATCGGCCAGCTCAGCACGCCGGCGCTCGAGAGCGCCAGGCCGCGCGGCGCGCCGGTCATCGTGTAGGTCAGCGCATCGCCGTCGACGTCGCGGCCGGCCAGCGCGAGCCGCAGCGCCACGCCGGGCGGCACGGCCACGATGCCCGGGGCCAGCGTCGGCGCATGATCGACCTTGACGACCGACAGCGTGTAGCGCGCGCTGGCCGACAGCCCCAGGCTCGTGGTGGCCGTCGCCGTGAACGCGTAGCTGCCGGCGACGGGCGCCGTCCAGTGAAGCATGCCGGCGGCGTCGACCGCGAGACCCGCGGGTGCGCCGGCCAGGGCGTAGCCGGTCGTCACGCCCGCCGGCGCGACGATGGCCAGCGACGCCGCGAACGCGCCGTCCGTGCGCGCGGAGAACGCGCCGCCCGGCACGACGGGCGCGGTGCCGTCCGCCGCATCGCTGGCCAGCGCGGCCAGCAGCGCGTCGGCGTTGGGCGTGCCCCAGCCGGTGACGGTGTCGTAGCCGGCGGCCGCCACGCAGCCGGCGCAGGCGCCGTCGCGGCCGTCGACGACGTCGGCGAAGGCGGCCGCGTGCGGCACCGGCGAGTTGGCGATGGCCTGGTACAGCGCCGCGTGGAAGTCGCCCAGGGGCTTCTTGCCGACCGCGGCGCGGCGGGCGTTGGCGACGGCCACGAGTCCGGCCCACTGCGGCGTGCCGATGCTCGTGCCGCCGAACGAGTTCCAGGCGGTCCGGCTCGCGCCCCGGGCGGTCAGCGCGACGTACTGGCCCGTGGCCGGATCGGCATTGAACGCGACATCGGCGACGGCGCGCATCGTCGCGGGGCCCACGCCCGGCAGCGCGACGCCGGACTGCCACGCCGGCAGCGGCTCGACCGCGCTGACGCCGCCGCCCGACTTCGCCCACGCCGCCTCGTGGCGTGCCTCGAGACCGTTCCATTGCAGGCTGGTGCCGCCCACCGCGAGCACCCTGGGCGACACCGCCGGCCACAGCACCTGCGCGCCGGCATCGCCGGCCGCGGCGACGTAGGTCATGCCGGGCGCCGCGAAGGCCGCGTCGCTCGCCTTGACCCATGCGCCTTCCGGCGCGCCGAAGCTCATCGACACCACGCCCGGTCCCATCCGGTTGGCCAGCGCGACGCCGCCGAGCAACTGGGTGCTGTTGTCGCTCGGCACCTCGATCAGCACCAGGCGCGCGAGCGGCGCGATCGCGTGTGCCCATTCGACGTCGAGCGCGATCTCCGCCGCCCACTCGGCGTCGTAGGTCGGCGCGGATTTCAGCCACTGGCCGCTGTGATCGGTGTACGCGACGGAGAACGTGCAGCCGGCACCGGCCGGGGCCAGCGGCACCCCGGTCGACGCCGCCAGCGGCACCCGGGCGCAGCCGGGCAGGCCGAATGCGGCCGAGAACGTCGCCAGGTCCGCGAAGGCGTTCGGGTGGTCGTGGGCGTCGACGATGTAGATCGTCTGGCCCGCGCCGAGGTCGGCCGCGGTGGCGTCGGACAGCGGCGGCAGCCCGTACGCCGCGCGGATCTGCGCGGGCGAATAGACGGTGGCGAGGACGGCCGGCACGCCCGAGCCGTCGCCCGCCGTGGCCACGCGCGCGCGCAGCGCGCCCGCCAGGCGCGCGGGCGTCAGGCGCGCGGTCGCGAGGCCGGCGAGCGCGGCGGGGATCTCGAAGCGATGGGGCGCGAGGCCCGTGTCGACGGGTTCGTCGAGCTGTGCCGGCGCCATGTGGAACGCGGGGCGGACCTGGACGCCTGCGACGTCGTCGGGCGCGAGCCCAGGCGCGACGTCGCTGCCGCCGCCACATGCCGTCAGCGCGGCAGCAAGCAGGCAGGCGAGAAACGACGGGGACATGGCAACGGGGCGGCGATGAGAGGACAAGGGCGTTCCTGGGCGAGGGATCATGCCCAGGATCTATCGGCAGCGCGGCATCGCTTCGGGAGGCCGAATCGCGTGCAGCGCATCAATCGGTCACATCCCCGCCGCCAGCGCGGGCGCCCGGCGTGATTTCCGTCATTCCGCGCCGTCGTGCCAAGATCGCCGCTCCCCCAACGACGGCGCGGAGACCAGCGCGACAGGAGACCGGCATGTACACGTTGTACGGATTCAAGGGCTCGGGATCGGCCTCGGTGGAATGCGCGCTCGAGATGACGGGGACGCCCTACCGCATCGTCGAGGCCGCGTCATGGGAGAACAACGACGCGCGGGCCGAGCTGGCGCGCGTGAATCCGCTCCAGCAGATCCCGACGCTGCAGCTGCCCGATGGCTCCATCCTGACCGAGAGCGCGGCCATCCTCGCGCACCTGGCCTTCGCGTTCCCCGACGTCGGCCTGATGCCGGCCGACCCCGCGGGCCGCGACCAGTCGCTGCGCGGCATGGTCTACATCGCCGCGAACTGCTACCCCTGCATCACGATCCTGGACTATCCCGAGCGCTTCACCACCGCCACCGACGACGCGGCCAAGGCGGCGATCCGCGACGGCACGCGGGCGAGGCTGCATCACCACTGGGACCTGTTCGCAGACCAGTTCGAGCCGGCGGCCGGGGGGTTCCTGTCAGGCGACCAGCCGGGCGCCCTCGACCTGTACGCGGCGGTCGTCTCGCACTGGGGCCAGGCCCGCGTCCACGCCCGGCAATCGCGGCCCGCGTTCGCGGCGCTGCTCGAACGCATCGACTCGCATCCGGCGGTGGCGCCGGTCTTCGGCCGCCACTGGCCGATCGCGGCGGAGCTGCCGACTGGCGCCTGAACACGACGCCCGGAAAGCAAAACGGCGACGCGGTGCCGCGTCGCCGTTGGTGCGCAAGGCCGGGCGTCAGGCCAGCAGGCCCATCTCCACGCCGGGGGTGAGGTTCATGCGGCTGGCCAGGCCGGCGCGCAGTTCGAGCACGGTGCGGGCGTCGGGGCAGCTGGACACGCGCCAGGGCTTCAGGCCGGACACCACCTTGGTGACGACGCCGTCGGCGCTCAGGAAGACGACGTCGATCGCCTGCGCGAAGCCGAAGGTGTTGATCGAGCGGCAGCGCTTGACCCACACGCCACGCGACTTCTTCAGCTCGGGCGCGCCCTTCAGGCCCAGGAAGCGGCTGCTCCACTGGCCGGCCGTGCGGACGGGAATGCGCGCTCGCGTTCCGGGCACCTTGAGATCGATCGTGTTCGACATGACGGATATCCTGCTGTCTCGGTGCTTCGGGCGGCAGGCGGTCATGCCGCGTGGGCCGGAAACACTTTCGTGTTCACTGACCAGAAGCATACCTGTCGACCGTGCCGAAAATCACGGCGACTCGGGTAAACGACGACACTCGATTCACCCTGTTACGGGATAGCGGTGAGAAGGTGCTTCCGCGCTTGACAAGACGTCAGCGCCGTCCGGATTCGATGCGCGACGCGCCCTCGCAAACGGGGGTCAGCATCGCTTTCCGCGCTCCGGCCGCCGCCTGTGCGCGATGCGCACGGCGTGGCGAAGGCCAGGGCCATGCTGGAGAAAGTCTAGCTATCGCGCTCGCGTTCCCAGAACACGCCGTCCTCGGTGAGCATGGCGTCCAGGGGCATGTCGTGCGGCTCGGCCTCGAGCCACGGCACATACCCGTGGCCGTATCCGATGCCGACCGTGTACGGCCGCGGCGCCAGCGCCGCGAGCGTGCGGTCGTAGAAGCCGCCGCCGTAGCCCAGGCGCACGCCGTTGTCGCCGAAGCCCACGCAGGGCACCAGCAGCAGCTCGGGCTCGAACTTGTCGGTGCCCTTGGGCTTGGGGATACCGTAGGCGTCGTCCTCCATCGGGCAGCCCGGGTACCAGACGTGGAAGTCGAGCTGCTTGGTCTCGCGGTCGATCACCGGCAGGCCGATCAGGCGATAGGGCTCGCCTTCCGTCCAGCGGAACAGCGCGGGCATCGCGTCGAATTCGCCCTTGATGGGCCAGTAGGCGCCGACGGACGTCTCGGGCCGCGTGACCAGCCAGACGCGCAACACTTCCTGCATGTGCACCGAGCGCTGGTGGCGATCGGACATCGCGAGCCGTTCGGCCTTCAGCTGGCGGCGCAAGGTCGGCTTGTCGCGGGCGGGCTCGAGCGAGAACTTCCAGGGCGGCGTGGTCATGCTCCGGATTGTGGAGGGGCCTTCAGCTTCCTGCAAATCCGCCCCTTAAACTGCAGTCGAGAAGCACTGCTCGACGGTGCGCGGAACAAAGGTCGATCGATGAACGATTCCGGATTCGTCAACCATTGCCTGGAGCTGCTCGCCCCGCTGGGCCGCACCTCGTCGCGCCGCATGTTCGGCGGCCACGCGCTGTACATCGACGGCTTGTGCATGGCGTTGATCATCCACGACACGCTGTACCTCAAGGTGGACGACAGCAGCCGTGCGCTGGCCGAGCGCGCGGGCTGCAAGCCGTTCACCTACGAGACGAAGAAGGGCGAACGAGCCGCGCTCGGCTACTACACCGCGCCCGGGGAGTCCATGGAGTCGCCCGCCGAGATGCTGCCGTGGGCGCGCCGCGCGCTGGCCGCGGCCGTGGCGGCGCGCGCGAAGGCGCCGGCGAAGAAGAAGGCGCCCGCCAGGGCCGCGGCCCCGGACAAGGCGCCGGCCCGGGTCGCCGCCAGGAAGGCCGCGCCGGCGAAAGCGCCCGTGGCGAAAAAGGCGGCGGGCAAGACGGCGGCCGCGAAGAAGGCGCCGGCCCGCGCGGCCGCCGGGAAGAAGGCGGCGGGCGCATGAACATCGGCCGCCAGCGTCCGCTGGTCCTCGACCACCTGCGCAGTTTCGAAGCCGTCGCGCGGCGGGCCGGCTTCGGCGCCGCGGCGCAGGAGCTGCACGTGACGCAGTCGGCCGTCAGCCGCCAGATCAAGAGCCTGGAGGACGAGCTCGGGGCGCCGCTGTTCACGCGCGGCACGCGCCGCGTCGAGCTCACGCAGGCCGGCCAGCTGCTGCTGCGCGCGATCACGCCGGCGCTCGGCCGCATCGACAGCGCCGTGCGCCAGATCCGCCAGCTGCGTGGCCGCGCGCAGGTGAGCCTGTCCACGTTCCCGTCGTTCGCGTCGCTGTGGCTGCTGCCGCGCCTGCCCACCTTCGAGAAGGGCCAGCCCGCGATCGACATCCGGATCTCCGCCGTCGACCGCCTCGTCGAGCTCGACGACCCCGACCACGACCTCGTGCTGCGCCAGTGCCGCCCCGAGGACGCCCCACCCGGCGCGATTCGCATGTTCGGCGAGGTGTGCACCCCCGTGATCGGCGCCAGCCATGCCGACGCGATCGCACGCGGCGCGGCGCCGCCGCTGCGCGCGCCGGAGGATCTCGTCAACTGCACGCTCATCGAGATGGACGATGACCGCCCCAGCAGCGACGTGCTGGGCTGGCCGTTCTGGCTGCAGCAGCGTGGCCTCGCGCAGTTGGAGCCGCGCCGCTGGATCAGCGTCAACTTCACGCACCAGCAGGTGCAGACGGCGCTGGCCGGCCAGGGCGTGGCGCTCGCGCGCCTGCCCTTGATCCACGACGCGCTCGAGCGCGGCGACCTCATCGAGCCCTTCGGCCGCGACGGCCGCCTGGCCTCGCCGTGGGCCTACTGGCAGATCGGCCTGACCGGGGCGCGCCCGCGGCCGGAGCTGGAGAGCTTCAGCGCCTGGCTGCAGGAGGCCGCGCGCGTGACGCGCGAGGCGATCGGGGAGAGCCCGAGGCCGTGAACGCGGCCGGCGGCACGTGCGGCCGTGGCGCGCCGCGTTCGCGGCAGCGTCAGGTGAGCAGGCCGAGGGCGAGCTCGATCTGCTCCGTCGGGCTGCGCTTGAAGCCCGAGCGGGTGTAGCGCTGCAGGCGGCCGACAGCCAGCGCGGTCAGCGCGGAGGCGCGGCCGTTGGCGTCGACGGTGGGCGTCTGCGAGCCGGAGTTCTCGGCGGCGCTGCGCAGCGCCTGGCGCAACTGCGACTCGATCTTGTCGAAGAACTGGTTCATGCGCGCGGACAGGCGCTCGTTCTCGAACACCAGCGCGTCGCCCACCATCACGCGGGCCATGCCGGGGTTCTTCTCGCCGAACTGCAGCAGCATGAAGACGATGCGGCGCGCGCGCTGGGCCGGGTCGGATTCGCGCTCGGAGACCTGGTTGATGACCGTGAACACGCTCTGCTCGATGAACTCGATCAGGCCCTCGAACATCTGCGCCTTGCTGGCGAAATGTCGATACAGCGCGGCCTCGCTGACCTGCAGCTTGGCGGCCAGCGCGGCGGTGGTGATGCGGTCGGCGCCCGGTTCTTCCAGCATCGCGGCCAGCGTCTGCAGGATCTGCACGCGGCGCTCGCCCGGCTTCGGGCGCTTGCGCGCCGGCGCATCGGGCGCGCTGGCGGATTCGACGCGCGTCTCGGGGACGTCGTCCTCGTCCGTGGCGTCCCGACCTGCTGGGGATGGTGTCATCGTCGTCTCGGGCGCCGAGGCGCCGGAACCGGCAACGGCAGAAAGGGCGGTGGGAAGGTCTGGCATTGCTGTCAGCTGCCGAAGGAAGCAGGTCGTCCGGCAATTCTTGCACACCACTGCCGCGCTGCCGCGTGCAGGTAAACACCAAGCAAGTTTTTCGTGAATCCCCGCACGGACGGGCCCGCGACGCCCGTTCAGGGGCTGGACGCGGGCTGCTGCGCGAGCGACTGCAGCGTCCGGACGATGCGCACCCCGCTCGGATGCACGCTCCAGCGCCCCACCCGTGGCCCGGCATGCGCGCCGCGGCGGGCGAAGCGCTGCATCCAGACCGGCTGCATGCCCACCCGGCGTGCGGCCAGCACGTTGTCCAGCGAGTCCTCCACCAGCACGCAGCGCGACGGATGCACGCCCAGCCGCACCGCCATGCGGCGCAGCATGCGGCGGTCGGGCTTGGGTCGCCAGTCGCCGAACATGCGCATGTCCTCGATGGACAGCACCTGTTCGAACAGGTGCACGATGCCGAGCGCGCCCAGCACGCGCATCGCGTAGGCACGCGGCGCGTTGGTCAGCACGATGCGCCGCCCGCGCAGGCGTGCGATGGCCGCGAGGTCGTGGCGATGCCCGGTGACGCGCTGCTCGAGCCCGGGAAACCGGTGCGTCTCGTGCAGGAAGTGCGCCGGGCTGACATCGTGGTGGCGCACCAGGCCCAGCATCGTCGAGCCGTACCGGCGCCAGTAGGTCTCGCGCAGCGCGTCGGCTTGCGCCGGCGTGACGCCGAGGGTGTCGACGACGTAGCTGCGCATCGTGTCGTTCATCTGGGCGAACACCCACGCGCCGGCATCGTGCAGCGTGTTGTCGAGGTCGAACAGCCAGACGCGGTCGCTCACTGGACGACCCTCCGCCTGGCGGCTGCGGTGCGAGCGCTCATGCGGCGCCTCCGTGCGACATGTCGCGACCCAGGCCCCAGATGCCGCCCATCAGCAGCAAGGCCCCCAGCCACTGCGCCGCGTGCAGATGCTCGCCGAGGAAGATCGCCGCCAGCAGCACCGCCGTCAACGGCTCGACCAGCGTGGCCACCGTCAGCGCCGTGGGACTCAGGCGCGCGGCGCCCCAGCTGAACGCCAGCAGCGCCAACGCCGCGGTGACCATGCCCAGATACAGCAGCCAGGCCTCGGGCGTCGCCTCGTGCGGCAGCTGCAGCGGCCAGACCAGGCCCGACAGGCCCATCACCGCGGTGGCCGCCAGCGTCAGCGCGGTCGTGGCCGTGCCGGCGCCCCATTGGCGCGAGAGGCCGGGGCTGACCAGGGTGAAGCCGGCGTACAGCAGCGCCGAGCCGATCGACGCCGCCACGCCCCACGCCCAGTCATCGACCGTCGCGCCCGGCCGCGCACCGCCCTCGGCGCCGCCGCCGACGATCAGCAGCACGGTACCGGCAAGCGAGGCAGCCAGGATCGCGAGCAGCGCGAGGCTCGCGCGCTGGCGTCCGCGCGCGAGGGTCCACGCCGTGACGAACACCGGCGGCAGGCACAGCGCGATCAGCGTCGGGATGGCCGCGCCGATGTGCGCGATGCCGATGAACCACAGCAGCACGTACGACGCCATCACGGCGCCGGCGCCCAGCAGCGGCGCGCCCTCGCGCAACAGCCGCCGCCACGGCATGCCGCGACCGAACACGAGCAGCAGCGACGCCGCGCCGAGCACGAAACGCCAGAACGAGATGCTCTGCGGGTGATAGCCGTGGCGGGCGACGAGCAGGTTCACGACGAGCGAACCCGTGCCCCAGAGGAAGGCGGCGCCACAGGCGGCGCCGAGGCGAAGGCCCGTGCCGCTCAACGTGCGCGGATCATGGTGCCGTAGGCCTGATCCGTGAGGATTTCGAGCAGCATCGCGTGCGGCACGCGGCCGTCGATGATGTGCACCGCATTGACGCCCGAGCGGGCGGCATCGAGCGCCGACGAGATCTTGGGCAGCATGCCGCCCGAGATCGTGCCGTCGGCGAACAGGCCGTCGATCTCGCGCGCGCTGAGATCGGTCAGCAGCTTGCCCTGCTTGTCCAGCACCCCCGGGGTGTTGGTCAGGAGCACCAGCTTCTCGGCGCCCAGCACCTCGGCCAGCTTGCCGGCGACGACGTCGGCGTTGATGTTGTAGCTGACGTTGCCCTCGCCGAAGCCGATCGGGCTGACGACCGGGATGAACTGGTCGTCCTGCAGCGCCTTGACCACTGCGGGATCGATCGAGACGATGTCGCCCACCTGGCCGACGTCGTGCTCGATCTCGGGGTTGTCCTTGTCCTTCATCTTGAGCTTGCGCGCGCGGATCATGCCGCCGTCGAAGCCCGTCAGGCCCACGGCCTTGCCGCCGGCGTTGTTGATCAGGCCCACGATGTCCTGCTGCACCTCGCCGCCCAGCACCCACTCGACGACGTCCATCGTCTCCTTGTCGGTGACGCGCATGCCCTGGATGAAGGTGCCCTTCTTGCCGAGCTTGGACAGCGCGGTGTCGATCTGCGGGCCGCCGCCGTGCACCACCACCGGGTTCAGGCCGACCAGCTTGAGCAGCACCACGTCCTCGGCGAAGTCCTGCTGCAGCGCGGGCTCGGTCATCGCGTTGCCGCCGTACTTGATGATGATCGTCTTGCCGTGGAACTTGCGGATGTAGGGCAGCGCCTGGGACAGGATCTCCGCCTTGTCGCGCGGGGCGACGTGCGAGAGGTCGTGGGGCGCCGGCTCGGCGGGGCTGGAGGCGGTGGGCGTGGTCATGCGGCGATTCTAGGGAGGTTGCGCGGCGGATGCGTGTCCGATTGCACGTCCAGCCGCGGCTGGACGCTCGCGCAGTCCCGGGCAGCGGTATTCCTCCGACGCCCCCGGCGCGTTATGGGAATACGAAGGACAATGGAATCATGAAACGCCTCATCGCCACCGTCGCCCTCCTGGCCGTCTCGGCCATGGCTTCCGCCCAGGCCCTCGTGTCCGGCGAAGTGAAGAAGATCGACAAGCCGGCCGGCCGCATCACCCTGAAGCACGCCGAGATCAAGGCCTACGACATGCCCGGCATGACCGGCGCGTACAAGGTGCAGGATCCGTCCATGCTCGACAAGGTGCAGGTCGGCGACCACGTCCAGTTCCAGCTGGACCGCCTGAATTCGGTCTACACCATCACGAAGATCGACGTCCAGAAATGACGCCGGCGCCTTCGCTCGCTGCGAAGGCTGGTGCGCCAACGGGAAACGCCGCGCCGGTTCGCACCGGACGCGGCGTTTTTCATCGGACTGTCGCCTCGGAGGCGCCGCCGCGCCGGAATCGTGCAAGACGGGGTCAGGTCTTGAACGTTGCGCGCCTGCAAGAGGGGGTCAGGTCTTGAACGTTGCGCGCCGAGCTGCTCGCGCAATTGCGCCAGGTTGCCGCGCAACTTTCAAGACCTGACCCCCTCCGGCGAGGTGCCGGCAGGCCACGATTCAAGACCTGACCCCGGCCCCGGGCCCTTCGTCGCGCATGAATCCTGCGCCCGGGCGCAGGCTGGCGCCTGGCTGAGTGCACGATCAGAAATGGATGCCGCGCATCATCTGCTGCATCGCCACGGCCTCGGCCGAGAGCTTGGGCTTGCCGCTCTTGTCGCCGGCGGCGGCCGCCGAGTCGGGGAACATGCGGAACGTCGTGTTGCTCACGATCTGCGCCACGCGCGGCACGAACGCATGCAGCACCTCGCCGAACACGCCCAGGCGCGTGGCGATGCGCACCGGCTTCTCCACGCACGCCGACGCGATCATGTCGGCGGCCTCTTCCGGCGACAGCGTGGGCACGTTGTTGTAGATCTTGGTGGGCGCGATCATCGGCGTGCGCACCAGCGGCATGTTGATCGTCGTGAACGTGACGCCGACGTCCGCGTACTCGCTGGCCGCGCAGCGCGTCCAGGCGTCGAGCGCGGCCTTGCTGGCCACGTAGGCCGAGAAGCGCGGCGCATTGGTGAGCACGCCGATCGAGCTGATGTTGACGACGTGGCCCTTCTTCTTGGCCACCATGCCCGGCAGCAGGCCCATCGTCACGCGGATGCAGCCGAAGTAGTTCAGCTGCATGGTGCGCTCGAAGTCGTGGAAGCGGTCGTAGCTGGCCTCGATGGCGCGGCGGATCGAGCGGCCGGCGTTGTTGATCAGGAAGTCGACGCCGCCCAGCGATTCGTTGAGCCAGTCGACGAACGCCCTGGTGGCCGCCTCGTCCGCGATGTCGACCGCGTAGGTGTGCACCTGCGCGTCGGCGCGGCCGCCGTTCTTCGCGAACTCGAGGATCTCCTTCCTGGCCTGCGCGAGCTTGTCCGCGTCGCGGGCGCAGATCACCGTGACGGCGCCGGCCTCGGCGAACTTGCAGGCCGCGGCCAGGCCGATGCCCGACGAGCCGCCAGTGACCAGCACCACCTTGCCCGCCACCGTGCCCTTGAGGCTGTGGTCGATCTTGAGCGCCGGGTCGAGGTGGCGTTCCCAGTAGTCCCACAGGCGCCACGCGTAGTCCTTGAGCGGCGGGCAGGCGATGCCCGTTCCCTTGAGCGCCTTCTGGGTGTCGCGGTCGTCGAAGCGCGTCGGGTAGTTGACGAAGGTCAGGATCTCCTCGGGCAGGCCGAGATCCTTCATCACCGCGTTGCGCACGCGGCGCACCGGCGCCATCGCCATCAGGCTCTTCTTGACGCCGCGCGGGATGAAGCCCAGCAGCGCGGCGTTGACGAACACGTTCATCTTCGGCGCGTGCGCGGCCTTGGAGAAGATGGCCAGCACGTCGCCCACGCGCAGGCCCTCCGGGTCGACCAGGTGGAAGCACTGGCCGCTGCCTTCGAGCGCGCCGTGGCTGATGTGGTCGAGCGCCGCGACGACGTAGTCCACCGGCACGATGTTGATGCGTCCGCCCTCCAGGCCGATGGACGGCATCCATGGCGGCAGGATCTGGCGCATGCGCTGGATCAGCTTGAAGAAGTAGTACGGGCCGTCGATCTTGTCCATCTCGCCGGTGTGCGAGTCGCCCACCACCATCGCCGGGCG
>JAEKKH010000221.1 GCA_019510465.1 Burkholderiales bacterium
GACTTCGCCAAGAAGGCCTTCTTCCTGACCACCGGCGCCGAGGCCGTCGAGAACGCCGTCAAGATCGCGCGCTCGGCCACGAAGCGCTCGGCCGTCATCGCCTTCGGCGGCGGCTTCCACGGCCGCACGCTGCTGGGCATGGCGCTGACGGGCAAGGTCGCGCCGTACAAGGCGGGCTTCGGTCCGTTCCCGGCCGAGGTCTACCACGCCAAGTATCCGAACGCGCTGCACGGCGTCAGCGAGGCCGACGCGCTGGCCTCGATCGAGGCGATCTTCAAGTACGACGTCGAGCCGGAGCGCGTGGCCGCGATCATCATCGAGCCGGTGCAGGGCGAAGGCGGCTTCTACGCGATCTCGCCGTCGTTCGCCCAGGCGCTGCGCGCGCTGTGCGACAGGCACGGCATCGTCTTCATTGCCGACGAGGTGCAGACCGGCGCCGGCCGCACCGGCACCTGGCTGGCGTGCGAGCAGTGGGGCGTCGCGCCCGACATGATCACGATGGCCAAGTCGATGGCGGGCGGCTTCCCGATCTCGGCCGTCATCGGCAAGGCCGCGCTGATGGATGCCCCCGGCCCCGGCGGCCTGGGCGGCACCTACGCCGGCTCGCCGCTGGCCTGCGCCGCCGCGCTGGCCGTGCTGGACGTGTTCGAGGAAGAGAAGCTCCTGGAGCGCTCGAAGGCCATCGGCGAGCGCCTGGTCGCCGGCCTGAAGAAGTTGGCCACCGCCCACCAGGCGATCCAGGACGTGCGCGGCCTGGGCGCGATGGTGGCCATCGAGCTGTTCAAGGACGGCGACCTGTCCCGGCCCGACGCCGACCTCACCAAGCGCCTGTGCGCAGAGGCGGCCCGGCGCGGCCTGATCCTGCTGTCCTGCGGTTCGTACGCCAACGTGGTGCGCGTGCTGGTGCCGCTGACGGCCAGCGACGCGCTCATCGACGAAGGCCTGGCCATCCTGGCCGACAGCCTCAAGGCCGTCGCGTAGCACGCTCCGAGAGGCGTTCGTTCCTCGCGAGCGAGCGAGCGAGCGCCAACGTCCCCGCCCGAGTCGCCGCCCGATGCCCTGCCCTGGTGCCATCGCGGCGGCTTTTTCGTTTCGTTGCAGTCCCCCAGGCAAACCCCGGCAGGCGCGCCGCGGGCGCCCGGCTTGCAGCGGGTAGAGTTGTCACCATCACCGGCCGGCGGCGTCGCGCACGCTCCTCGTCGCACCTCGGCCGCAGGAGCATTTCCATGGACATGAAGACTTCCCCCATCGCCACGCTCAACGACGCGGGGCTGCTGAAGACGGACGCCCTGATCGGCGGCGAATGGGTCTCCGGCGCCGCGCGCTTCGACATCACCGATCCCGCCACCGGCCTGAAGCTGGCCGACGTGCCCAATCTCGGCAGTGTCGACGCGCTGGCCGCCATCGCCGCCGCCGACAAGGCGTGGCCCGCCTGGCGCGCGAAGACGGCCAAGGAACGCCACGCGGTCATGATGAAGTGGTTCTCGCTGATCGTCGCCAACGCCGACGACCTGGCGCGCATCCTCACCGCCGAGCAGGGCAAGCCGCTGACGGAGGCGCGCGGCGAGGTCGTCTACGGCGCGAGCTTCATCGAGTGGTTCGCCGAGGAGGCCAAGCGCGTCTACGGCGAGACGATCCCCACCACCGACAACAACAAGCGCACCCTCGTCCTGAAGCAGGCGGTGGGCGTGTGCGCGGCCATCACGCCGTGGAACTTCCCCATCGCGATGATCACGCGCAAGGTGGCGCCCGCGCTGGCGGCCGGCTGCCCGGTCGTCATCAAGCCGGCGGAGCAGACGCCGCTGTCGGCGCTCGCGCTGGCCGAGCTCGGGCAGCGCGCCGGCATGCCCGCGGGCGTGATCAACGTCCTGACCGCCGACGGCGCCAACTCGGTGCTGGTGGGCAAGGCGCTGTGCGAGAGCGACACCGTGCGCCACCTGTCGTTCACCGGCTCGACCGAGGTCGGCCGCATCCTGATGCGCCAATGCGCGCCCACCATCAAGAAGCTGTCGCTGGAGCTCGGCGGCAACGCGCCGTTCATCGTCTTCGACGACGCCGACATCGACTCCGCGGTCGAGGGCGCGATGGTCTCCAAGTACCGCAACGCGGGCCAGACCTGCGTGTGCGCCAACCGCATGTACGTGCAGGAAGGCGTGTACGACACCTTCATCGCGCGGCTGGCCGAGAAGGCGCGCGGCATCAAGGTGGGCAACGGCTTCGAGGCCGGCATCAACCAGGGCCCGATGATCGACGGCAACGCCATCGCCAAGGTCGAGGCGCACATCTCCGACGCGCTGGCCAAGGGCGCGCGCGTGGTGGTCGGCGGCGCGCGCATCGACGACCGCTTCTTCACGCCCACCGTGCTGGCCGACGTCAACTCCGACATGCTGTGCACGAAGGAGGAGACCTTCGGCCCGCTCGCGCCGGTGATGAAGTTCAAGACCGAGGCCGAGGCCATCGCGCTGGCCAACGCCACCGAGTTCGGCCTGGCGAGCTACTTCTACACGCGCGACGTCGGCCGCATCTTCCGGGTCGGCGAGGCGCTCGAATACGGCATGGTGGGCATCAACACCGGGCTCATCTCCGTGGCCGAGGTGCCCTTCGGCGGCGTCAAGCAGTCGGGCCTGGGCCGCGAGGGCTCGCACCAGGGCATCGAGGACTACGTCGAGGTGAAGTACCTCTGCCTGGGCGACATCGGCAAATGAAGCGCCGGGTCGCGCCGCGCGCATCCTGCGGGGCCGCGGCCCTCGCCTGGCTGCTGGCCGTCGCGGGCGCGCCCGCGCACGCGGGCTCGCTCGTCGTGCGCGACGGCGACGACAACGGCTGGACGGTCAACGAGGACCCGCAGGCCGACGCCAACGACTTCGTGCTGCGCCACCTGATCCACGGCGCGCAGCCCGACGACCGCTTCGGCCGCAATGGCCAGACCACGTTCACGCTGAACGCCGGCAACGACGCGCCCGCCAGCGTGCGGGTCGACGGCGGGCACCGGGTCTGGATGGTGGGCGCGTCGGTGGCGGGCAACCAGCCGCAGCCGGTCATCGCGCGCTTCCTGGCCGACGGCAACGCCGACCTGAAATGGGGCGTGCAGGGCAAGCTGCAGCTGATGCCGGCCGGCGCCGCGGTCAAGCCGAACGACCTGCTGCCGCTGGCCGACGGCTCGGTGCTGGTCGCCGGCGAGACCGCCGGCGTCGCCGCGCCGCGCGCCGTCGTGTTCCACCTGGGCGCCAATGGCGCGCTGGATCGCGGCTTCGGCAGCGGTGGCCTGTGGCAGCGCCCGGGCGACGCCGACTCCTCCACGGCCACGAGCCTGGCCGCGAGCAGCGACGGCCTCGTCGCCGTCGCGGTCGCCGTGCGCGGCGGCAAGCCCGGCGCGGAGCTGTGGCAGATCACCGACGCCGCGCCGACCGTGCTGCAGCGCCAGCCGCTGGACGACACCAACGACGGCGAAGACCTGCGGGCCGAGTGGATCCTCGACCACTGGACGCTGGCCAGCGGCGGCGGCCCCACCGGCGTGGTGCCGGCGGCCCTGCTGACCCGTCGCGCCGCCGCGCCCGCGGCGTCGGCATCGTCGCTCGACCTGGGTGGCGGCGGCTTCAGCCCGTTCGTGGCCGAGGGCACCTCCGCGCCGGCCGCCGCGCCGCAGGACGACGGGCTGCCATGGACCACCTGGATAGGCGCTGGCGCCGTGCTGCTGGCGGCGGTCGTCGGGGCTTTCGTGATGCGTGCGCGGCGGACCGAGCCGACGATGCGCCGGCCCGGCGGCTGAACCGGTCAGTCGTCGTTGGCCGCGCCGGCGACGGCGCGGCCCGGCTCGGCCACGTTGCCGTTGGACGCCTGGCCCACCGCGCGGCG
>JAEKKH010000117.1 GCA_019510465.1 Burkholderiales bacterium
CCCGGCAACGCGTGGACGGCCCAGCCGATGTGCTTGCGGGCCGTCCGCACGCCCAGGTCCTCTCCGTAGAGGCCGTAGTGGTCGTGGAGATGTTCGGTGAGCCAGCGCGCGACGTCGCGCGTGGCCGGCGGGGCGAGCAGCTCGCCCGTGGCCAGGAAGTGGGCGACCTCGCGGAAGATCCACGGGCGGCCCTGCGCCGCGCGGCCGATCATCAGCGCGTCGGCACCGGTGGCCTTGAGGACTTCGAGCGCCTTGTGCGGCGAATCGATGTCGCCGTTGGCCACGACGGGGATGCGCAGCGCGGCCTTGACGGCGGCGATGGTGTCGTACTCGGCCAGGCCCTTGTAGCCCTGTTCGCGCGTGCGGCCGTGCACGGTGACCATCGCCACGCCGGCGCTCTCGGCCGCGCGCGCGATGCGCACGGCGTTGCGCTCGGCGTCGCACCAGCCGGTGCGCATCTTCAGCGTGACCGGCACGTCGGCCGGCGCGCACGCGGCCACCACGGCCTCGACGATCTCGAGCGCCAGCGGCTCGTCCTGCATCAGCGCCGAGCCGGCCCACTTGTTGCAGACCTTCTTGGCCGGGCAGCCCATGTTGATGTCGATGATCCGGGCGCCACGGTCGATGTTGTAGCGCGCGGCGTCGGCCATCATCCGGGCGTCGGTGCCGGCGATCTGCACGGAGATCGGCGCCGTCTCGCCGTCATGGTTCGCGCGGCGCGAGGTCTTGAGCGTGTGCCACAGGTCCTTGCGCGAGGTCACCATCTCGCTGACGGCGTAGCCGGCCCCCAGGCGCTTGCACAGCATGCGGAACGGCCGGTCCGTCACCCCGGCCATGGGGGCGACGAACAGGGCATTCGGCAGCTCGATCGCGCCAATGTGCATGGGATGGATCCGGGGGAGGAGGTGGCAGCGACCCGCTGTCGAGCCGGTCTGGAGCCGGCCAAGGTGCTGAAAAACGAGGCAGAAGTATAGCCGGATGCCGGCGGGACGTCCGCTCCGGCGGCGTGCATTGCGCACGCCTTCGGCGCCCGGCGGACACGCCGGCGCCGCGTCGGGAGGCGCCTGCGACCGCCGGCCGCCGCGCTCACGCACAATTGCCGGCATGGATCACTGGTTCGCCGGCGTCATCGCCTGGCTCGCGCTGCCGCAGTACGGCCTGCTGACGCTGTTCGTCGTGTCGGTGGTATCGGCCACGCTCCTGCCGCTGGGCTCCGAGCCGGCGCTCGCGGGGCTCGTGCTGTGGAATCCGTCGCTGATCTGGTGGGCGATCGTGGTGGCCACCCTCGGCAACACCCTCGGCGGCGCGATCAGCTGGGCCACCGGCTACGGCGTCGAGCGGGCCTATGAAGGCATCGCGCACAAGAAGCCGCCCGGGCCGGCCAGCCGGCGAGCGCACGCCCTGATCGACCGCTACGGCGCCGCCGCCTGCCTGCTCAGCTGGCTCCCGGTGGTCGGCGACCCGCTGTGCGCCATCGCGGGCTGGCTGCGCCTGCCGTTCTGGCCGTGCGTCGGCTACATGGCGATCGGCAAGTTCCTGCGCTACCTGGTCTACACCACGGCGCTGGTGTGGCTGTGGCCGCACCTGAAGCCCTGGCTGGCGCTGCACGGGTTTTGACCGCCCCGCGTGCAGCGGCGCGCGTGTCGAGGCTTGCTTCGCCCCAAAGGGGGATACCGGGCAAATGGGGAGCGGCGAGCATCACGGGCGCGCCCAAAATGTGCGAGCCGGCCATCACACCACGCGGAACGGCCGGGACACTGACCTCCGGGAGACACAATGACAACGACCGCCACGCCGTCCTACGACGCCCTCGCCGCCAACTGGCTGCGCCTGTACCGCCTGGGCCACCTCCAGAGCATGGCCAGCTGGGACCAGGCCGCCAACATGCCGCCCAAGGGCAACACGGCGCGCGGCCAGGCGCTCGCCGAGATCGCCAAGCTCACGCACGCGATGCGCATCGACCCCGTGCTGGAGGACCAGCTGGCGCGCGCGCAGGACGAGTCGCTGAGCGACGCGCAGCGCGCCAACCTGCGCGAGATCGAGCGCGACTGGTTCCGCGCCAACGCGCTGCCGGCCGAGCTGGTGGAACGCCGTGCGCTGGCCACCTCGCGCTGCGAGTACGCGTGGCGCGCGCAGCGCAAGGCCAACGACTGGGCCGGCTTCGCCGCCAACCTGAAAGGCGTGCTGGAGGTCGGCCGCGAGGAGGCGCGCCACCTTGCCGACAAGAGCGGCCTGACGCCCTACGACGCGATGATCGATCGCTACGAGCCCGGCATGCGCGGCGCGTCCATCGACCGCATCTTCGGCGAGGTGCGCAAGTGGCTGCCGGGGCTGATCGCGCAGATCACCCAGAAGCAGGCGAGCGAGAAGACGCTGCACCCGCAAGGCCCGTTCGACCGCGCCGCGCAGCGCGCGCTGTGCGAGCGCGTGATGCGCGAGCTGCAGTTCGACTTCGACGGCGGCCGGCTCGACGTCAGCTCGCACCCGTTCTCCGGCGGCGTGCCCGAGGACGTGCGCCTGACCACGCGCTTTCGCGACGACGAGTTCGTGCAGAGCCTGATGGGCACCATCCACGAGACGGGCCATGGCCGCTACGAGCAGAACCTGCCGCGCGAATGGCTGGGCCAGCCGGTGGCCGAGGCACGCTCGATGGCCATCCACGAGAGCCAGAGCCTGTCGTTCGAGATGCAGGTCGGCTGCCACCCGGGCTTCGTCGCCCACATCGCGCCGCTGATCCGCGACGCCTTCGGCAACCAGCCCGCGCTGGAGACGGCGAACCTGCAGCGCCTGCTCACGCGCGTGCAGCCGGGCTACATCCGCGTCGATGCCGACGAGGTCACCTACCCGGCGCACGTCATGATGCGTTTCGAGATCGAGCGCGGGCTGATCGAGGGCCGCTACGAGGTCGAGGACATCCCCGCGCTGTGGGACGAGCACATGATGGCGCTGCTGGGCGTGGACACGCGCGGCAACTACCGCGACGGTCCGATGCAGGACGTGCACTGGCCCGAGGGCCTGTTCGGCTACTTCGCCTGCTACTCGCTCGGCGCGATGTACGCGGCGCAGTGGTTCGCCGCGATGCGCCGCCAGATGCCCGACCTCGACGACCAGATCGGCGCCGGCAACCTGAACCCGGTGTTCGACTGGCTGCGCGACAACATCTGGCTGCAGGGCAGCCTGTGGACGACCGACGAGCTCGCGCTGCGGACCTCCGGCGAGACGCTCAATCCGGCGCATTTCAAGGCGCATCTCGAGAAGCGCTACCTGGGCTGATCCGCCCCCTCGCGCGGGGCCGGCGGTCGCACGCTCAGGACGGCGGCGCGAAGCGCAGCGCGATCAACTGGGAGCCCAGCCCGCTGCCGACGAAGACGGCGCGCCGGTTGGACGTGAGCCGGCCCAGCCAGTCGAAGCTGCCGCCGTCGCCGAGCGGCAGTTCCATTCCGTCGGGCGCGGTCACCCAAACTCGATAGCGGAGTCCGCCCGAGTAGTACGGGTGCTCCAGCGGGCCGCGCTCGGCGCCCAGCAGGCCGGCGAGCCGGTCGCCGAGTGCCTGCCTGTCCGGCGTCGCGAGGATCTCCACCCGGCGCGGGCCGAGCGCATGGCCCTGCAGCGCCAGGCGGTCGAGGCCGGCCAGCAGCGTGCGCACGTGCAGGGTGATGGCGTCGACGGTGAAGCCATGATCCTGGCGCTCGACGCCGCCGCTGGCGAGCGCGAACAACCGGAAGTGCTGCGCGTGACCCGGTAGCCTGGGCACCGGCTGCGCGCGCATCACTCGGTGGCTCGTGGCCAGGTGCTGATCGCTCCACGCACGCGCGCGCAGCCGCTGCGCGCATTCGAGCGCGAGGACGTTGGTCGGATCCGAGACGACCTCGGTGGCGCGCAGCGCCGACAGCACGCGGTGCTGGTCGGTCGGCCCGACCACCGAGCACGCGCCCAGCGGCGCGACCGGCGACAACTCGATCGCCTCGAAGCCCTCGGCGGCCGCGAGCAGCTGCGCATCGATGGCCAGCATCGCGCGCAGATCGACGGCCGCCGGCGCGCAGAACGCGTCGCGGCCGTACTGCGCCACCAGCTCGCTGGCGCTGCGCGAAGCCGCCCGCGCCTGCATCACGTCCAGGAGCAACGATTGCAGCGCCGTGCCCGCGAGGCCGGACGCCAGCCGCTCGAACGCCAGCGCACCGATCGAGTCGACGATCCAGTTGCGAGGAGCCATCGCCAAAATATACAGGGCCTCGGCGGACCGCTGCGCGGGGCGGGCTGATGGCGGGCCGGCGGCCGCAGCCACTTGCGCCGTGCGGCGCCCGCCGCACATCTCAGCCGGCGAAGGCCGCGATCTCGGCGGCCACGCGATCGGGCGTCGCCGAGCTCGGGTTGTGGCCGGCCTCGTCGATCACCACCCGCCGCGCATTCGCGATGCCGGCCTGCAGCCGTTCGCATTGCGACGCATCGAGCAGGCCGTCCCGCGCGCCCCACAGCAGCAGCGTGGGCTGGCGCACGTACGGCAGCACGGGGGTGAGGTCCGCCTGGACGAGTTCGCCGAACACCTGCTGCCAGACGACCGCGGGCAATGCGCGCACATGGGCCTGCTGCGCCGCGACGAAGGCCGCGGGCAGCGGCCGCGGATGCGCGCACCACTCGTCGACGAACGCCTGCGTCAGCGGGAAGAAGCCGGGATCGCGCACGCGGCGCTCGAGACGCACCAGCGCGTCGACGGCGCGCGGCGCGGCGGGCACGTTCAGCAGCACGAGGCGCCGCACGAGCTCCGGACGGTGCGCGGCCAGGTGGATCGCGGCCATGCCTCCCAGCGAGTGACCGACGACCGTGATCGCGCCAGGACGGAGTTGCTCGATGACGCGGCCGATGTCGGCGCCCAGCTGCAGCGCCGAGTAGCCACTGTCCGGCGTGGGCGACTGCCCGTGGCCGCGCAGGTCGACCGCGACGACGCGGTGGCTGGCGCGCAGGGCCGGCGTCACGAGATCCCATGCGCGCCGGCTGGCCGTGCCGCCGTGGACCAGCAGCAGCGCTGGCCGGCCGCGCTCGCCCGACACTTCGTAGGCGAGGTCGACGGCACCCGCGGCCGTCGCGTGACGGGCCGCCTGGTGGACAGGAGCGAGGGCGGCGTCCATGCGACGTCAGCGCAGCAGCTTGAACGCATGCATCCACGACCCGTCGCGGAAGCCGGGGATGCACCACAGCATGGCCAGCGGCTCGATCGCGCGCGCGGCGGCGGCGCTGCCCATGTCGGCGGTGTCCCAGCCCAGCTGCGCGAGCAGCGTGGTGGCCGTGGCCTTGGCCTCGGCGTCGTTGCCGGCGATGAACATGGTCGGGCGCGTGCCGCCGAAGTCCGGATCGACCATGCGCCCCGCGCCGACCGAGTTGAACGCCTTGACGAAGCGCGCCTTCGGGTGCGCCTCCTGCAGCCACTCCATCAGTGACTCGTTCTTGCCGGTGAAGTAGGGCAGCACGCCGTCGACGGGCGCCGTGTCCGCGATCGGGTTGGTGGCGTCGAGCACGGGCTTGCCGTCGAGCCCCGCGCCCGCGTCGCGCGCCGCCTGCAGCGCGGCGCCGCCCTTGACGGCGAGCACCACGACGTCGCCGAAGGCCGCGGCCCCGGCGCTGCTGTCCACGCGCGCGCCGGGCGTCGCCAAGGCGAAGTCCGCGAGCTTGGACGCGTCGCGCGTGCCCAGCGTCACCTCGTGGCCGTGCTGGATGAAACCCGCCGCGAGCGTCCGGGCGACGACGCCCGATCCGATGATGCCGATCCTCATGGTGGAACTCCTGGTTGGCGCCCGGGAACGTCCGGGGCATGGAGCGAACTCTAGGCATCGATACCTTGTCTGGAAAGTCATTGCGGGTTGATGCAGCAGTGACTTTCGGTTGAGAATCGAACGCATGAAGCAACTGCAGGGACTGCTCGCGCTGATCGAGATCGCCGCCGCCGGCAGCTTCGCGGGAGCGGCGCGCCGCCTGGGTGTCACGCCCGCGGCGGTCAGCAAGAGCCTGGCGCGGCTGGAGGAGCAGCTGGGCGTGCGGCTCGTCCAGCGCAGCACGCGCACCGCGCGCGTCACCGGCGAGGGCGAACGATTCATCGCCAAGGCGCGCGACGCGTTGCGCCTGCTGGACGACGCGGTCGCCGAGGTCTCGCAGGCGGCCAGCGAGCCGGCCGGCGTCGTGCGGCTGTCGATGGGCGCGGCGTTCGGCCGCCTGTGGGTGCTGCCCGCGCTGCCCGCGCTGGCCGAGCGGTTCCCCCGGCTGACGCTGGAGGTCGAGCTCGACAACGCGCCCGTCGACCTGGTGGCCAACGGCATCGACATCGCGATCCGCGGCGGCGCCGTGACCGACGCCGGCTTCGTCGCGCGGCGGGTCTGCAAGCTGCCGCTGGTGCTGGTGGCCAGCCCGGACTACCTCGCGCGCGCCGGCGTCCCGCAGTCGCACGCGGAAATCGATCGCCACCGCTGCATCCAGCTGCGCTTTGCCGACGGCACGGCCGCGCCGTGGACGTTCCGCGTGAACGGCCGCCGCGTCGCCGTCGCGCCGCATGCGGCGCTGGTGGGCACCGACAGCGACGCCGTCGTCGAGCTCGCGCTGGCCGGCGGCGGCATCGCGCAGTGCGGGCTCTACCAGGCCCTGCCCTGCCTGCAGGCGGGGCGGCTCAAGGCGGTGCTGGCGGACACCCACGAGGCCGGCACCCGCGAGTTCGTGCTCGTGTATCCGCACCGACAGTTCCTGGCGCCGCGCGTGCGCGTGGTGGTGGACGCGCTGCTGGCGCATTTCCGCGACACGGCCTCGCTGCACGTGCAGCCGTCGGACCTGCCGACGGCCCTGCGCGCGGCGGCGCCCGGGCGACGGGCGCGCCGCGCCACGTGAGGACCGCCGTCGATCGGCGGTCCTACGTGGCCTGGAGCCTGGCCGTCATCTGCCGCTGCACGACGCCGATCGCCTTGAGCGGCCTGACCAGCACCTTGAAGTCGACGATCCGGCCTTGGGAATTCCACCGGATGATGTCGACGGCGTCGATGGTCACGCCGTCGATCTCGGTCTGAAATTCCATCATGGCGTCGGTGTCGCCGACGATCTTGCGGACGACGCGGAAGCTCGGATTGAAGAACACCTGGAGCGCGGCCTGCAGGTAGCGCACGGCGACGGCCTTGCCGTGCTGCGGCGTGTGCACGATCGGGGAATGGAAGACGACGTCGTCCGCCAGCAGGCCATCGAGGCGCGACGGATCCTGCTCCACCACGATCCCGTGCCAGGTCTCGAGGGGGTTGTCCGTCATTTCGCGCCTCCGCGGCCGGTCGTGAAGGCGGCCGCGGGCCGGGGCGTGTGCCGGACCGCGCCCTTCGGCTCGTCGGCGTGGGCGGCAAGCCATTCGCGCCAGGAGGTGGCGCCGCGACGGCCATGCGCCTCGACCAGGCCCGCGCGCGCGGCGGTCCGGGACGTGACGCGCACGGGGACGACCCGCCGCCGGAGGTGGCGCGACGCCAGGTACTGTCGCGCGAGCTCGGGCAAGGTCATCGGCGTCGGACCGCCGATCTCCTCGCGCAGGCCGAGCCGGCCGTCGTCGATGCACTCGATCAGGTACGACGCCACGTCGGCGGCATCCACCGCGTCCATGACGGCGTCGGGAAGCGGCCACCACGGCATCCACCGGATGCTGGCGAGCAGCCGCGCCAGCAGGTAGTAGAACGGGCCTGCGCGGACCACCGACCAGGGCAGGTCGGACTGCCGGACCAGCATCTCGCCGCGCAGCTTGACCTTGTTGTAGGGCAGGGCGCCGGCCTCGTCCGACAGGCCGACGATGGACACGTGCAGGAAGTGCCGCACCTTCGCCAGTCGGCACTCCTCCAGCAGACGACGCGTGCCGTCGACATCCACCGCCGAGGGCGACGTGAAGAAATCGGCGAGCCCGATTCCGCCCCGCTGGGCGATCGGCGAGAAGGTCGCCGCATTGACTATGGTGGAGACGCCGGCAAGGGCCTCGCGCAGCCCGGCTCCGGTCGACAGGTCGCCACGGGCCCATTCGACCCTCGAGTCGGTGCCTGGCAGTCGGGCAAGGACGCGCACGCGCCGTCCACGCTCGAGGAGCTGGCCGACGAGGCTGCGCCCCAGGTGGCCGGTGCCGCCGGTGACGAGGACGGGCTCGTCGGCGGGGCTGGTTGAAAGATTCATCGTTTCATCCTCCGGAAAAGGGTTGGGCGAGGAGCGCTCGGCGAGCGGCTCCTCGGGTCCAAGACGTGCGAGGGTGCTGTCCTGTCACCGCCCCGGCACCGGGCGCCCCTTTTCTTTCAAGCCGGGCCGGATGACGCTACGCTGCGGGGATGCGACCCGACCGACTTGCCGCTGGATGACGCCGACGCAGACCTTCCTGGACCAGCGGCCGCGTCTGCTCGCCATCGCCTACCGGATGCTGGGCACGCGCCAGGAGTCCGAGGACGCCGTGCAGGAGGCCTACCTCAAGTGGGGCCAGGCCGACATCGCCGCCATCCGATCCCCGCAGGCGTGGCTCGTCAGCGTCACCACGCGACTGTGCATCGATCGCCTGCGCGCGCTGAAGGTGGAGCGCGAGGCCTACGTCGGCGCCTGGTTGCCCGAGCCCCTCGTCGCGGACGCGGACGCGGCTTCGCCCGAGGCCGAGCTGGAGCGCGGCCAGCACCTGTCCATCGCGCTGCTGTTGCTGCTGGAGCGGTTGAGCGTGGAGGAGCGCGCGTCGTTCCTGCTGCGCGAGGTGCTCGACTTCGACTACGACGAGATCGCCCGCGCGCTCGAGCGCAGCGAAGGCGCCTGCCGCCAGCTCGTGTATCGCGCCCGTCGGCGCCTGGGCGAGCCGAGCCGGCGATTCAGCCCGACGCCGGGCCAGCACCGGGCCCTCGTGGAGCGTTTCGCGGCAGCCACGGCCGCAGGCGACATCGGTCGCATCGCCGCGCTGCTGTCGGACGACGTGGCGCTCGTGGCGGACGGCGGCGGCGTCGTGCGCACGGTGCTCAAGCCACTGCACGGCGCGCAGCGCGTCGCGCGATTCTTCCATGTCATCGCGCGGCAACTCGCGGCGCACGCCGTGCCGCTCGACTACCGGCCGGTGCTCGTCAACGGCGAGTGGGGGCTGCTTCGATTCATCAACGGCGCGCTGCACTCGGTGATCGCGCTGGAGACCGCCGAGGATCGGATCATGTCGATTGGCATCGTCGCGAATCCGGCCAAGCTTTCCGGCGCCGCGAAGGCCGGCGGCGGCTGACGGCCGCCATGGGGTGCGCCGGTGGCGGGGGTCGCATCGAGCGCCGCCCGCGCCCCTGGTCGGGTGCCTGGACACAACTGTTGCGAAGCCGGCGCGGCTGATACCCGTCGCGGTGGCGATTTCCCGTGCTGCGCTGGCTAGCATGCAGCCCGCGAGGCGGCAGGCGATCCCGGCCGTCCCGCGACGGAATCGCCGCGATGTCCTGGCCGGTTCCACGCATCCGACGTCGCGACACAGGAAACGCCATGAGTACCAGCAATCTCTATCGTGGGCTGTTCGAGCTCCTCACCCTGCCGCACGGCGACGCCGCGGCCGAGATGCTGCTGACCTCCGGCCGGGTGGCGCGCCGCGAGCTGCTGGTCATCGCGCGCCAGGAGGGCTGCCTGCCGGAACTCTATGCGCGCTGGGCCGCGCAGAGCCTGCTGTCGCCGACGGAGATCAACGAGCTCGAGCAGATCACGCGTCGCCGCGCCGGCGTCGGCGACGTCCTGCGCGCCCTGCCGTCCGGCAGCCTGCTGGCCGCCCCCCAGGGGGCACGATCGTCGGCCGCCGCCATCGAGGTGCTGCTGCCCGATTTCGCGGCCATCGGTCCGCTGCACGAGGCGCTCGGCCGCCTCGAGTACCGGCTGGGCGACGCGGGCCAGTGGCGGCTGCCCCCGCGCGGCCCCCTGCACCAGGGCCTGGCCAGCTTCGACTACGAGCCGTCGCTCGGCGAGGGCCCGGCCGTCCGGGTGCAGGTGGGTGGTGCGCCGATCGACGCACGGCGCCACGTCGCGTTCGGCGATCTCGCCGCCGATGCGGCGCGCCTGGAGGGCCTGGCCTGCCGCGGCCTCGCGCCGACGCGCCAGGTCCTGCACCGCCTCGCCTCGTTCGGCGCGCGCGCCACGCCGGTCACGCTGCGCGAGATCGCGGACCTGCACCAGCTGCTGAAGGATCCCGCGCAGCGCGTCGACACCACGTGGCTGCAGGTCCGCATCGAGCAGCTCGATGCCTGGGCGGGCCTGCGGCAGTTGCGCGACGCGATCGTCGCCAGGCGCCTCGGCGCGCTGCTGGGGTGGGGCGCGTTCGGCCGCCTGGTCGACGCGAGTGCCGCGCACGCCGAATCGACCGCGACGCGACGCGCCGGCGCGCCGCGTGTCGCATCGTTCGTCCGCAGCGCCTTCGAGCTGGTCCGCAGCCCGCGCGCGAACGACGTCGCGGCCAGGCTCGCCCGTGTGCCCTGGCTCGTCTCGCAGGTGCTGGACGCCGGCTACCGCGTGTGCGGCGTGCCGGTGTCGGCCAAGGCGTTCGACGCGCCGCGCTTGATGCGCATCGACGGCGCGCTGTACGTGGCGACCGGTGCGGGCGTGTTCCTGCTGTCGCTCGTCGATCTCGCCGACCCCGCGCGCGCCGAGCTGGGCGAACGCGTGCGCACGGCCAGCCGGCCGGTGGTCCTGGCACGCTGGACGGCGGCGCGCGCGGTGCGCCGCAGCGCGCGCAGCTAGGGGCGGGCGATCAGGCCGGCCGCAGCGAGGACTCGAGTTCGTCCAGCACGCCGCCGAGGCGCCGCAGCGCGCCGCCCAGGCGGTCCGGCGCGACGTCGTGCCAGGCCGGCGCGAGGCGCGGCGCGTCGGTGACGAGCCGGCGCGACGGGTCCTCCAGCACGGCGTCGGCGATGCCGATGCCGTGCGGCTCGAACATCGCGCGCAGCGCGCGGCGGCGCGTGCGCAGCGTCTTGCGCGTCGACTGGTACGCGTGCTCGGCGAGCTGGCGGCGCGCGGAGTAGCTGAAGGTGTTCGCACCGAACATCTCGGGGTCGCGGTGGTCGGGCTCGAACAGCGCGATGTCCACGTGCGGGTGGCTCAGTCCGTAGCCCTTCATGCCCAGTTCCAGCCGCGAGTGGATCAGCGAGCGGAAGCTCTGGCTCGCCACCAGCGGCAGGCCGCCTTCGATGAGGCGTGGGATCGGGTCGGTGCCCAGGCGCACGGTGTGCGTGGGCGCGTACGTGGCGTCGAACGGCACCAGCGGATTCAGGCACAGCACGAGGCCGATGTCCTGGTCGAGCAGCACGCGGGCGTGCAGCGTCTTCTTGAGCGCGCCGTCGACGTAGTGGCGCTCGCCGATGCGCACCGGCGGATACAGGCCGGGCAGCGCGGCGCTGGCGGTGACGGCGCGCGATATCGGTACGTCGTCCCAGCCGGGCAGGCCGAACGGCGCGACGGCGCCGGTGTCCAGGTCGGTGGCCACCAGCACCAGGCGGCGCGGCAGCGCGCGGAAGTCGTCGGTGCGTCCGGGTGCGGAGAACACCCGGCGCAGGTGCGCCTCGATGGGCGCGTTGCTGAACACGCCGGTGGGCAGCACGCGACCCAGGCGCTCGATCACCTCCACGCCCGAGGCCTGGCCCAGCGCGAAGCGCACGGCCGATTGCGCCACGAGCGACGGCAGGCGCCTGAGCCGGCCGGCGAGCTCGCGCCATGCGGGGTGCACGAAGATCGATGGATGGATCAGGTCGTCGTCGCCGCCCTCGTTCTCGATGAACGCGGTGCACATCTGGCGCGGCGCCATGCCGTTGGCCAGGCCCGCGGCGATGAACGCGCCGGCCGAGATGCCGACGTAGCCGTCCATGCGCGTGAAGTCCACGCCCACCAGCGCCTCTTCCAGCGCGCACAGCGCCCCGATCTCCCAGATCGCGCCCAGCGGGCCGCCGCCGGCCAGCGCGAGGCCCACGGCGCGCGCGCCGTGGCGCCGCGTGCGCGCCGGCGCCGCCGGGCGCTTGCGTGACGCGCGCGGGCGCGGGGAGGTGTCGGGCGAGAGGGGGGTGGCCATGAGGGCGGGCATCGCAGGAGTGTCGATGGTGGATCGGCGGGTGGCGGGGGCGTTCACTGGAGGCAGCTCTCTACCTCAGGCCTGGCCCGAAATGACGAAGGCGCCAGCGGTGAGGCTGGCGCCTTCGAGGGCGCGGGGCCGCGGGAGGGGCGCGGCCGGCGAGCGGGGGCTGACGATCAGGCGGCCGTGGCGGCCGAGGCCGCCTTCTTCGCCGGCGCGCGCTTGGCGGCGGCCTTCCTGGCCGGCGCCTTGGCCGCGGCCTTTCGTGCCGGCGCCTTGGCGGCGGCGGTCTTCGGGGCGGCCGGAGCCTTGCCCGACTTCGACAGCCTGGCCACGGCGGCGCTCAGTTCCTCGACGCGGCGCGTCAATTCGGCCACGTCCTTGGCGGTGGGCACGCCGAGCTTGCCGAGAGCCTTGGCGGTGCGCTCCTCGAAGATGTTCTCGAGCTTGTCCCACGACGCGCCGGCCTTGCTGGTGACGTCCGAGGCCATCGAGCTCATCTTGCCGGTGACGTCGCCCAGCTTCTCCTCGGCGACGGCCTGCGTCTTGCGCTGGAGGCTGACGCCTTCCTTGACCAGCGCCTCGAACACCTTGCCGCCTTCGGCCTGCGCCTTGGCGAACGCGCCCATGCCGGCCAGCCAGATCTGCTGGGCCGAATCCTTGACGGAGCTGGCGAGCTGGCTGTCGAGCAGGCCGGCGGGGGAGGCGGCCTTCTTGGCGGCGATCTTGGAGAGCTTCTTGACCATGTCGTGATCCTTTGTTGCTTGAATGGGGTTCGGGCGACTGACCACCACTCGTGGTCGAGGCTGAAATATAGGCGCCGCGCCTGGAGCGCGAAACCTAATTGCGTAGGGCGGCCGCTCTATCCGCGTCAAGGCATCGCGGGGCAGGCCGTTGCATCGGACAAACACGCGTGCGCCCGCGCTCGGCCATGTCCCACAATCGGCCGCGAAGCGAACGTTCCACAAGAGGAGACACCGTATGCAGTATTTCGTGACCGGGGCCACCGGCTTCATCGGCAAGCGACTCGTCAAGGCCCTGCTGGCCCGGCGGGGGGCGACGGTGCACTTCCTGCTGCGGCCCGGCTCCGAGGGCAAGCTGCCCGAACTGCTCGCATACTGGGGCGCCGCCAAGGGCCGCGCCGTGCCCGTCATGGGCGATCTCACCGGCAGGAAGCTGGGCGTGGCCGCCGACCAGGTCAAGGCGCTCAAGGGCCAGGTCGACCACGTGTACCACCTGGCCGCCGTCTACGACCTCGACGCCGACGAGGCATCGCAGGTCGCCGTCAACGTCGAGGGCACGCGCAACGCCGTCGAATTCGCCAAGGCGATCGACGCGAAGCGCTTCCACCACGTCTCGTCGATCGCCGCCGCCGGCCTGTACGAAGGCGTGTTCCGCGAGGACATGTTCGACGAGGCCGAGAACCTCGACCACCCGTACTTCGCCACCAAGC
>JAEKKH010000118.1 GCA_019510465.1 Burkholderiales bacterium
AGCGGCGGCAGCGCGCCCGCCTCGGCGCCGTAGGCCGCCATCGCGGCGCGCCAGCGCGCCTGCGCGGGACGCGTGGGCGCGAGCACGGCGTCGGCGTAGGCGTTCTCCTGCTCGAGGTGGCGCCGGATCTCCGGATCGATGCCGCGCGTGCCGGCGAGGAAGTCCTTGAAGTGCGGGTCGCGCAGCCACGCGTAATCGTCGATGCGCACGCGGCCCAGCTGCTCGATGCGCCGCGGGCGCTTCGGCGTGACGGGCGGGCGCGGAATGTCCGTAGCGGCCACGTGCGCGGCGATGGCCGGCGGCGCGGGCCAGGCGGCGGCGACCGCAGCACCCAGCAGGCTGCGGCGCTTCATCCGCGCCCCGGGTTGAAGCGGCGCATCCACGCGGGCAGCGCGGCGTCGGGCTGCGCGTCGAGGCCGGCCAGGATGTCGGCATACACGTCGTCGCGCTCGTCCTGGCCGAGCTTGTATTTCTCCCGGCTGGCGACGACCTCGGCGCGGAACGCGATCACGCGCCGTGCGAGCGACGCCAGGCGCGCGCCCATCTCGTCGATGGTCCAGGCACGCGGGCGATCGGCCTCCTGGCGGCCGGTGAGCTCGCGCAGGTGGGCGATGATGGCGTCAGGGTCCTCGACCAGCCGCACGTCCACCTGCAACTGCGCGCTGGCGTAGTTCCAGGTCGGTGCCTGCGTGCGGTCGGCCATCCACGACGGCGAGACATAGCCCTGCACGCCCAGCCACAGCACCGTGGCGCGGCCATCGGCGCGCAGCGCGTCGACGTGCGCGTTGCTGCGCGCGAAATGGCCCTCGACGGCGACGACGCGGCCGTCCGGAGCCAACTTCGGCACGAGCGGCAGCGGCGTGGCCAGCAGGCCCGCGGGACCGCGGCTGCAGACCCACGCGAGCGGTTGCCGGCGCGCCAGATCGGCCAGGTCCTGCGGGCCGCGCGGCGCGAATCGATTCGGAGATGCGGTCATGCCGCCAGCCTATTGCGGCGCGTGAGCGCAGTCCACCGCCGCCGGGCCGCAGGCTGCCGCGCGCGGGCCAAGCGCGACGGGACCTTCAGTGGACGTAGCGGCTGGGCGGCACGCCGAACGCGCGCTGGAACGCGGCGGTGAACGCACTCGGGCTCTCGTAGCCGACGTCGTAGGCGGTGGTGGTGACGGCCTGGCCGCGCGCCAGGCGCGCCATCGCCTCGAGCAAGCGCACGTGCTGGCGCCATTCGGCCAGGCTCATGCCGGTCTGCTCGCGGAACAGGCGCGTGAAGGTGCGCCGGCTCATGCACGCGCGCGCGGCGAGTTCGTCGAGCGAGTCGGAGCGCGTCGGGTCGGCGACGAGCTCGCGGCAGATCGCACCCAGGCGCGGCTCCTGCGGCATCGGCACGCTGTGGCTGGCGACGCCGGGCGCGTCGATGCTCTCGAGCAGCAGCTGCACGATCAGGCCGTCGCGGCCGCCGCGGTCGTACTCGCGCGGCAGCGCCATCGTCTCCAGGATCAGCGCGCGCAGCAGCTCGGACACCTCGATGACGCGACATTCGCGCCGCGTGTCGCCGGCGGCGTCCACGTACAGCGTGCGGATGGACACGGCGCTGCGGCAGGTGACCTCGTGGTCGACGCCCGCGGGCATCCAGATCGCGCGCTGCGGCGGCACGATGTAGCTGGCGCGATCGGTGACCACCGACATCACGCCCGACGCGGCGTACAGCAGCTGCGCCCGCGCGTGACGATGGCGCGGGTCGACGAAGTTCGCGGGGTACTCGTCCGCGAGCGCCACGACGGGGCGCGGAACGTTCTGGAGGTCGCGGCTGCTGATCGTCATGGGCGTATTTAGCAAGAAACGGGCAACACCGGCAAGTGGGCATCGCCCGCTTGTTGCGGCCCGACGCCGCGGGCCGCTGCCCGCGCACGACAGTCACTGGCCCGGCCGCGCCAGCATCGCGCGCCCGCGCCGCTAACCTTGCCGCATGACGATGCCCACGGACGCCGCGCCCGGAGACGACCTCACCCCCGACATGCGGCGCTTCCAGCGCTGGCTGGCCGACGCCTACGGCCGGCATCCGGCGCTGGACGGCGTCAGCCTGCCCGAAGCCCGCCTCATCGCGGAGCGCGTGCGTGCGCCGCTGACGCAGGGCGGCCCGGAGATGGTGCACCGGCGCGAGCTGCAGATCGACACGGCGCACGGCCCGCTGCGCCTGCGCATCCACACGCCGACCGCCGCACCGCGCCACCCCGCCCTCGTCTATCTGCACGGCGGCGGCTGGGTCTTCTTCAGCATCGACACCCACGACCGCCTGATGCGCGAACTCGCCGCGCGCGCCGGCCGCGTCGTCATTGGCGTCGACTATGCCCGGGCGCCCGAGGCGCGCTACCCGGTGGCGCTGCAGCAGTCGGTCGCGGCCTGGCGCTGGGCGCGCGCGCACGCCGACGCATTGCGGCTGGAGCCCGACCGGATCGCGCTGGGCGGCGATTCCGCGGGCGCCAATCTCGCGCTGGCAGCGGCACTGCTGCTGCGCGAGTCGGGCGAGCGCCCCGATGCGCTGCTGCTGAACTATGGCGTCTTCGGCGACGACGACACGACCGAGTCCTACGCCCGCTTCGACGGCCCGGCGTACAACCTGGGCCGCGACGAGATGCGCGGCTTCTGGGACGGCTACCTCGGCCGGCCGCGGCCCGTCGACGACCCCCTGGCCGTGCCGCTGAAGGCCCGGCTCGCCGGCCTGCCTCGCTGCTGCCTCGTGGTGCCGGAGTGCGACGTGCTGCGCGACGACAGCCTGCAGCTGGCCGAACACCTGCGCGCGGCCGGCGTGCGGGTCGAGCTGCAGCGCCATCCCGGCGCGGTGCACAGCTTCCTGGAAGCGGTCTCGTTCTCCGAGACGGCGGAACGGGGCCTGGCGCGCAGCAGCGCGTGGCTGCGCGACGCCGCGGCCGGCTGAGCGAGCGTCCCGGCGGCGGCAGGCGGCGGCGCGCCGCGACCTGCGAAAATGGTGGATTCCACCCGCCATGCCCATGAATCCGCAAGTCCAAGCCCAGGTCACCGCGCTGCAGGCCAAACTCCGCCAGGTCGACGACTACCAGAGCAAGGGCCTGCTGCGCGCCGAGGAGGCCGACGCCCAGCGCGCCGCGCTGCGCAAGCAGCTGATGGAAGCCGTCATCCCCAACGTGCCCGCCCCCAGGCTGCCGATGCGCACGCGCGCCTGGGCGCTCGCGGCGATGCTGCTGCTGGTGGGCGCGGTCACCGCCTACCTGCTCTCGGGCCATGCCGGCCTGCGCCGCCGCAGCGAGACCCTGCTCGAGCAGGGCCGCATCGCCGCCGCCGAGGACGCGCAGATGCGGCGCGAGCGGCTCGAGCGCATCAGGCGCGGCGAGTCGCTGGCGCCGGACAGGTTCGGCGTCTTCGCGCCGTCGCATGACGCCTCCGGCGCGATCTCGGCCTCGGCCGCGAGCGCGAGTGCCGCGTCGAAGAGCGCCAGCGCCGCCGCCGACGCCATCGCCCCGCTGCTCTCGGGCCGCGTCACGCTGGCGGCCAGGTTCGAGGGTCGCGTCGCCTCCGACGACACCGTCTTCGTCACCGTGCGCACGCCCGACGACCCGACCGGGCTGCCCCTGGCGCAGATCCGCGTCGAGGTCAGCAACCTGCCGTTCGACTTCAACGTGGGCACGCGCGAGATGATCGGCTCGCCCGACCGCTTCCTGCACGCCGACAAGGTGATCGTGTCGGCGCGAATCTCCAGGAGCGGCAGCGGCCGCGCGAAGGCGGGCGACCTGGTGGGCGGTTCGCTGCGACGGCGCGCCACATGGCGGCCCGCGCCCAGCTCGTCCAACGGTCCCTCATGCTTGCCCGTGGCCGCGCCAGCATCAATGAAAAAGCCCGCACCGGACGCCATGGCGTCGGGTGCGGGCATCGAACCGGCGACGATCGCCGGTCAGCTCGGCGGAAGGTTCAGCCCGCCGGCGTCGCGGCCACCGCGTTGCGCAGGCGGATGTGCAGCTCGCGCAGCTGCTTCTCGTCGACCGCGCTCGGCGCGCCGGTGAGCAGGTCCTGGGCGCGCTGGGTCTTGGGGAAGGCGATCACGTCGCGGATGGACTCGGCCCCGGTCATCATCGTGACGATGCGATCCAGGCCGAAGGCCAGGCCGCCGTGCGGCGGGGCGCCGTACTGCAGCGCGTCCAGCAGGAAGCCGAACTTCGACTGGGCGTCCTCCTTGCTGATGTTGAGCGCCGAGAACACCTTGCTCTGCACCTCGGCGCGGTGGATACGCACCGAGCCGCCGCCCAGCTCCCAGCCGTTGAGCACCATGTCGTAGGCCTTGGCGATGCAGGCGCCCGGATCGGTGTCCATCAGGTCCTCGTGGCCGTCCTTGGGCGCCGTGAACGGGTGGTGCACGGCGTTCCAGCGGTTCTCCTCGTCGTCGCGCTCGAACATCGGGAAGTCGACCACCCACAGCGGCGCCCACTTGTCCTCGAACAGGCCGCCCGCCTTGCCGAAGTCGGAGTGGCCGACCTTCAGGCGCAGCGCGCCCATGGCGTCGTTGACGACCTTGGCCTTGTCCGCGCCGAAGAAGATCAGGTCGCCGTTGGCCGCGCCGGTGCGCCGCAGGATCTCGGCGATGGCCTTGTCGTGCAGGTTCTTCACGATGGGCGACTGCAGGCCTTCGCGGCCCTTGGACGCGTCGTTGACCTTGATCCAGGCCAGGCCCTTGGCGCCGTAGATCTTGACGACCTCGGTGTAGGCGTCGATCTCGCCGCGGCTGATCTCGGCGCCGCCCTTGACGCGCAGCGCCACGACGCGGCCGCCGGCCATCGTCGCGGCCGAGGAGAACACCTTGAAGTCGACGTCGGCCATGACGTCGGTGAGCTCGGTGAACTGCATGTTGATGCGCAGGTCGGGCTTGTCCGAGCCGTACAGGCGCATCGCGTCGGCATAGGTCATCACCGGGTACTCGCCCAGGTCGACGCCGATGGCGTTCCTGAACACCGAGCGGATCATGCCTTCGAACATCGCGCGGATCTCCTCCTCGGTGAGGAAGGAGGTCTCGATGTCGATCTGCGTGAACTCGGGCTGGCGGTCGGCGCGCAGATCCTCGTCGCGGAAGCACTTGGTGATCTGGTAGTAGCGGTCGAAGCCGGCCACCATCAGGAGCTGCTTGAACAGCTGCGGCGACTGCGGCAGCGCGAAGAAGTGGCCGTCGTGCACGCGGCTGGGCACCAGGTAGTCGCGCGCGCCTTCGGGCGTGCTCTTGCCCAGCATCGGGGTCTCGATGTCGACGAAGCCGTTCTTGTCGAGGAACTGGCGCACCTCCATCGCGACGCGGTAGCGCAGCATCAGGTTCTTCTGCATCTGCGGACGGCGCAGGTCCAGCACGCGGTGCGTGAGGCGCGTGGTCTCGGACAGGTTCTCGTCGTCGAGCTGGAACGGCGGGGTGACGCTGGGGTTGAGCACCTCGAGCTCCGTGCAGGCGATCTCGATCGTGCCGCTGGCCATGTTGGGGTTGACGGCCTCCGGCGCGCGCGCGCGCACGACGCCCGTGACCTTCAGGCAGAACTCGTTGCGCACGCTCTCGGCGACGGTGAAGCTCTTGCCCAGGTCCTGGTCGCAGACGACCTGCACGATGCCTTCGCGATCGCGCAGGTCGATGAAGATCAGCTTGCCATGGTCGCGGCGGCGGTGCGCCCAACCCATCAACGTGACCGTCTGGCCCATCAGCGTTTCGCCAACCAGGCCGCAGTAAGTGGTTCTCATCGCAATGCTCCGTGTTCTTGTACGTTCGGTGTGAGGCCGCGCGCCCCGGATGGCGGGCGTGCGCACGGCGTGTCTGGAATGGGATCAGGCCGGGTCGGGGGGCTACCCTCAGGACTGAACGACGAGGGGCCTCGGGTCGTTCAGCCCACTCGATTGGGGTCGGCCCCCTCCGGCGGCGCCAGCGCGCCCGCCGGGGGCGCGACGACGCCCATCGAGATGATGTACTTCAGCGCCTCGTCGACACTCATGTGCAGCGGCTTGCAGGCCTCGCGCGGCATCATCAGGAAGAAGCCGGAGGTCGGGTTGGGCGTGGTCGGCACGTACAGGCTCAGGTGCTCGCCCGGCAGTCCGGCGGCCACCTCGCCCGACGGCTTGCCGGTGACGAAGGCGATCGTCCAGCTGCCCTCGCGCGGGTACTGCACCATCACGGCCTCGCGGAACGCGTTGCCGTTGGTGGAGAACAGCGTGTCGGAGACCTGCTTGACCGAGACGTAGATCGACTTGACGATGGGGATGTGGCCCAGCAGGTAGTTCCACTGCTTGAGCCACCACGCGCCCACCATGTTGGTGACGAACATGCCCGTGATGAGCAGCAGCATCACCAGCAGCACCACGCCCAGGCCCGGCACGCCGGCGAGCAGCGCGAGGAAATCCTCGGCACTCTGCGGCATCACGTGGCGCACGCCGATCAGCATGCCGCGGAAGATGCCGTCCATCAGGTTGATGGCCCACATCAGCACGCCGACCGTGATCGCGAGCGGCAGCCACACCAGCAGGCCGGCGAACAGGTACTTCCTCACGTGGAGCTCCCGCCGCGCAGGGTCGCGGCCGTGGTGGCATGCATGGGTGGCGTTCTTCTTCTCGTCAGTGGCAGGCGCAGCCGGTACCGCAGGAACCGCCAGACGGCGTGGCCGGACTGCCGCCGGCGCCGGATGCCGCGGGCGCCGCAGCGGGTTCGGCCGCGGGCGTCGCGGCGGCGCTGTCGCCGCCGGCAGCGGGCGCAGCGGCCGGGGCGGCGGGCGCGCCGGCCGCGGCACTGCCGTTGCGGAAGTCGGTGACGTACCAGCCCGATCCCTTGAGCTGGAACCCGGCGGCCGTCACCTGCTTCTGGAATTGGTCGACGCCGCACACCGGGCAGGTGGTCAGCACGGGGTCGGAAATCTTCTGCAGCACGTCGCGCGAATGCCCGCACGAAGCGCAGCGATACGCGTAGATCGGCATGGCTGGCTCTCTCGACTAAACAGGAAATTATAAAGGCCGGCTGCTGCCTGGGGATCGAAACCCGGTCCGGACGGCCCGCGAGCCGTGAATATGGGGGCTTTTCGTGACGAAACAACCCGGGCGCCCGGCGCCAACCCGTCCCGATTCAGTGGAACGCCAGGGCCAGCCGCACGGCGCACAGGCCGGCGACGAAGCCCACCGCCACCCACAGCATCGCCTGCAGGAGCCGGTTGGTGCGGCGCTGCTCCTTCAGCAGCGCGCTCACCTGGGCGGCCGAGGCGGGCATCAGATCGTCCTCGACCTTGCGGGCCGCGATGGTCAGGGCCTGGTGCACCAGCCGCGGCAGCGCCGGGAGGTAGTGGGCGTAGCGCGGCGCCTCGTCCTTGAGCCGGTCGAGGAAGCCGCGCCAGCCGACCTGCTGGTTCATCCAGCGTTCCAGGAACGGCTGCGCCGTGCTCCACAGGTCGAGCTCGGGGTCGAGCTGGCGGCCCAGCCCCTCCACGTTCAGCAGCGTCTTCTGCAGCAGCACCAGCTGCGGCTGGATCTCGACGTTGAAGCGGCGCGAGGTCTGGAACAGCCGCAGCAGCACCTGGCCCAGCGAGATGTCCTTGAGCGGACGGTCGAAATGCGGCTCGCAGACGGCGCGCACGGCGCTCTCCAGCGCCTCCAGCCGCGTGTCGGGCGGCACCCAGCCGCTCTCGATGTGCAGCTCGGCCACGCGCTTGTAGTCGCGCCGGAAGAACGCGATGAAGTTCTGCGCCAGGTAGTCCTTGTCGGACTCGGTGAGCGTGCCGATGATGCCGAAGTCGAGCGCGATGTAGCGCCCGAACGTCTCCGGCGCGATGCTCACCTGGATGTTGCCCGGGTGCATGTCCGCGTGGAAGAAGCCGTCGCGAAACACCTGCGTGAAGAAGATGGTGACGCCGTCGCGCGCCAGCTTGGGGATGTCGACGCCGGACTGGCGCAGGCGGTCGACCTGGCTGATGGGCACGCCGTACATGCGCTCCATCACCATGACGCGGGACGTGCAGAAGTCCCACAGCATCTCCGGCACCATGATGAGGTCGAGGCTGGCCATGTTGCGGCGCAGCTGCGCGGCGTTGGCGGCCTCTCGGATCAGGTCGAGCTCGTCATGCAGGTACATGTCGAACTCGGCCACCACCTCGCGCGGGCGCAGGCGCTTGCCGTCGGCGCTGACGCGCTCGACCCAGCGCGCCACGGTATGCAGGATGGCGAGGTCGCTCTCGATGGCCTGGAGCACGTTGGGCCGCAGCACCTTGACCGCCACCTCGCGCCCGCCCTTGAGCGTGGCGAAGTGCACCTGCGCGATGGAGGCGCTGGCCACGGGGGTGTTGTCGAAGTCCTGGAAGACGTCGTCGAACTTGCGGCGCAGTTCCTTGAGCAGGCCTTGTTCGACCAGGCCGCGCGCGGTGGCGCCGTCGAACGGCGGCACGCGGTCCTGCAGCAGCGCGAGCTCGTCGGCGATGTCGGCGGGCAGCAGGTCGCGCCGCGTCGACAGCACCTGGCCGAACTTGATGAAGATCGGACCCAGGCGCTCGAGCGCCTGGCGCAGGCGCGGACCGCGCGGCTCGTCGTAGCTGCGGCCGAAGGCGATGAGGCGCGCCAGCGCGCGCAGCCACGGCTGGCGCACGCGCCCGAGGGCGATCTCGTCGACGCCGAAACGCAGCAGGGTCAGCGTGATGAAGAGAAGACGCGCGAAATGTTTCATCGGGTCAGTGCGCTCGCGCGGCTGGCCGCGGCGTCACGGCTTCCTGCGCGCCTGCAACTGGTCGAACAGCTGTCCCACCGCGCTCCTGACCTTCTCGCCCACCTGCGTGAACTGCTCGTTCGCGCGGCTCACGGCCTCGGCGACGGTCGGGCCGAAGAAGCGCTCGGCGTCGGCCGCAGGATCCCAGCGCACGTTCTGCGCGATCCAGCTGACGTCTGCCGCCAGCGCGCCGTCGCCGTCGATGGACATGGGCGGCAGCCCGCCCTTGAACACGTTGCCCGCGGCCTTGGCCGGATCGCCAGCGTCGAGCCTGACTTGCAGGTCGGGCACGAGACCGGACTCCTCGGCCGCCGTGAGGCCCTCGAACAGGCCGGCCGGCGTGACGCGCAGCGACAGCGGCGGCGGCACCGGGATCAGCCCGGGCCAGCCGCTCACGTCGACGCGGATCGTCTTGCCGGCATGGGCGCGCAGGCGTTCGACCGCCGGCGGGCAGCCGGTCAGCACGTGGTTGGCGAACAGCACCATGCGGTTGCGCACGGCGGGCAGCCAGAGATCCTGGAAAGGCAAGTCCATGGGGGCGATTGTAGGTGGCGGGGCGTGCGCGAGCGCGCGCTCAGGCATGGGCGCGGCGGAACGGCCGGAAATGCGCGTGGTCGGCGGCGGCGAGCAGTTCGCGGTCGCCGCTGCTGTCGCCATATGCGTGCAACTCGTGGGCCCGCAGGTCGCCCAGCAGCGCGGCCAGTCGACGCAGCTTCTCGGGGCCGGTGCAGTCGGGGCCCTCGAGCGCGCCGGTCAGGCGGTCGACGCCGTCGTCGCCGGGCCGGCTGGCCAGGCGCGTGCACAGCACGTGGTCGAAGCCCAGCTGCGCGCCGACATGATCGAGGTAGACATCCAGTGTCGCGCTGGCCAGCACCAGCAGGTGGCCCTGCGACCGGTGCCATGCGATGCGCTCGAGCGCGCCCGGGCGCACGCGCGGCGCCAGCGCACGCGCATACGCGGGGCCGAGCGCGCGCAGGCGCGGGGCGGGGGTGTCCTTGACGAGGCGGCGCAGCACGCGCCGCTTGAACGCATCGATGGGCATGACGCGCAGCAGCGCGCCCGCGAACGCGAGCGGCTGCGCGGCGAAGGCCGCCGCCACGCGCCGGCGGCCGAACGCCGCGACGAGGAAGGGCACGAGCGTGTCGCGGTCGGTGACGGTGCCGTCGAAATCGAAGACCGCGACGACGCGGCGCGCGGCCGGCATCGCGGTCGGCGCCGTCATCACGCCACCGCGTCGAACCCGCCCGGATTCATCGTCTGCCAGCGCCAGCTGTCCTCGCACATCGCGGCGAGGTCGCGCGTGGCCTGCCAGCCGATGTCGGCGAGCGCCCTGGCCGGGTCGGCGTAGCAGCTGTCGATGTCGCCGGCGCGGCGCGCGACGACGTCGTAGGGCACGGGACGGCCGCTGGCCTTCTCGTAGGCCCGGATGAGCTCCAGCACGCTGTAGCCGCGGCCGGTGCCGAGGTTGACCAGCAGCGAGCCGGGCGCCTCCAGCAGCCTGGCCAGCGCCTTGACATGGCCCTGCGCGAGGTCGACCACGTGGATGTAGTCGCGCACACCGGTGCCGTCGGGGGTGTCGTAGTCGTCGCCGAAGACGGACAGCCGCGGGCGCCGGCCGACGGCCACCTGCGCCACGTAGGGCATCAGGTTGTTCGGCACGCCGCGCGGATCCTCGCCGATGCGCCCGCTCGCATGCGCGCCCACGGGGTTGAAGTAGCGCAGGATGCCCGCCTGCCAGGCCGGGTCGGCGGCGCTCATGTCGCGCAGGATCTTCTCGCCCATCAGCTTGGTCTCGCCGTACGGGTTGGTCGTGCTGGTGGCCGCGTCCTCGCGGATGGGCAGCGTCGTGGGCTTGCCGTACACCGTCGCGCTGGAGCTGAAGACGATGCGCCGGACGCCGTGCGCCTGCATCGCCGTGCACAGCGTCAGCAGGCCGCCGATGTTATTGGCGTAGTAGCGCAGCGGCTGCTGCGTCGATTCGCCCACCGCCTTGAAGGCCGCGAAGTGGACGACCGCGTCGATGCGATGGCGCGCGAACACGCCGTCCATCGCCGCGGCGTCGCACACGCTGGCGCGCTCGAACACCGGTGCCTTGCCCGAGAGTTCCTCGAGCCGGTTGAGCACCTCGGGCGAGCTGTTCGAGAAGTCGTCCAGGCCGACGACGTCGTAGCCCGCGGCCAGCAGCTCGAGCCAGGTATGCGAGGCGATGTAGCCGGTCGCGCCCGTGAGAAGAATGGTCGGCATGTTCGTGTCCTGCCTCGCGCCGCAGGCGCCTTGTCTAAGCCAAGCTCTCGGGAAACGAGGGTCGCACCCGAGTCGAACCGAGCTCCCCCTCGGGGGGCAGCGACGGGAGGAGCGTGGGGGCTCCATTTAGCGAGGGTCGCACCCGAGCAGAACCGAGCTCCCCCTCGGGGGGCAGCGACGGGAGGAGCGTGGGGGCTCCATTTAGCGAGGGTCGCACCCGAGCCGAACCGAGCTCCCCCTCGGGGGGGCAGCGACGGGAGGAGCGAGGGGGTTCCGTTCAGCACTTGATGCCGACGTGGAGCGCCACGGCGCCGGCAGCCATGTTGTGCACGTCGACGTGGCCGAAGCCCGCGGTCTTCATCATCGCCTTGAGCGTCGCCTGGTCGGGATGCATGCGGATCGACTCGGCGAGGTAGCGATAGCTCTCGGCATCGCCGGCCACCACCTTACCCACGCGCGGCAGCACGTTGAACGAGTACCAGTCGTAGGCCTTGCGCAGCGGCGCGGCGATCTTCGAGAACTCGAGCACCAGCAGGCGCCCGCCCGGGCGCAGCACGCGGTTCATCTCGGCCAGCGCGACGTCCTTGTGCGTCATGTTGCGCAGGCCGAAGGCCACGCTCACGAGGTCGAACTGGCCGGTGGGAAACGGCAGCTTCTCGGCGTCGCAGATCGTGGTCGGCAGCACCAGGCCTTCGTCGATCAGGCGGTCGCGGCCGACGCGCAGCATCGCCTCGTTGATGTCGGTGTGCACGACCATCCCCGACGGGCCGACGCGCTTGGCGAACGCCCGGGCCAGGTCCCCGGTGCCGCCGGCGATGTCGAGCGCCTTGTCGCCCGCCTTCAGGTCGGCCACCGCCACGGTGTAGGCCTTCCACGCGCGGTGCAGGCCGCCCGACATGAGGTCGTTCATCACGTCGTACTTCTTCGCGACGGAATCGAACACGCCGCGCACCTTGACGGCCTTTTCGGCTTCGTCGACCGTTTCGTAGCCGAAGTGGGTCTGAGTCATTGGAGCCCCTCCCGCGCCGGGTACGGCGCTCCGTCCCCCGAGGGGACCGCGGGCCGGCTTGGGGCGGCCCGGCGCTCGTCCCGCGAGTGGAGCCCCTCCCGCGCCGGGTACGGCGCTCCGTCCCCCGAGGGGACCGCGGGCCTGCTTGGGGCGGCCCGGCGCTCGTCCCGCGCGTGGAACGCCTTCCGCGAAGAGTTTGCGTCAACCGATTTCATAGGTGTGCTTTCAGTGCGAATGGCAGGAGCCGCCGGCGGGCTTGGCCATCTGGGCGTCGCGGTCGAGCCCGGCGGCGGCCAGGCGCTCGAGGTACTGGGCGAACAGCTCGTCCTGCTGCGCGCCGAGGCGGTAGAGGTAGTCCCAGGTGAACAGGCCGGTGTCGTGGCCGTCGGAGAACGTGGGCTTGACCGCGTAGTGTCCCACCGGCTCGATCGCGTCGATGACGACGTCGCGCTTGCCCGTCTGCAGCGTTTCCTGGCCCGGGCCATGGCCCTGCACCTCGGCGGACGGCGAGTAGACGCGCATCAGCTCGAACGGGATGCGGAAGCTGCGCCCGTCGTCGAACGCGATCTCCAGCGCGCGCGACTGCTGGTGCACGGTGAGCGCGACGGGCGTGGGGCGGTCGGGGGCGGTCATGCCCGCAGTTTATCTGTCGCGGCCCCGGCCTTGCCGGCCGGGCGCCATTCGGCGACGTCATGCACGCCTCCCCCGAAGGAGGGGATGCCGGACTCGTAACAAGAAGTGAGAATCCGGCCTCCGAGAGATACCCCGCCGCCGGCATCCGCCCCATGATCCGTCTCCTTCCGCTGCTGGCCCTGGCGCTGTCGACGCCGGCCTTCGCCGACCTGCAGAAATGCCTCGACGCCCGGGGCGCACCCATCTACACCGACGGCGACTGCCCGGCTGCGGCCAGGCAGTCGCCGGCCGCGGCCGCCATCACGCCGACCCGGGCGGGCGGCGGCAGCGCAGCGGTGGATGCGCCGCTGGAGATCCTCGAGACCGGCGTGCCGGTCATCACGCAGATGCCGGGCCGCTTCGCCTGGCTGGACGACGACACCCTGGCGATCACCACCTTCGCCGACCCGCACGCCAAGGCCCCGTGGATGGTGCGCCGGATCGTCGCCTGGACCGTGTCCAGCCGCAGCGCCAGCGTGCTGGTGCCGCGCGGCTTCCTCGACTGCGCGAATGCCAGCCACCACCTCGTCAGCCTGGAGATCGGCGACCTCGAGTCCCGCTTCGCCATCGGCTCGCGCGCCGCCCCGGCCGTGCAGCGGTTCGCCCCCTGGGACCCGGTCGCGCACAGGCTGGGGCCTGTCGTCGACGGCGCCGGCTGGCACCCCGGAGCCTGCCTGAAGCCCGCGCCCGAGGACCTCGGCGTGCATGACCTGCTGACCAGCAAGAAGCCGTTGCGCTACCTCGAACCGGAGCACGGCACGCTGACCTGGGGCGCGCTGGACGACAGCGGCCATCCCACCGGCCCGACGCTGGTCACGCCGAAGAAGAAGCTCGCGCTCGCGCTGACCTTGTCCGACATCTCGCACGACGTGCGCTGGCTGCCGTTCCGCAAGGCCTACCAGCTGGCGCCGGGCGCCCACGACCGCCTGCAGGATCCGCCGCACGACGCGCCGCTGGTCACGATGGACCTCGACGGCCGCGTCGTGCGCCACGCCCTGCCGGCGGGGCTCGTGCGCCAGCTCGACGCGCTGTCCGCGCCTGCGCCGGCCGCGATGATCGCCACGGGCGCCGGCGACCTCGTGGTCCAGCCGGGACCGGCCGCCAGCGGCGGCGGCCTCTACCTGGTGCAGGGCGAGCAGAGCCGGCGGGTGTGGTGCACCGCCCGGCCGGCGCCCGGCCAGGCCGCCGGCGTCGACGGCTGCGCGATGACGCAGCCGATCGCCGTGTCGCCCGACGGCTGTCGCATCGCGTTCGACGCCCGTCCCGCGGCCGCGATCGCCAACGGCTTCCCGGGCGCCCCGACCGTCAAGGTGCTGACACTGTGCGACGGCAGCCCGCCCGCGCGCGCCGCGGGGCGCAGGAAGGGCCGCTGAAACGCTCACGGCCAGGCGTTGGTGAGCTCCAGCCGCGCCTGCCCGTCGTCGAGCTCGGCGGTGCAGCGCCAGCCGCGGCGCTCGTAGAAGCCGCGCGCCTTGGTGCGCGCGCCGGTGGTCAGCCACAGCGTGGTCAGGCCGTTCGTCCACAGCCACTCGACCATCGTGTCATGCAGGCGCGAGCCGTGCCCGCGCCCTTCCGCGCGCGGATCGACGAACAGGGCCCACACGTTGCCGCCACTGGCGTCGCCGATCGCGAACGCGACCACCTCGCCGTCCTCCTCCACCACCCAGCCGCGGCCGGTCGTCTCCAGCTGCGCGACCACCTCGTCGTCGCCGATGCGCCCCGGCGCGAGCGTGTTCTCGGCGACGGCGTAGCGGACCCGCCAGATGCCGGCGAGGTCGTCGCGGGTGGCCTGGCGCAGCAGTGCGGTCATTGCCTGGGCGCGCAATCCCAGTGTTCGGCGATCCTGCCGTTCTCGATGCGGAACATGTCGAACCAGGTCGTCGTGGACGTCTTCGACGCGTCCTTCGGATCCTTGGTGGGTTGCACGAAGCTCAGGATGACGAGGTCGCGCTCGGCCACGATCGAGACCAGCGGCGCCGCGATGCGCGGCTGGATCTCCTTGGGCTTGGCGAAGCGCTTGAAGAAGTCGACGAACGCCGCGCGGCCGGTGGGCACGTTGGGGTTGTGCTGGATGTAGCCCTCCGCCATGTACCTGTCGGCCAGCTCCATGTGCCCGCCCTCGAAGACCTCGCGCCAGAAGTCGTAGACCAGCTTCTTGTTGGCGGCCAGGGCGGGGTCGGCGCTGGCCAGCAGCGCCTCCTGGTTCGCGGCTGGCTGCACGGGCAGCTGCGCGTGCGCGGCAGCCGCGGCACACAGGGCGGTCGCGAACGCGAGCCGGCGCATACGGGCGAAGGTCGTGGGGCGGGTCATGCGGTCTCCGGGAGGTGGATGGTCGTCGACGTCGGATTTCAGGCGGATCACGCGGCGGGCGCCAGCGCGGCGACGGCGCGCGCCACGCGCGCGTCGAGCTCGGGCAGGGGCGTGCGCAGGCGCGCGGCGGGCACGGGCGCGACCTCGCGCACGGGCGCGGCCCACACCGGCGCGGGGAAGCGGCTGTCCCAGTCGAAGCGCGCGATCACATGCCAGTGCAGGTGCGGCACCACGTTGCCCAGGCTGGCGAGATTGATCTTGGTGGGCGCGAGCGCATCGCGCAGCACGCGTTCGACGGCGCCCACCGCGCCCATCAGCGAGGCCTGCTCGGCGAGCGTCAGGTCGCTCCACTCGGCCACGTGCGCACGCCAGACGACGCGGTAGAACGCCGGAAAGGCCGCATCCTCGGCACGGATCACGCGCCACTGCGCCGCCTGGAACACGAGCACGCCGCCGGCCTCGCGGCACAGCTCGCAGGACGGCTGGAACGAGGGCGAGGACAGCGGGCTGAAGTGGGGCATCGGGAAGGTCGCCAAGGGAGCGGGACTGCGGGCCGCTCCGTTGGCGAGCCGGCCGCGCGATGCGGTATTGTGTGGCAGCCCGCGTGCGCCGCGCATGCCGGAGAACCCCTCGATTCCCCACCCCGTCACATAGTCCCGCCCTCCTCCAAGATGACGATGCAACGCCGTTCCCTGCTCGCGCTGGCCGCGGGCGCCCTCGCCCCGTCCGCCGCCGTCGTGAGCGCGCCCGCGCGCGCCGCCGAGGCGTATCCGAACCACCCGCTGCGCTGGATCGTGGCCTACCCGGCCGCCGGCGGCTCCGACTTCCTCGCCCGGCAGCTCGCGCCGCAGATGGGCAGGCAGATGGGCCAGACCATCGTCGTCGACAACCGCCCCGGCGCGGCGGGCATCATCGGCACCGAGGCGGCGTCGAAGGCGCCCGGCGACGGCTACACGCTGCTGACCGGCGACAACGGCGCCATGGTGTTCCACACCGCGCTGTACAAGTCGCTGCCGTACAACCCGTCGGACTTCGTGCCGATCGGCTTCATGGCGAGCTTCCCGCTGATCCTGGCCGTCAACCCGTCGACCGGCTTCACGAGCGCCGCGCAGTTCCTCGACGCGGTCAGGCGCAGCCCCGGCAAGTACAGCTACGCGTCGCCCGGCGCCGGCAGCCCGCACCATCTCGCGATGGAGCTGCTCAAGCAACGCACCGGCAGCTTCATCGTGCACGTGCCCTACCGCGGCACGGCGCCGGCGATGCAGGACGTGATGAGCGGCCAGGTGCCCGTCATGGTGATCGACACCGCCGCGGGCCTGGCGCAGATCCGCAGCGGCAAGCTCAAGGCGCTCGCCGTCATGTCCCGGCACCGCATCCCGCAGCTGCCGGACCTGCCCACCCTGTCCGAGGCCGGCGGGCCCGCGCTGAAGGACTTCGAGGCCAATGCCTGGCAGGGCCTGTTCGCGCCCAAGGGCACCCCGCCCGACATCGCCGCGCGCCTGACCGCCGAGATGCACAAGGCCATCCTCACGCCCGAGGTCAAGTCGCGCCTGGAAGCCTTCGGCCTCGAGGTGGCGCCCAGCGACGGCCCGGCGCTGACGGCGTTCATCCAGAAGGAGACGGCGTTCTGGCATGCGCTGATCAGGGAGCGGCACCTGACGCTCGATTGACGATGGCCGACCCGGACACCGGGCGCCGCAGCGCGGCACGCGGACGCGCTCGCGGCCGCCGCACCGCCGGCCACGGGGATCAAGGCCGCGGTCGAGCAACAGCGACCTCGCCGGCCCGCCGCCGCCAAGGCGTGAGAATGCACGCATGACCTTCACGCACGCCTCGATCCAGGCCTGCCGCGCCGAACTCGCCGCGCAGGTGCAGGCCTACCGCGACCTCGTGGGCGCCGCCTCCAAGGCCTCGGGCATGAGCCTCGCGCGCATCGACGCGGCGCTGGCCGCGTTCGAGCCCGCGTTCTTCGGCAACCTGCTGGTCGCGCTCGACGCCCGCTTCGCGCGCCGCGCGCGCGGCGCGGGCGCGAGCGCCGAGGTGGCGCTGCTGGCCGCCGCGCTGCTGCACCACGGCGGCGTGCTCCAGCGCGACGCCGCCCTGCCTGGCGACGCCGACACATCGCTGCTGCGCATCGAGCCGGGCGACCGCGTCGCGCTCAACGCCGACGACGTCGAGACGCTGGCCGCGGCCTTCCTCGCCGAACTCGATCGGCAGGCCACCGCATGAACCCGCACCGCCC
>JAEKKH010000147.1 GCA_019510465.1 Burkholderiales bacterium
GGGGCCTGGGCAGCTACTGCTACTTCGCGATCGACCACCGCGACACCCACGTCGTCGCGGCACGCGCGTTCGAAGTGCCCGCGACGCCGGGCGTGCGGCTGCACAGCCTCGTCACCGTCTCGCTGGGGGGCAACGGCACCATCCGCCACATCGTCAACGACAGCGGCCCGTCGACGGAGCCGGCCGGGGCGGCGGCGATGACCTTGCGGGCGTGGCCGTGACGGACACGGCGAATCTCCATGAGCGAGTCGGCGCCATACCCGGTCCAGGGTATTCGATTGACGTTTCTGGAAATACCCTTCGCGCTCCAGGACGTGCGGCTTGGCACCGTCTTCTCGATATTCGCAAATCCCTGACGATTCACGTTTTCATCAGCAAATGAAACGTGAATACGTCTTGCCGGCAAACACATTCCATCGCGTTCCATCGCACGCTGATTGGTAGCGCTTTCAGAAAGCATCTCCGCAGCGGCATGCTCGCTCGAGAACATCCTGTTTCAAGTCATCCACATACTCCGACCAGCCTATTCACAATCCGGTCTCCATTCCGACGAACCGGGAGAACAAGCATGCTGGAGACAGGATTCAAGAGCTCGCCCTGGGTGGTTTTCGCCGCCCTGCTGACATTCGGCGCCCAGGCCCATGCAGCGGATTTCACGCAGGGGGTGACGGTTTCGGGCCCCACGGCCACGATCTGGTTCAAGTCCAACGTCGACACGACCTGGGTCGACGTGCATTACCAGGTCAACGGCGGGCCGCAGCAGAACCTGCGCATGACCTACGACACCGCGACGGCGCGCGACGAGCAGCCTGTCGGCGTGTCCAGCGGCAACGTGCTCAGCTACTGGTTCACGTACAACAACGGCAGCCCCGCCTACGACTCCTCGACCTTCACCTACACCGTCGGCTCGGCCCCACCGCCGCCTCCTCCTCCGCCGCCGCCACCGCCTCCCAGCGGCCCGGTCTGCTTCCACGCCGACGCGAACTACACCGGCGACTCGTTCTGCGCCGGCGCCGACTCGAGCTGGGTCGGCAGCACCTGGAACGACCGCATCTCGTCGGTGCAGGTGCAGCCCGGCTACGAGGTCGACCTGTACGCCGACATCAATTACGGCGGCGGCGTGCTGAAGCTGACGTCGAACAACGCCAACCTCGGCGCGAACAACTTCAATGACGCCGCGTCGTCGTTCCGGGTGATCAGGCTCGGCACGATCCCGACGTCCGACACGCCGGACTTCGGCGCGAACGTGAAGATCTTCGACCCGTCGATGTCGGCCGCGACGATCCAGTCGGCGCTCGACAGCGCGTTCAACTCCGAGTTGCTGAGTCCCACGGCGCAATTCGGCAGCCAGCGCTTCGCGTTCCTGTTCAAGCCGGGCACCTACGGCGTGACGGCCAGGCTCGGCTTCTACGAGGCCGTCCAGGGCCTGGGCCAGAACCCGGGCGACGTGCAGCTCAACGGCGGCGTCACCGTCGACAGCGGCTGGAACGACGGCGACCAGACCAACGCCACGCAGAACTTCTGGCGCTCCGTCGAGAACCTGGCCATCGTGCCGGGCGGCGGCACCACCGAATGGGCGGTCTCGCAGGCTGCGCCGATGCGCCGCGTGCACATCATCGGCAACCTGCACATGGGGCCGACCAACCAGGGCACGGGACAGGGCTATTCGAGCGGCGGCTTCATCGCCGACAGCCGCATCGACTCCATCGTCTCCACCGGCTCGCAACAGCAGTGGTACACGCGCGACTCCAACGTGGGCGTCTGGTACGACGGCGTCTGGAACACCGTGTTCTCGGGCGTGGGCGGCGCGCCGGCGCAGACGTTCCCCTCGCCGCCGTACACGACGGTCGCGACGACGCCGGTCTCGCGCGAGAAGCCGTACCTGTACGTCGACTCGAGCGGCAAGTACCGCGTCTTCGTGCCCTCGCTGCGCACGAACTCGTCGGGCGCCAGCTGGAGCAACGGCGTGGCCACCCCGGGCACGTCGATCCCGATGAGCCAGTTCTACGTCGTCAAGCCGGACGACGGCGGCGCCACGATCAACGCCGCGCTGGCCGCGGGGCTGAACCTGTTCTTCACGCCGGGCGTCTATCCGATCGAGCAGACGATCAACGTCACGCGCGCCAACACCGTGGTGCTGGGCATCGGCTTCCCGACGCTGCAGCCCACCGGCGGCGTGACGCCGATGGCGGTGGCCGACGTCGACGGCGTCAGGATCGCGGGCCTGCTGTTCGACGCCGGCACCACCAACAGCACGTCGCTGCTGACGGTGGGCCCCGCCACCTCCGCGGTCAGCCACGCAGGCAATCCGACCACCGTGCAGGACGTGTTCTTCCGCGTGGGCGGCGGCGTCGCCGGCAAGGCCACCAACAGCCTGGTCGTCAACAGCAACAACGCGATCGTCGACGACATCTGGGCCTGGCGCGCCGACCACGGCAGCGCCCCGACCGGCTGGACGGTCAACACCGGCGACACCGGGCTGCTGGTCAACGGCGCCAACGTGCTGGCCACGGGCTTGTTCGTCGAGCACTACCAGAAGTACCAGGTGCTGTGGAACGGCGAGAACGGCAGGACGCTGTTCTTCCAGAACGAGATGCCCTACGACGTCCCGAGCCAGGCCGCGTGGACCAGCGGCAACGGCAACGGCTGGGCCGCGTACAAGGTGGGCGCCAACGTGAAGAACCACGAGGCGTGGGGCCTGGGCAGCTACTGCTTCTTCAACATCGGGGGCAGCAACACCAACATCAACGCCGCGCGCGGCTTCGAGGTGCCCGACACCGCCGGCGTGAAGCTGCACGACATCCTGACCGTCTCCCTCGGCGGCAACGGCACGATCAGCCACGTGGTCAACAACACCGGCGCGGCTGCGCAGGGAACGGCCACCGTGCCGGTCGACCTGGTCAGCTATCCCTGAAATTGCGGCGGACACGGGCCGCGGCGCCGGATCCACGCATCGCGAGACCTGCCGCCTGGCGAGATCCCGGGGCGTCGCCCGCCGTGCGCGGGATGACGGCGTGCGGGCAATGGCGGCCCTGCACCGCCGCGCTGGACGACGCGCGGAATGTGTATGATGTTTCGCATGCCCGTGGACCTCGAACGCGCACTTCCAAACGACCAAAGCCGCCCAGGTGACTGCGCGGCTTTTTTGTTTGTTCATTTCCCAACCTCCGCGACTCGTACGCCCCTACATGCCACTTCCGAAGCCTCCCGCCACTCGCGCAGCTCTTCTGTCGGCTGCTGACTACGAATCGCAATCGGCTCCAAAGACGAGCCGCCGCAGCCAGAAGGCCGCGGAACCGAAGCAGAAATTGCTGGATCTCCATGACGACCGTGCTGAGACGGGCGTCGCCAAGGCGGCTCCGCGCCCCGCCGCGGCGCCCGCGGCCCGCGCCCCGGCATCGTCGCCCGGCCTGCCCGTGAAGGCGCCCGCCGCCTACCCGATCGCCCCGGCGCCGGCCGCCAAGCCCAAGGCCTCGTCGGGCGGCGCCCGCCGACGCGCCCGCGCCGGCGGCCCGCCCAAGCTGTTCGTGCTCGACACCAACGTGCTGCTGCACGACCCGACCTCGCTGTTCCGCTTCGAGGAACACGACATCTACCTCCCGATGATCACGCTCGAGGAGCTCGACAACCACAAGAAGGGCATGACCGAGGTCGCGCGCAACGCGCGCCAGGTCTCGCGCGACCTCGACGGCCTGGCCACCGAGGGCTCGCTCGACCCGGTGGCCGGCATTCCGCTGTCGAAGACCGGCCATCGCGAGGCCGCCGGCAAGCTGTTCTTCCAGACCCAGTTCCTGGACGCCAAGGCGCCGTCGGGCCTGCCGCAAGGCAAGGCCGACAACCAGATCCTGGCGGTCGTGCAGGCGCTCGTCGAGCGGCACGCGCCGCGCGAGGTGGTGCTGGTGTCCAAGGACATCAACATGCGCGTCAAGGCACGCGCGCTGGGCCTGCCGGCCGAGGACTACTTCAACGACAAGACGCTCGACGACGCCGACCTGCTCTACACCGGCGTGCTCGCCCTTCCTGCCGACTTCTGGGACAAGCACGGCAAGACGATGGAGAGCTGGAACCAGGGCGGCCATACGTTCTACCGTATCGTCGGACCGCTGGTGCCGTCGCTGCTGATCAACCAGTTCGTCTACCTCGAGACCCCCGGCGAGGCGCCGCTGTATGCGCGCGTCACCGAGATCACCGGCAAGTCGGCCGTGCTCAAGACGCTGCGCGACTTCACGCACGCGAAGAACGCCGTGTGGGGCATCACCGCGCGCAATCGCGAGCAGAACTTCGCGCTGAACCTGCTGATGGATCCGGAGGTCGACTTCGTCACGCTGTCCGGCACCGCGGGCACCGGCAAGACGCTGGCGACGCTGGCCTGCGGCCTGGCCCAGGTGATGGACGACCGCCGCTACAGCGAGATCATCGTCACGCGCGTGACCGTGCCCGTGGGCGAGGACATCGGCTTCCTGCCCGGCACCGAGGAGGAGAAGATGGGCCCGTGGATGGGCGCCCTCGACGACAACCTCGAGGTCCTGTCCAAGGGCGACGGCGGCGCCGGCGAATGGGGTCGTGCGGCGACGCAGGATCTCGTGCGCTCGAAGATCAAGGTCAAGAGCCTGAACTTCATGCGCGGGCGCACCTTCCTCAACAAGTTCGTCATCATCGACGAGGCGCAGAACCTGACGCCCAAGCAGATGAAGACGCTGGTCACGCGCGCGGGCCCCGGCACCAAGATCGTCTGCCTGGGCAACCTCGCGCAGATCGACACGCCCTACCTCACGGAAGGCAGCTCCGGCCTGACCTACGCGGTCGACCGCTTCAAGGGCTGGCCGCACGGCGGGCACATCACGCTGGCGCGCGGCGAACGCTCGCGCCTGGCGGACTTCGCGTCCGACGCCCTGTAGGAGGCGCCGAACTCCGCTGCAAGGGCTGCCTCGGCGGCCCTTGCCGTTGGCGAGACGGGCGCCGACAGCGCGCCGTCGACGGCCAGGGCCGGGCTACTTCTTCAGCCAGTCGAAGAACGCCTGCGCGTTGCCGTCGCGGCCCAGGAACTCCTTGACGACCTGCTGCGGCGGCTTCTGGGCGCCCTCGGCCAGGACGGTGGCGCGCAACCGCGCGCCGGCCTTGGGGTCGAGCTTGTCGGCCGCGAAGGCGGTGCGCATGTCGGCCGCGACGGCCTGGCTCCAGAGATAGCCGTAATACCCGGCACCGTAGCCACCGGCGATGTGCGCGAAGCCGCTCGGGAACGTCGTGCCCGGCACGTAGCCCAGCGACGTGGCCGCCTCCATCTTCTCCCACGTCTCCATCGGATCGGGTGCGGACGGGCCGTGCAGGGCGAGGTCGTAGGCGGCGTACAGCTGCTGCCGTGCGACCTGCATGCCCTTGCCGAAGTCGCGCGCGGCACGCGCCTTGTCGACGAGTTCGTCGGGCACCGGCTTGCACGCGGGGCAGACTTCCTGGAAGACCTTGAGCACCTTCTTGTCGTAGACCCAGTCCTCCAGCATCTGCGAGGGCGCCTCGGCGAAGTCCTGCGCCACGTTCTCGCCGGCGTCGCTCGCATAGCGCGTGGCCGAGAGGTTGTTGCGCAGCGTGTGGCCGAACTCGTGCATCAGCGTCTCGAGCTCGCGCAGCGTGAGGCCGCGGCGGTCGAAGTTGACGACCAGCGCCGACTGCGCCTGGCGCGGCACGCTGGTGGCGGCATTGCGGAAGTTCCAGGTGGCCGCGTGGCCGTACTTGCCCTCGCGCGGGTACGGGTCGACGAACAGCGTGGCGATCTTCCGGTTGCTGGCCACGTCGGTGACGGCCCAGGCCTGGACGTCGGGCGCCCACGCGTTGGCGTTGTCGACCTTGTCGTAGCGGATGCCGAACATCTTCTCGGCGACGCGCATCACGAAGCGCAGGCTCTCCTGCGGCGGGAAGTACGGTCGGAACGCCTCGTCGTCGAGGCCGATGCGCTCGCGCTCGATGCGCTCGGCGTAGTACATGCTGTCCCAGCGCTGCAGCTTCGTGCCGTCCAGTGTCTGGCCGAGGTGGCGTGCCTTGGCCTGGCGCAGCTCGATGACGTTGCGCCTGTCCTCGTCGGCCGCAGCGGCACGCACCTCGTCGAGGAACTTCGTGGCCTGCGCACTGGACTCGACCATCCGGCGCCGCAGCACGAAGTCGTCGTAGCTGGACAGGCCGAACAGCCTGGCCTGCTCGAGGCGCAGCTGCTCGATCTGGGCCAGCACCTTGAGGTTGTCCGGGCCGCCCTCGTTCGTCTTCGCGCGCCAGAGGCGCTCGCGCGCACCGGCGTCGTCGGCGGTCTGCATGACGGCGGTGTAGGCCGGGCCGTCGATGGGCAGCGCGATCCTGCCGTCGGCGTCGCGCGGCTGGTCCTTCCACAGCGACTCGGGGACGCCCTTGAGCTCGGCTTCCGTGAACGCGACGCGCACATGGGCGCCGTTGATGTTCTGGTTGAACTGCTGGCCGAGCGCCGCCAGCTTGTCGGCGATCGCCTTGGCGCGCGCCTGCTTGTCCCGGGACAGGCCGACGCCGGCGTCCTCGAAGCCCTCGAGCGCGCGCTGGGCGGCACGCTTGTCGACGGGGTCCTTCAACAGCGCCGCCGTCTGGCGGGCGCCCTGGAACACCAGCTCGTTCATGCCCAGCGCCGTCTGGAATGCCGTCCAGCGCTGCTCGCACTTCGCGGATTCCATCCGCACTTCGGCGTTCGGGTGCACGTTCTGCAGGAAGATCAGCGCGCCGCTCTGGTCCTCCTGCCAGTCGTACAACGCCTCCCAGCCCTTGAGCCAGTCGGCGCCGGGCTTGCGCTTCTCGAGTTCCTTCAGGCGCAGCATCGCGCCCTCCAGGCCGGTGGTGCAGGTGGACGCCACTTGCGGGCCATGATCGAACTTCGGGAACGGGAGGTCGGCGATCGGATTTTCGACGACGGGCTTGACCGGGATCGGCTTCGGATGGACCTGGCGCGCCGGCGCGCGCTTGCGCTGGGGAGCGGCATCCGCGGACGTCGCGGCGAGCGCCAGGGCGGCCGCCACGGCCAGCGCGGCGGGAATCACGGTCGATCTCTTCATCGGGTCTCCGGGCATCGGTTCCTGCTCGACAGGACGCCCCGGGCGCCCCGCCTTGCGGACGGCGATTGTCACTGGGCGTGGAGGGAAATTCCGGTCTCGTTGTGACGAGTTGCAGATTTACCGTCGCGAAACGTTCCGAAGGGCGCCCCTCCCGAGCACGTAACCGCATGCAAGTCTTTGTATTTGCTCGCTTTTTGCCGCGCACCCTGGTTGACCCCAAAAGCTGGCATCCGTTATGCTCGCCGCGTGCGAATCAGCAATCGTCGAGGGGCAGCGGCCATGCGGCCGTCCCGCCACCTCCCCCGAATCGTTGGGCTCCTGGCCGTCTCCACCGCGCTCCTGGCGCCGGTCGGCAGCGCCCTGGCCGCCCCGCAATCGGTTCGCCAACCCGCCATGCGCCCGGTCGACGACCAGGGCCTGCTCGATTCGGTGGCCACCTCGGTCGCCAGCAAGAGCACCCAGCTGATGTCGACGGTCCGCGACGGCACGTCCAACCTGCTCGACTCGGCCATGAATTTCCTGGGCGTGCGCTACAAGCTGGGCGGCAACACCGCGGAGACGGGCTTCGACTGCTCGGGCTTCACCCGCTACGTCTTCGAGAACAGCCTGGGCCGCGTGCTTCCGCACCGTGCCGACGAGCAGGCCAACGCACCGGAACTCGCCAAGGTCGACCGCAAGGACCTCAAGCCCGGCGACCTGGTCTTCTTCGACACCATGCGCCGCACGTTCTCGCACGTGGGCATCTACCTGGGTGACGGCAAGTTCATCCATTCTCCGCGCACCGGCGAATCCGTGCGCATCGAGGATCTGAACGTCTCGTACTGGGCGCGCCGCTTCACCGGCGGGCGCCGCGTGCCCGAGCTGGCCGATGCCGGCGGCAATCCGGGCGTGGCCGGCACGTCGATGCTGGCCTCCCTCACCGCGCGCCTGCCGGGCTTCGGCGGGTCGGGCGGTGCCGGCGGCGCGCCGGTGCTGGCACCGGCCCTCGTGTCGACCGCGCCCGCCATGCGCCTGGCCGGCACGCCGGTCGCGCTGCCCTCGGCCGCGCCCAGCACGCTGGGTCCCACGCACGATCCCTTTGCGCGCGCGCTGACCGATCGCTGAGCGCGCTTGCGCGCCCGCGCCACGGCCCGCCGCGCGCGGGCCGTGTCGTTTCCGCGATGACCCGGCGCCGCTGCGATGCCGGCCGGCCGGGCACAATCGGGCCATGGGCAAGACCATCGCCATCCACGACCTGCGACGCGGCCGCGCGCCCGCGGGCGCCTCCGTGCTCGCGCCCGGCGCCGATCGACTCGACACCTTCGCCCGCCCGCTGCGCGACCTGCGCATCTCGGTCACCGATCGCTGCAACTTCCGCTGCAGCTACTGCATGCCCAAGGAGGTGTTCGACAGCCGCCACGTGTTCCTGCCGCACGCCGAGCTGCTGAGCTTCGAGGAGATCACCCGGCTCGCGCGCCTGTTCGCCGACGCCGGCGTGCGCAAGCTGCGCCTGACCGGCGGCGAGCCGCTGCTGCGCAAGAACATCGAGCATCTGGTCGCGCTGCTGGCCGCGCTGCGCACGCCCGACGGGCGGCCGCTGGACATCACGCTGACCACCAACGGCTCGCTGCTCGCCCGCAAGGCCGCCGCGCTGAAGGCGGCCGGCCTGGGCCGCCTCACCGTGAGCCTGGACGCCATCGACGACGCCGTGTTCCGCCGCATGAACGACGTCGGCTTCGCCGTCGAGGACGTGCTCGGCGGCATCGACGCCGCGCTGGCCGCCGGCTTCGGTCCGGTCAAGGTCAACATGGTCGTCAAGAAGGGCACGAACGACGACCAGGTGGTGCCGCTCGCGCGCGCCCTGCATGCGCGCTACGGCAACGCCGCCGTGCTGCGCTTCATCGAGTTCATGGACGTCGGCTCGACCAACGGCTGGCGGCTGGACGACGTGCTGCCCTCGCGCGCGGTGCTGGAGCGCCTGCGCGAGATCGGGCCGCTGACCGCCCTGCCCGCCAGCGCCGCGGGCGAGACGGCGCAGCGCTGGCGCTTCGACGCCACCGGCCAGGAGATCGGCCTGGTCTCCAGCGTCACGCAGGCCTTCTGCGGCGACTGCAACCGGGCGCGGCTGTCCACCGACGGACAGCTCTACCTGTGCCTGTTCGCCACGCATGGCCACGACCTGCGCGCGCTGCTGCGCGGGGGCGCCGAGGATCGCGCCATCGCGGGCGCGATCGACCAGCTGTGGGCGGCGCGCGACGACCGCTACTCGGCGCTGCGCACCGCCGCCACGCCCGGCGTCGACGCCGGACCGGCGCAGGCCGGCGAGCGTCGCGTCGAGATGCACTACATCGGCGGCTGATGACCGCGCCGCCGTCCCGCGCGGCCATCACCGGCCTGGTGCTGGCCGGCGGCCGCGGGCAGCGCCTGGGCGGCGTCGACAAGGGACTCCAGCCCTGGCGCGGCCGGGCGCTGGTCGACCATGCGATCGAGCGGCTCGCGCCACAGGTCGGCGCGGTATTGATCAGCGCGAACCGCAACGCAGCCGACTACGCCTCGCGCGGCGCGCGCGTGCTGGCGGATGCGCGCGACGACTTCCCCGGTCCGCTCGCGGGCATGCTGGCAGGCCTGCGCGCCGCCGGCTCGCCCTGGCTCGCGGTGGTGCCGTGCGACGCGCCGTGCCTGCCGATCGACCTCGTGGAGCGCCTGGCCCGGGGCCTGGCCGGCCGCGACGGCGCCGTCGTGCAGCGCGACCTCGGCCCCGCCGGCGTGCGCCTGGAGCCGGTGTGCTGCCTGCTGTCGACCGCGCTCGCCGACGACCTCGCGCGCTACCTGGACGACGGCGGCCGCAAGGCCGAGGCCTGGCTCGTGCGCCACGCGGCGCCGGTGCGCTTCGACCGGCCCGCGGACGCCGCCGCGTTCGCCAACATCAACACGCCGGACGACCTCGTCCGCTGACGGGCGCGCCCGACGGCCCTGCCGCGCCCGTCAGGCCTGCCCGTTCAGCGCCGCCTGCACGCCCTTGTTGGCCAGCAAGTCCGCCCGTTCATTGCCCGGATCGCCGGCGTGGCCCCTGACCCAGTGCCACTGCACCTCGTGCGCGTTGGCCAGCGTCTCGAGCTGCTGCCACAGCTCCACGTTCTTCACCGGCTTGCCGTCGGCGGTGCGCCAGCCGCGCTTCTTCCAGCCGTGGATCCACGACGTGATGCCGTTGCGCACGTATTCGCTGTCGGTGTAGATCGCCACCGAGCAGCGCCGCGTGAGCACCGACAGGCCCTTGATCACCGCCGTGAGCTCCATGCGGTTGTTGGTCGTCTGCGTCGCGCCGCCGAACAATTCGCGCTCCTTGCCGCTGGCCGAGAGCCAGCAGCCCCATCCGCCTGGCCCGGGATTGCCCTTGCAGGCCCCGTCCGTGTAGATCGTCACTTCGGTCGTGGAAACATCTGTCATGGGCGGCATCGTACCCAACACCAGCGAACGGGGTGGCGTGGCACCGGCGCCGGAAGCCATCGACAGCGCGGCCAGGCACGACGGCAAGATGATCGGCGACGGGTCAAGCGATCCTGTGGCGATCGACGCCGTGCTCGGGGCGAGGCGACCCTCAGCGTCCCCGATTGATCGTCGCCACCGCCGGCGCCGTCGCGGCCTTGACGGGCGCCTTGCGCACCTTGCCCACCAGGTGCATGCCGCGCACGCGCCGCACGGCCACTAGGAAGTAGACGGCGCCCAGCACCGGCCACCAGCGCTCGCCCACGGGTTCCATCCAGCCGTAGCGGGCCAGCCATTTCTGCGTGCTCCAGGGCGGCCGGTAGCAGCCGAACTTGCCGACCTCGATCTCGAAGCTCAGCAGCCGCAGCCAGTCGCGCAGCCGCCAGTAGCCGATGAACTCGCCGGCGCTCGGCAGGAACAGCGTCTCGTCGGCCATGCGCATGCGGTGGCCCGTGCGGCCGAGCCGCTGGCGCAGCGCCCACAGGCTCATCGGGTTGAAGCCGAAGATCACGAGCTTGCCGTCCGGCACGAGGCAGCGCGTGGCCTCGGCCAACGCCTGGTGCGGGTCGGAGGACATCTCGAGCGTGTGCGGCATGACCACCAGGTCCAGGCTGTTGGAGGCGAACGGCAGCGCCTCGGCACAGCAATGGAGCGCGACCGGCACCTTCAGCGGCGAGGTCGAGAAGCCGAGGTCGGGCGCGGGGGCGATCGGTTCGGGCTCCGGGTTGACCAGGCTGGGGCTCGCGAGCCAGCGGTGCGGCATGCGGTTGGCGCGCAACCCGTCGAGCGAGGGCAGGCCCATCTGCAACGCGTGATAGCCGAAGATGTCGAACACGGCGCGGTCGATGCGCTCCTGTTCCCAGGCGAGCAGCACCCGGCCGGGCGGTGTCTTCAGCCACTCGCCCAACTCTATAATCGCTGCGCCTGTCTCCATGGATCTGCTCGCCCTACCCGCCTTCGCCGACAACCTCATCTGGATGCTGCACGACGACGTCAACGCCATCGTGGTGGATCCCGGGGCAGCATCGCCCGTGAAAAACGCGTTGCGCGAACGGGGACTGCGGCTCGCGGCCATTCTAGTGACCCACCACCATCCGGACCACGTCGGCGGCCTGGCCGAGTTGCAACCGCTGGTCCAAGGCCCGATCTACGGCCCGGCGCGCGAGGCGATGCCGGTGACGGTCGAGAAGTTGTCGCACGGCATGGCGTTCGAGCTGCCCGGCCTGCACGTGCGGGTGCTGGACGTGCCCGGCCACACCGCGGGCCACATCGCGTATGTCGCGACCGAACCGGGCCGCGCGCCGTGGCTGTTCTGCGGCGACACGCTCTTTTCCGCCGGCTGCGGCCGGCTGTTCGAGGGAACTCCGGCGCAGATGCAGCACTCCCTCTCCGAGCTGGCCGCGCTGCCGGACGCGACGAGCGTCTGCTGCGCACACGAATACACGCTCTCGAACCTGCGTTTCGCGCGCACGGTCGAGCCCCACAACACGGCCCTGGCCGAGTACGAGACCCGCTGCAAGGCCCTGCGCGCCGAGGGCGCCTGGACCCTGCCGTCGACCATCGCCACCGAACGCGCCGTCAATCCGTTCCTGCGGGTGCGCGAGCCCGAGGTGGTGGCGTCGGCGCGGGCCCATGGCGCCGCCTCCACGGACCCGGTCGACGTCCTCGCCGCCCTGCGTGAATGGAAGAACACGTTTTGAACACTGCTGCTCCCCCGACGCGCCTGTCGCTGCCGACCGTCCTGTCCCTCGCCCTCGCGCTGACGCTCGCGGCCTGTTCCACCGTCGACCTCGCGTCCGCACCGCCCGCCGGCCCCGCGCCGGTCGTTGCCGCGGCGGTGCAGCCGGCCGAGGCGGCTTCCGCGTCCGCGGCGACGGCATCGCCACAGGCGGTCGCCGTTGCTGCCGCCGGCTCCGCGAGCGCGCCGGCCGCTCCCGCCTCGGACGCCGAGGCGATGGACGCCGACGACGAGGACGACGGCGACACGGCCAAGACGGGCAGCGCGCCGGCGGTGCTGCCGCCGTACGACCCGCTGCAGCCCGACACGCGCGTCAACCTCGACGACAGCGCCGCCCGGTCCGACCTGTGGCACCGCGTGCGCGACGGCTTCGCGATTCCCGACATGGACACCCCCGCCGTCAAGCAGTGGGAGCAGTGGTATTCGTCGCGCCCCGACTACGTGGCCCGCATGACCGCCCGCGGCGCGCGCTACCTGTACCACATCACCCAGGAGGTCGAGCGCCGCCACATGCCCACGGAGCTGGCGCTCCTGCCCTTCACCGAGAGCGCGTTCAACCCGCAGGCGATGTCGGTGGCCAAGGCCTCGGGCATGTGGCAGTTCGTGTCGGCCACCGGCAAGGACTTCGACCTCAAGCAGAACATCTTCCGCGACGACCGGCGCGACGTCCTGTCGTCCACCCGCGCCGCGCTCGACTACCTGCAGCGCCTGCACGACATGTTCGGCGACTGGCAGCTCGCGCTGGCCGCGTACAACTGCGGCCAGGGCAACGTGCAGCGCGCCATCGCGCGCAACCAGAAGCGCGGCCTGCCGACCGACTACGCGAGCCTGAACCTGCCCAGGGAGACCAGCGAGTACGTGCCGAAGCTGCAGGCGGTCAAGAACATCGTCCTGCACCCCGAGGCGTATTCGCTGACCCTGCCGCCGGTGGGCAACCACCCGTATTTCCTCAGCGTGCCCATCGAGCGCGACATCGACGTCGACACCGCCGCCAAGCTGGCCAACGTGCCGATCGACGAGTTCCGCATGCTCAATCCTCAACTGGACAAGCCCGTGATCCTGGCCGCCGGCACGCCGCAGGTGCTGCTGCCCTACGACAACGCCGACGACTTCGTGCGCGCCGTCAAGGCGCATCCGGGCGCGCTGGCGACGTGGACGGTGTATTCGGTCGGCAAGACGATCCGCCCCGCCGACGCCGCCAAGCTGGTGGGCATGAGCGAGACCGAGCTGCGCGAGGTCAACCACATCCCGGCACGCATGCTGGTCAAGGCCGGCTCGACGCTGCTGGTGCCGCGCTCGGCGCAGCACAAGGCCGACGTCTCGGAGACCGTCGCCGATTCCGCCGCGATCTCGCTGGCGCCCGACCTGCCGCCCACCCGCCGCGTCAACATGCGCGTCGGCAAGGGCGGCGAGACGGTGGCCTCGGTGGCGCGCCGCTGGCGCGTCAGCACCACGCAGGTGGCCGCCTGGAACCACGTGTCTGCCAGCGGGAAGTTCGCCGCGGGCTCGACGGCCGTGCTGTTCCTGCCGCGCTCCACGTCGCTGGCCCGCGCCTCGTCGCATCCGGCCGCCACCCGCGTGGCCAAGGGCAAGGCCGCCGCCAGGACGCATGTCGCGCAGGCGCCTAACGCGCGCAGCGGCACGCACGTCGCCACGTCGAAGGCCCCGCCGCGCAAGGGCAAGGCGGTGGTCGCGCACAAGGGCGGCACGCCCGGCAAGACGGTGGTCACCAAGACGCGCGTCGCGCAGCCCTGAAGCCGTCGAGCGGGGTCCGCGCCACGGCCGAGCGGCTCGCGGCGCCGCGTTCGTCGGTCCGGTGAACGATGTCTCATCCTGTGCCCTGCGCGCCGCGCAACGGGCGCGGTCGCGATGGCAACATGCGCAGGCATCCACCACGCGCCATCATGACGTTCCCCACCCGCATCCGTCCCTCGCTCCTCGCCGCCGGCCTGGCGCTCGCCCTGGCCACCGGCTGTGCCGTGAACCACAGCGACAACTTCGTCTCCCTGGTGATGACGCAGGAGGTCGGCCCCGCCCCGGCGCCGCTCGGCAACGTGGAGGTACGGGTGCTCGACGGCCGCTTCGGGGAGATCACCACCAAGGGCAAGTCGGTGCCCGGCCTCGAGATGGTGGCCAACCGCCAGGTCGCCACGCTGCTGCCGGCGCTGCGCACGCAGCTCCCTGCCGTCCTGCGGCGCAACGGCATCCCGGCGCAGGCGGGCCGCCCGGACACGCCGTCCGATGCCGACCAGATCATCACCGTGCGTCCGCAGATGGCGCGCGAGCAGTTCGACAACGGCTACAGCGTCCAGAACGGCAATTGGGTGGGCGTGCAGTTCGCGATCGAGATCCGCCAGCGCGCGGGCGCCCTCGTGTGGCGCGGCACGGCGCTCGAACGGGCCACCCCGGCACGCTCCGACTCGATGGCGTGGAGCGACGCGATGGCCGAGGACCTGGCCCGCACGCTGCTCGTGCGCCTGCGCAAGGAAGGCGTCGCCAGGTTCGGCGCTGGCGGCGACGCTGATCCGGTCTGATCCCGCCGCGCCGGGCGTCGCTACACTGGCGCACCCGCACGAGCCGAAGGACCGACGTGAGCTCTCCCGCCCTCGAGACCTGGCACCGCCTGGTGCGCAGCAACGACGCCTCCGGACTGCCGGCGCTGATCGCGGAAGGCGCCACCTTCCATTCGCCGGTCGTGCACGCGGTGCAGCAGGGCCGCCAGCTGACGGTGATGTACATGTCGGCCGCGTTCAAGGTGTTCTTCAACCCGAGCTTCCGCTACGTGCGCGAGATCGCCGGGCCGAACGACGCGATGCTCGAGTTCGAGACCGAGATCGACGGCCTCCTCGTCAACGGCGTCGACATCATCACTTGGAACGACGCCGGGCAGATCGTCGACTTCAAGGTGATGCTGCGCCCGCTCAAGGCCATCCACCTCATTCACCAGAAGATGGGCGAGTTGCTGGCGGCGGCGCAGAAGCCGGCCGCCTGAAGCGCTACCCGGGATCCTTCTCGAACGCCATCACGCCGGGCGGCAGCGTCACCCACGGGTGGCGCCGGCAGTCGTAGACCGACACCTCGGGCGCCGGGAAGGACGGGTCGCCGAAGGCGCCGACGGCCACGCCCACCGCGTCGTCGACGCCCTCTTCCGTGTGGAACACCGTCGAGCCGCAGACCGGACAGAACCGGAAGCGGAACCGCGCGCCCGCGTCGCCGGCGCGCACGTGCTCGGTGGCCCGGCCGGTGACCGCCCACGGCGCGCGAAAGCTCGCGAGCGCGGCGAACACGCTGCCCGTGCGGCGCTGGCATGCCAGGCAATGGCAGACCCCGACGCCGCGCGGCTCGCCCCGCACCTCGATGCGCAGCTGGCCGCAGGAACACGATGCGGTTCGCACCGTCGGGATCGGGTCGGTCATCGCTGGCGTCCTTCGAGTCGAGGCAGTGTGTCGGGCATGATGCCGGCGTGAACGACCAAGTCAAGCAAGCCCCGGCGCCGCACGCGGTGGCCCGGCTGCGCGCCACCTGTCTCGCCGAAGACGGGCAGCGCCCGCGCCTCGATCGCGGCGAGCCGCGAAAGCCGCGCTGCGACCGCTGCCGGCTCGCGCCGACGCATTGCGCGTGCGCGCTGCGGCCGCGCGTGCCCACGCATGCGGGCGTGTGCCTGCTGATGGCGCCGTTCGAAGCGCTCAAGCCCAGCAACACCGGCTGGCTGGTGGCCGACGTCGTGCCCGACACGCATGCGTTCGCGTGGTCGCGCACGCGGGTCGACCCGGCGTTGACGGCGCTGCTGGACGATCCGCGCTGGCAGCCGTTCGTCGTGTTCCCGGGCGAATTCGCGGCCCCCGGGCGCGTCGTCGCGGACCTTCCCGTTCGCGCGCCCGGCGATGCCCGCCGACCGCTGTTCATCCTGCTGGACGGCACCTGGGCCGAGGCGCGCAAGGCCTTCCGCAAGAGCCCCTACCTCGACCGCTTCCCGGTGCTGGGCCTGGATCCGGCGGCGCTCTCGCGCTATCGCCTGCGCAGCGCCTGGCACGAGCACCACCTGTGCACGGCGGAGATCGCCGCGCTGTGCCTGGCGCTGGCCGGCGACGTCGGCGCGGCGCGCACGCTGGAGGCCTGGCTGGACGTGTTCAGCCAACGCTACCTGTGCGCCAGGCAGAGCGTGCCGGCCGACGGGTCGGACGACGCGCACCGCCGGCTCGCCGGGTTGTGCGCGGCCGCGCAGGACGCAGGCGGCTGACGTCGACGACGCGACGCGATGCGATCAGAGCTGCGCCTCGATCGCCGCCTTGTCGATGGCCGACCACACCGTGGTGATGCGGCGGTCGCTGATCTCGTAGAACACCGTCTCGGTGAACTTCACCTGCTTGCCGTTGACCGCCAGGCCCTGGAACTCGCCCGTGGGCGTGCAGTCGAAGGCGAGCCTGGCCGCGACGTTGGGCGGATCGCAGGTCATCATCTCGACGTTGAAGTTCAGGTCGGGAACCGCCTCGACGTCCTTCTCGAGCATCGCCCGATAGCCGGACAGCCCCAGCGGACGGCCGTTGTGCATGACGTCGTGCGAGACGAATTGCGCGAGCGCAGGCCAGTCGCGCCGATTGAGGCAGGCGATGTAGTCGCGGTAGAGATCGGCCAGTTCGGCGTCGGTCATGGGCATGGCGGTGCTTTCGTCAGGGATGCGATCGTAGCGCGAAGTGCGAGGGCTGCCGCGACATTCGACCGCCTGTCAGCCCGGGCGAAGACCCGCCCGAATGGCCTTGGCTTGTCGCTCGGACAGGCGCGGCGCGCTCATGTCGGGCTCGCGGCCGGACTCCCGGGATGAATGCTGCTCACCGTCCCGCCCGCGTCCTCAGCGCCACGCGGGTCAGTCCCTCGAACTCGCACAGGTCCAACAGGTGCACCACGTCCTGGTACGGCACCCGGGTATCGCCATCGATGCGCACGGCGCGGTTCGGATCCTTCCGCGCCTCGGCGTGCAGGCGGTCGCGCAGTTCCACCGTCGACACCGGCTCGCGGCCCCAGTACAGGCCGCCCTTGACGTCGACGCCGATCACGAGCGGGCTCGCATCGGCCTCGGCCTGGTCCAGGGACGCCTCGGACCGCGGCAGCGTGATCGGCAGCTGCTTCGCGGCCCGGCCCTCGGCCTGCTTCTGGAAGCTGGTGGCCACCATGAAGAACATGAGCAGGAAGAAGATGCAGTCGATCAGCGCGATCAGGCTGATCTCCGGCGGCTCGTCCTCGCCGACGGCGATCCTCATGCGCGGCCTCCGTCGCGCACGCAGGCGTCCATCACGCGTTCCAGCTGCTCCTCGAGCGCCAGGCCACCCAGCGTCAGCCGATGGCGGAAGAAATGATGCAGCGCCAGCGCGGGCAGCGCCACGCTGAGGCCGGCGGCGGTGTTGACCAGCGCCTTGGAGATGCCGCCCGCCAGCAGCGACGCGTCGCCCATGCCGCCCGTGAACGCGATCACGTGGAAGGCCTCGATCATGCCGACCACCGTGCCCAGCAGGCCCACGATCGGCGCCACGGTGGCCACGACCGCCAGCGGATAGGCGCGCTGATGGTGCTGGCGCAACGCGCGCGACGCGAGTTCGCCGGCGCGCTCGTCGAGCACCTCGGGCGTCCAGCGCGCGCGGTTCGCGACGATGAAGCGGATCGCCTTGGCGAGCACGCTCTCGCGTCGCGCCAGCACCTGCTGCAACTCTTCGAGCCGGCCGGCCTGCCACAGCGGCACGACCTCGTCGACCAGCCCCGGCGGCACGATGGCCGACAGGCGGAAGCGATGGAAGCGCTCGATCGCCACGGCGACCATCAGCAGCGACAGCGCCGCGATCACCCAGATGCCGGCGCCGCCGGCGGCCAGTTGCTGCAGGAGGTTCAATTGCATGATGACGTTCACTTGGACAGGACGACGGAGAAGAAGGGATGCCCGTCCGCGTTGCACAGCTTGAACAGCAGGCGGTGCACGCCGGCCGCCAGGTGCACGCGGCGCCGGCCTTCGGTGAGCGAGAGGCTGCCGACGAGCTCGTCGCGGGCGTAGTACGGCGGGTGGTACCAGGGCTTGTCGCCCGGCGAGCTGACCCACACCAGGCGCTCGTCGAGCCACATCGTCGATTCGTCGTCGGCGGCGAACGAGAACCACACGTCGCGGTCATCGTCGAGGCGGATCTCGGTGAAGGCGTAGTACACGGCGTCCATGCGCCGGTCGGGCGGCACGAACGGATAGAAGCCGCGGCTGGTGAACTGCCACGTGAGCGTGCGACCCTCCGGGCCCGGATACGCAGCGTCGAGGTCGACGTCCTCCTCGGGTGGATAGCCTGCCTGCTGCGACTCCGCCCCCCTGCCGGCGAACGGCCCGATGACGTACCAGGTGTCGAGATAGACGCGCTGCGCGAACGTGCCGCCGGCGCCGAACACGCGGCCCGCCGCGGTGCGCAGCGTGGCGAGGTCCACGGCCGGCGGGGCGGCATAGCGCACGAAGGCGTGCCGGCCGTCCTCGGCATGGCCCGTCAGGTCGAGGCTGCTGCCGGGGATGCGCACCGCCGCGAGGCCACGCAGGCTCGCGTCGTCGCTGGTGGACGGGGCACTGCCCTGCTTCACCGAGCCCGGGCCGTGGTCGCCGATGCCGCCGCCCTGCCCGGGCCTTTCGCGCCGGCCCTCGAGCACGACCTGGCGCCCCTGGCTCGCCATGTCGGCGTCGCGCCCGAAGTCTTCCGCCTTGGCGTTGCGGCCGCCGGCGACGCCCTTGACGTGCTCGCGATTGACGGAGCGTCCGGCCTGCGTGCCGACGACGCCGACGCGCCCCTGCGGCCCGCCCAGCCGCACCATGGACCTGAACTGCTCCGCCATCGAGCGCGGGATGCCGTCGGCCACGTGCGCCTGGCCCGTCGAGCCCGCGGCCGGCGCCGAGGACGCCGGCGCGGCGTCGGCGTCCCGGAGACGCTGCGCGTTCGCGTGCGCGCGCGTCACGCGCACGCCCTCGCGCTGCGCGTCCAGGCGCGCCCGGCGGGCCTCGGCCAGGTCGCGGGCATGGCGCTCGAGGCGAGCGATCTTGTCCGGCGCCGACTCGGGCGGCGGCGGCAGGCGGTGCGCGGCGTCGTCCGCGTCGATCTTGCGGCGCGCCTCGGCCAGGGGAATCGCCGTGAGCCGCGCGAGCTCCTGCGCGCGCAGCTCGCGGTCGGCGGCGTCGATGGCGTCGGCCAGCGCCTGTGCGCGCGACGCCAGCGCGGCGGTCGAGCCGTCGCCGGTGCCGGGCAACGGCGCTGCTCCGGGGTCGAGCTCCTCGAGGACGGATCGCATGCGGTCGACGCGGCGCCGCAGGTCGCGCGCGCGCGTCGCCTCGACGCGCCGCGCGGCCTCGCTCGCCTCGGACGCGGCCACGCGTGCGTCCTGGCGCGTGCCCAGGCCCGCCAGGTTCAGCAGCAGCAGCGCCAACAGGCCGTGCGCGACGACCGAGCCGGTGACGTAGGGGCGAGCCGCCACGAAGCGGCGCAGGCGCTGCAGCAGGCGATCGCTGAGACGGATCGCGGGCATGCGCGCGCCCGCGGTCGCGGGCAAGGACAGGGTCGGGGTCAACGACGGAGGCGCTCCGGACAGGCCCACCGCGGCAGTCAGCGGTGCGCATCGATTCTGTCCAGGCGCCGCGCCGCGCGCAGCGCGGGTGTCCGCTATCGGACACCTCGGCCCGTCGGCCGCGTGGTCTCAGCGGCGGTCGGCCAGCGCGTGCGCGATCGTCGAGAGATCGACATATTCCAGCTCGCTGCCGGCCGGCACGCCGCGCGCCAGGCGCGACACCGTCAGCCCGCGCGCCTTCAGCGCCTCGCCGATCACGTGCGCGGTGGCCTCGCCCTCGGCGGTGAAGCTGGTGGCCAGGATCACCTCGTTGACGGGCTCGCGCTCGATGCGTTCCAGCAGGGGGCCGACGCCGATGTCGCGCACCCCGACGCCGTCGAGCGGGCTCAGCCGGCCCATCAGCACGAAGTACAGCCCCTTGTAGCTGCCGGTGCGCTCGAGCGCCGACTGGTCGGCCGGCGTCTCGACGATGCACAGCACGTTCGCGTCGCGCTCGGGGTCGGCGCAGACGTCGCACAGCCGGTGCTCGGTGAACGTGTGGCAGCGCTCGCAATGGCGCACGTCGTGCACCGCGCCGTCGAGCGCCGCGGCCAGGCGCAGCGCGCCGTCGCGGTCGTGCTGCAGCAGGTGGAACGCCATGCGCTGCGCCGACTTCACGCCCACGCCGGGCAGGATGCGCAGCGCTTCGACGAGCGAGAGCAGGCGTGGCTCACTCATGGATGTTCCATCGTGACCGGCGCTGCCGCTCGGACAGCGGCCGGAAGAGTCAAGGGAGCGCGGGAACCGGCTCTGCCGGGCCCGTCGCGGCCGGCCCCCTCGGGGGGCAGCGACCAGCGGGAGCGTGGGGCTCTAGAACGGCATCTTCATGCCCGGGGGAAGCGGCATGCCCTGCGTCACCTTGCTCATCTTGGCCGAGCTCAGCTCCTCGGCGACGCGCAGCGCGTCGTTGAACGCGGCAGCCACCATGTCCTCGAGCATGTCCTTGTCGTCGGCCAGCAGGCTCGGGTCGATGGTGACGCGGCGCACCTCGTGCTTGCAGGTCATCGTGACCTTGACCAGGCCATTGCCGGCCTGGCCGTCGACTTCGATCGTGGCGAGCTCGTCCTGCACCTTCTTCAGGTTGTCCTGCATCGCCTGGGCCTGCTTCATCAGGCCGGCGAGTTGGTTCTTCATCATGGGGTGGGCCTTTCGGGAACGTTGGGCCGCTGGCGCGGCGCCGGAGTGGGTTCAGAGGGGCTTGACCGAGCCCGGCAGGATGCGGGCGGTCTGGAACTGGGCAAGCAGCGCGCGCACCGTGGCGTCGGACTGGATCTCGTCGATCGCGGCGCGCTGGCGGCGGTCGGCCTCCGCGGCGTCGCGCTTGAGCGGGGTGTCCTGCGGCTCGCCCATCTCGACGGCCAGTTGCAGGTTCTGGCCCGTCAGCTCGCGCAGGATGGCGCCCAGCTTGTCGGCCAGCGCCGGGTTGCGCAGCGTCTCGAGGGCCACGCGCAGGCGCCAGGTGGGCGCCTCGCCGGCGGGGTCGCAGTGCACGAGTTCGGCCTGCATCGCCAGCGCGCGCACCATCGCGACCAGCTTGCCGGCGGCGGCGCACTGGCTGATCAGGTCGTACCAGCGCGTGCCGAGTTCGGTGCGCTCGAACGGCGGCAGCGCGGTCGGCGGCGCGACGCCCTGCGGCGCGGGCGCCGCGCCGCCGGGCTCGTCGTCGTACGCGGGCTCGAGCTCGTGCAGGCCGGGACGGGCGCGCTGCACCGGTGGCGGGCCGCCGCCGTTGCGCCCGCGCGTGGGCGCAGGCAGGTCGTCGAGCAGCTCGTCCGGCTCCTCGTCGATCCAGGGCGGGCCGTCGACCTCGGCCACGGCGGCCGTCGCGACCGCGCGCGCCGGCGGCGTGCGCAGCAGGGGCGCCGCGGGCGCCTGCACGGGCGACGGCAGGGGCACGGGACGCTGTGCCGCCACGGGCGCAGGCGCCGCGGCGATCGGCGCGGCAGCCAGCGGCGCCGGGGCGGGCGCCGCAGCGGGACGCGGCGCGGCGGCCGGGCCGGCCGTCAATGCGCCGGACGCTCGTGCCCCATCGGGCTGGCGGGCAGCCGGCGGGACGGAACCGCCACCACCGGAGCCGCCACCGCCGTCGGACGGAAAGGCCATGAAGCGCAGCAGCACCATCACGAGGCCGGCGTATTCATCGGGTGCGAGGCTCAGCTCGGCGCGGCCGTGGACGGCGATGCTGTACAGCAACTGCGTCTCGTCGGCCGCCATCGCCGCGGCGAGCGTGCGGGCGGCCTCGGTGTCGGAGTCGCTGGCGTCCAGCGACCCCGGCAGCGCCTGCTCGACGGCCATCTGCTGCAGCAGCCGGGCCACCTCCTCCAGCGTGCCCGCCGCGGACAGGCCCAGGCCGCGCAGCGCGTTGACCTCGGCCAGCATCGCACCGGCGTCGCGCCGCGCGAGCGACTCGACGATGCGGTTCGCGTGGCTGCGATCCACCGTGCCCAGCATCGCGCGCACGGCCGACTCCTCGAGCGCGCCCGCGCCGTACGCGATGGCCTGGTCGGTCAACGACAGTCCATCGCGCATCGAACCGCGGGCGCCGCGCGACAGCAGGCGCAGCGAGCCGGCGTCGAACGGGATGTTCTCGGCGCCCAGCACACGCTCCAGGTGCGCCGCGACTGTCTCCGGCGCCATCGGGCGCAGGTTGAACTGCAGGCAGCGGCTGAGCACCGTCGGCAGCATCTTCTCGGGGTCGGTCGTGGCCAGCACGAACTTCAGGTACTCGGGCGGCTCCTCCAGCGTCTTCAGCAGCGCGTTGAAGGCGTCCTTCGTGAGCTGGTGCGCCTCGTCGATCATGAAGACCTTGTAGCGGCCCACGCTCGGCTTGTAGGCGGCGCGCTCGATCAGGTCGCGGATCTCGTCGATCGAGCGGTTGGACGCGGCGTCGAGCTCGATGTAGTCGATGAAGCGATCGCCGTCGATCTCGGTGCACGCCGTGCATGCGCCGCACGGGTGCGCCGTGATGCGGCCCTGGCCGTCGGCGCCCGTGCAGTTCAGGCTCTTGGCCAGGATGCGCGACACCGTCGTCTTGCCGATCCCGCGCGTGCCGGTGAACAAGTAGGCGTGGTGGAGGCGGCCCTGCTCCAGCGCATGCGTGAGCGCGCGCACGACGTGATCCTGCCCCACCATCTGCTCGAAGGTGCGCGGGCGGTACTTGCGTGCGAGGACGACGTAGCTCATCAAAAGATTTTAGCCCCACGGTCGCTATCGCTCCCTGCCCCCGAGGGGCCGGCCGCGAGCGGGCCGGCATCGCCGGTTCCGCCGCTCCCTCGAACTTCATGCCCAGGCCCGAGCGCCGGCGGCGGGAACGCCCAGCTTTCCTGCCGACGGAGCGGCGATAATCCCGGAATGTCCTCGCATTCCTCCTCCCATCCCGACACGCTCAGCTACGAACAGGCCGGCGTCAACTACGACCTGATCGACCCGCTGAAGGTGGCCGCCCAGCGCGCCGCCGCCGCCACCGCCCCCCACCTGTCGGGCCACGGCTTCACCGAGGTCGCCGCGTCGCGCGGCGAGTCGGCCTACGTCGTCGACGTCGGCCCGTTCTACATCGCGAGCATCGTCGAGTGCCTCGGCTCCAAGGCGCTGGTGGCCGACGAGATGGCCGAGCTCACCGGCCAGAGCTACTACGCCGGCATCGCCCAGGACACCATCGCGATGTCGATCAACGACCTGATCACCGTCGGCGCGACCCCGCTGGTCGTCCAGGCCTACTGGGCCGCCGGCGGCAGCGACTGGTTCGGCGACAAGCTGCGCGCCAAGGCGCTGGTCGACGGCTGGAAGGCCGCGTGCGACACCTGCGGCGTCGCCTGGGGCGGCGGCGAGACGCCGGCGCTGGCGGGCATCGTCGAGGCCGGCCGCATCGACCTCGCGTCGTCGTGCACGGGCATCGTCAATCCGAAGTCCCGCCTGTCGGTCGGCGACCACCTGCAGGCCGGCGACGCGATCGTGCTGCTGAGCTCCAGCGGCATCCATGCCAACGGCCTGAGCCTGGCGCGCAAGCTCGTCGAGCGGCTGCCCAACGGCTACATGACGCCGGTGGCCCCCGGCCTGAGCTACGGCGAAGCCCTGCTCGCCCCGACCACGCTGTACTCGCCCGTCACCGAGGGCCTGGCCCAGGCCGGCCTCACCGTGCACTACAGCGCCAACATCACCGGCCACGGCTGGCGCAAGCTGCTGCGCCACCCGAAGCCGTTCACCTACCGCATCACCCGGGTCCCGTCGGTGCCGCCGGTCCTGAAGTTCATCCAGCAGTGGGCCAGGCACGACGACCGCGAGGCCTACGGCACGCTCAACATGGGCGCCGGCTTCGCGCTGTTCATGCCCGCCGACCAGGCCGCGCAAGCCTGCCAGATCGCCGAAGAGCTGGGCATCGGCGCCTGCATCGCGGGCACGGTCGAGGACGGCCCCAAGCAGCTGCTCATCGAGCCGCTGAACGTCCGATTCGGCGACGACGACCTGCAGCTGCGCTGAGCGTCGGCCGCCGGGCCATCCGCCCCATGGACCGCACGCCGTCGGCCTGCGATCGACGGGGCGATTTCATCGGCGCGGACGACTCGCCGCCCCGCCTCGGCTACAATCATTCGTGACGGGCCTCCTCGCATGGAAGCACGGCCAACCGGGTCAGGTCGGGAACGAAGCAGCCCTAACTGTTGTGACCAGTGCCGGGGTCAGGCTCGTCACCCGATTCGACCCGTGAAAGACCGCCCGCGTGGCGGTCTTTTCGTTGGCGGGTCGGTGCCCGTTCGAGGCGGCACGGGCCGGCGTTCGCGTCGTCAACCTGGCTCGCGCAGCCACTTCTCCAGCCGCACGCCGTCCAGCGTCCCGCTGTACATGCGCCCGACGATCTCGCCTTCGTGGTAGCCGTGCTCGTTGTAGAAGCTGCGCGCGGCCTCGTTGTCCAGGCGGGCCTCCACGCGGATGCGTGAAGCGCCAGCGGCGCGCGCGGCGTCCTCCAGCCATTGCAGCAGCGCGCTGCCGATGCCTCGTCGCTGCTGCGAGCGGTGCACGGCGAACAGCAGCAGGTGCGCGTCGTCGTCGGCGTAGTACATGAGGCCGAACGCCGTCACGGCGCCTGGCCGGCCGACGACGATGACGTTGGTGTCGGGGTCGGCGATGGCGGCGCGCACGCGCGGCTCGCGCCACGTCCATGGCAGGCCATGCTCGATCTGCGCGCGCGACAGCGCGGCGATCGCGACGGCGTCGGCGGGCGTGGCGAGGCGGATGGTCAGGTGCGAGATCACGGCGGCTGGCGGGTTGGGCATCCAGCGTAGCCCAAGCCGGGCGTCGTGTCCCCGGCCGGAGGCGCGGACGCGGCCCCCGGACAAGGCGTGACGTCCGCCGACGACCGCGCAGCGACTATGCTCTGCGGCCACCCTCGCCCGCGCCGGAGCCTCGCCCTGACCCCCACCATCCATTCCGACGGCCTGCCCTTGCCGCAGCGGCGCTGGGCCATGCTCGCGATCGCGGTCGCGGTGACGATGGCGGTGCTCGATTCGGCGGTGGCCAACATCGCGCTGCCGGCGATCGCGCGCCAGCTGGGCGTCGCGCCGGCGGCGTCGGTGTGGGTCGTCAACGCCTACCAGTTGGCGATCGTGGTGCTGCTGCTGCCGCTGGCCACGCTCGGCGAGCGCATCGGCTACCGGCGCGTCTACATCGGCGGGCTCGTCCTGTTCACGCTCGGCTCGCTGGCGTGCGCGATGTCGGGCTCGCTCGCGGCCCTGATCGCCGCGCGCGTGGCGCAGGGGCTCGGCGCAGCGGGCATCATGGCCGTCAACGGCGCGCTGGTGCGCTTCACCTACCCGCAGAAATCACTGGGGCACGGCGTCGGCCTGAACGCGCTGGTCGTGTCGGTCGCGGGTGCGGTCGGGCCCACGGTCGCCTCGGGCATCCTCGCGGTCGGGCCGTGGCAGTGGCTGTTCGCGGTCAACGTGCCGATTGGCGTGGCCAACATCGTGTTCGCCGCTCGCGTCCTGCCGTGGTCGACGCTGTCGGACAAGGCTCTCGACTGGCGCAGCGCCGGGCTCAGCGCGCTGGCGTTCGGGCTGTTCTTCATCGGCGCCGACACGCTCACGCACGGCGCGCCGGCCCTGCTGGGCGCGCTCGAGGTCGCCACCGGCGTGCTCGCGGGGGCCGTGCTGGTCCTGCGCGAACGCCACGACGCGCGCCCGTTGATCCCGATCGACCTGCTGCGCATTCCCGTGTTCGCGCTGTCGACGCTGACGTCGATCTGCTCGTTCGCGGCCTACACGCTGGCGTTCATCGCGCTGCCGTTCTGGTTCCAGGCGGCGCTGCATCGCGACCAGGTGCAGACCGGCCTGCTGATGACACCCTGGCCCGTCGGCGTGGGCCTCGTCGCGCCGCTCGCCGGGCGCCTGGCCGACCGCGTGCCCGCGGCCATCCTGGGCACCGCGGGGCTGCTGGTGCTGGCCTGCGGGCTGTGGCTGATGTCGCGCCTGCCAGCGGACGCGTCGACGACGTCCATCCTCTGGCGCATGGGGCTGTGCGGGCTGGGTTTCGGCTTCTTCCAGGCGCCCAACAACCGCACGATGCTGGGCAGCGCCCCGCGCGAGCGCGCCGGCGCGGCGGGCGGCATGCTTGCGACGGCGCGGCTGACCGGCATGACGGTGGGCGCCTCGCTCACCGCGCTGGTGTTCCACACCGTGCCGAACGACGGCGAGCACCTGTGCCTGCTGATCGGCGTGGGCATCGCGCTCGCGGGTGCCGCGGTGAGCGCGTCGCGGCTGCGGCACGGTGTCCGGGCGATGGCCTGAGCGCCGGCTGCTCCGCATTCCAACCGTCGAGCGGCAAGCCATCCTTGTCCAGCGCGGACCGCGGCCGGGAATGTCCCACTCATCCGGATGTTAGATCGCGCATCCTGTCGCTGATCGGCGACAGGATTCGTGGTTAGCGCTCGCACGATCCGCGGCACGCATTGGATCGGTATCGAATCGTCACCGGCGAGGCCGACGATGGAACGCCCGAATCGCGCGTGGGCGCGACGTTTGCCATGACTTGTGGACTGCGACGAACGCACCATCGGAGTCGCCGAATTCGCTCGCGCGACAGGAAAAAACTTCCGCATGTGGAAGTCCGCAACCTGTCAACGCAGCCCCCGGCCTTCCGCGTTGCAGGCACATGGACTCGATCGATGGTCGGTCGGTGCTCCACACCAACCCATGAAGGAAATGACAATGAGCAAGCTCCTCGCCGCCCTGATCGCCTCCCTGTTCGCTTCGATGGCGATGGCCCAGGCCAGCGCGCCCGCCATGAGCAAGGACGTCCAGAAGGCCGAATCCAAGGCTGAAAAGGCCGACGCCAAGGCCGCCAACTCCGAAGCCAAGGCCGACACCAAGGCCGACGAGAAGGTGAACAAGGCCGAGGCCAAGGCCTCCAAGAAGAAGACCGAAGCGCACAACGACGCGATGAAGGACAAGTCCAAGGCGCAAGCCAAGGTCGACAAGGCCGATCCGGAAGACAAGGCCAAGCAGCAGGCCAAGGCCGAGAAGACCGCCGCCGACGCCAACGCCGACGAAGCCAAGGCCGACGTGAAGGCCGACACCAAGGTGTCCAAGACCAAGGCCGAAGCGCACAAGGACAAGGCCAAGGCCGCCATCAAGACCGAGAAGACCAAGGCCGAAGGCCAGGCCGACGTCGACAAGGCGGCCGCCAAGGGACAGTGATCCAGCTGATCCGGTCAGCGCATGACCGAAAGGCGCCTCGTTCGCGAGGCGCCTTTTCTCATCGGGGCCGGATACGGGTGACCGTATGCAGCGCGGTCAAGGGGCGGGCTTGCCCTCGGTCGGCGCCGGCGCGGAGGGACCGCCCCGGTTGGACGACAGGAAGCGATCCGCCCTGGCCTGCGCGTCGGCGACGGCGGCGGCCACGCTGGCCTTGCCGTGCACCGCGGGCGCCGGCATGCTGGCGGCCGCCGGAGCGACCGCTGCGGGCGCTTGCGGCCGCACCATCGATGCCGGATCCACGGCGCGCACCGACGCCGCCGGCACCGCGGCGGCGCGGGCGGCGGCGGCCAGCGCCGCATCCGTTTCGGCCTCGCTGCGCGGCGGCGTGAGGCCGGCGGCGGGCATGACGGGAATCTCCTGCGGCGCCGCCGGGGACAGCACGCGTGCAGCCTCGGCCTGCGCGGCCACCGTGGCGGGCGACGCGAGCGGGGTCGTCGGCGTGGCGGGTGCTGCTGCCGCCGTCGCGGGCGCCGCACCGTGCGACAGCAGGCCCCCGCGCCACGCCAGGCCGCCGCCCGCCAGGACGACCACGCCGCCGAGGCCGGCCGCCAGCACGAAGCGCAGCCCGTTGCGCGCGGGCGTCCGGGCGGGCGCCTTCGCGCGCGACGGCGCGGCCGCCTGCGACGGCGTCACCACCGGGCGCGCGGGATGGCCCGTGGGCGCATGCGCCGGTTCCGTCCTCGGCGCATGCCGGGCCTCGTGGTGGAACTGTGCCTGCGCGCCGGTGCGCGTCTTCGGCGACGCGTCGGCCATCGAGGCGCCAGGGAAGCCGCGGCCCCGCGGCGCGGCGATGCCGGGATTGAAGCCGCCGCCCGCCGGCGTGCGCGGGACGGCGTCGCGGCGCGCGTCGTCGTCCGGCGGCAGCGTCTGCTCGAGCGCGACGTATTCGGTGCGGACCCATTCGCTATCGATGGCGTCCTCGGCAGCTTCAGCGGCGACGGCCGCGGCATCGTCGGCGGCCAGCTGCGAATCGGTGAAGGCGGCGCGCGCGAGGGCCCGGGTGGCCGCCAGCGCGGCCGAGGCGCGTTCGGACCGCGCGATCTCGCGCTCGATCGACGACTGCGGCGACTGCGGCGACGAGGGGACGCCCGGATCGTGCGCGACGAACTCGGTGATCGGCTCCTCGGGGCCCGGGACAGCCTCGGGGGCTGACGACGGCCGGGAAACTGGCTGGGTCATGACGGTGCTCGCTACCCTGGGGGATTCGACATCGGCCGCCAGGTCGGAACGAGCAGAACGACTCGCCGGACACCCGACGCCAACACCGCTCCCCCACGCACCCTCCCGTCGAGCGGCCAGCCGGCGGGAATTCTTCTGATCCGCCAAATTCTCCATGGAATCGCCAGGTTGGCAACAGATATTTACACCCCCTCCCGAGGGGCCCGCGCCCCCTTCTTGCCGCCTGCCTGCCCGATGCTAAACTGCCGGCTTGTCAGGAGAGAGTTGGCTGCCCGCGTTCGCGCGTCGCGGCCAGCCGCCGAAGGCGCAGGGGCCACCACCCCGAACGCTCAGGCAAAAGGACTGACGAGACGCCTGTCGAAAGCAGGCGTTCCTCACTGGAGAGAGACGATGCGGTCGACGGCCATCCAGCCGGCGGCGAGATCGTCCACCGAAGGGGCAAGCGGGGTCGGCACACCGGCGCTGCAATCTCTCAGGTAAAGCGGACAGCGAGGGCATTGAGCCGCCCATACGATGGGGCGGGACCGACTGCCCTCGAAGGAACAACGATGTCCGCTGAAACCGCCTCCGCCCCGCTGCTGCAGACTCCGCTGCACGCCCTGCACCTCGAACTCGGCGCCCGCATGGTGCCGTTCGCCGGCTACTCGATGCCCGTGCAGTACCCGGCCGGCATCCTGGCGGAGCACCGCCAATGCCGCCACGAGGCCGCGCTGTTCGACGTCTCCCACATGGGCCAGCTCCTGCTCAAGGGCGACGACGCCGCCCGGGCGCTGGAGACGCTGGTGCCGGTCGACATCGTCGGCCTGGGCCTCGACAAGCAGCGCTACGCCCTGTTCACGAACGCCCAGGGCGGCATCATGGACGACCTGATGGTCACGCACCGCGACGACGGCCTGCTGGTCATCGTCAACGCCGCGTGCAAGGACGCCGACCTGCGTCACCTGCGCGAGCGCATCGGCAGCCGCTGCGACATCGTCACGATGTTCGACCGCGGCCTGCTGGCGCTGCAGGGCCCGATGGCCGTGCACGCGATGGCGCGCCTGTCGCCCGGCATCGAGAAGCTCACCTTCATGACCGGCGGCTTCTTCAAGGTCGGCGGCGTGCCCTGCTACGTCACGCGCTCGGGATACACCGGCGAGGACGGCTTCGAGATCTCCGTGGCCGCGGCCGACACCGACACGCTGGCGCGCAAGCTTCTCGAGCAGCCCGAGGTCAAGCCCGTCGGCCTGGGCGCACGCGACTCGCTGCGCCTGGAAGCCGGCCTGTGCCTGTACGGCAACGACATCGACACCACCACCACGCCGGTCGAGGCCGCGCTCACCTGGGCCATCCAGAAGGTGCGCCGCCCGGGCGGCGAGCGCGAGAACCACTACCCCGGCGCGGACATCATCGGCAAGCAGCTGGCCGTGGGCGCGCGCACCAAGCGCGTCGGCCTCGTCGGCCTCGAGCGCGCGCCGGTGCGCGAAGGCACCGTCATCGTCGACCACCAGGGCCACAAGCTGGGCGTCGTCACCAGCGGCACCCTGGGCCCGACGGTGAACCAGCCGGTGGCCATGGCCTACCTGCCCGTCGACCACGCCATCGTCGCGCACGAGGTCTACGCCGAGGTGCGCGGCAAGCGCCTGCCGATGCGCGTGACCCCGATGCCCTTCACGCCGAACCGCTACTACCGCGGCTGAGCGCGGGCCGATCCCCCGTTTCCTTTCCCGACCTTCAGACCTTTTGCCAGGAGCCCTGCATGACGACCAAGTTCACGACCGACCACGAATGGATCAACATCGAAGATCATGACGCCGCCGTCGTGGGCATCACGCTGCACGCCCAGGACGCGCTCGGCGACGTCGTGTTCGTCGACCTGCCCGCCGTCGGCCGCTCGTTCGCCAAGGGCGAGATCGCCGGCGTCGTCGAGTCGGTCAAGGCCGCCGCCGACATCTACATGCCGGTCTCCGGCGAGGTCGTCGAGGTCAACGAGAAGCTGCGCGACGAGCCCGCGCTGGCCAACACCGATCCGCTGGGCGAAGGCTGGTTCTTCAAGGTGAAGATCGCCAACATGGCCGAGTTCGACGAGCTGATGGACGCGCCGGCCTACGACGCGCTGCTCAAGACGCTCTGATCCGTTCCCGCTCCTGCCCGCGCGCGACGTGACCGCGCCGCGCCGCCACAGCGCCTGGCCGGCCGCCTCCACCCGACGCGCGCCGGGCGCTTCCTGCCCTGACCCCGCACGCCTGGAATTGCCCATGTCCCTGACCGCCTCCACCCCGCTGGCCGAGCTCGAGAACGCCGCCGAATTCGTCGCCCGCCACATCGGCCCCGACGCCGCCGACGAGACGCGCATGCTGTCGGCCATCGGCGCCGCCTCGCGCGAGGCGCTGATCTCGGCGCTGGTGCCGCGCAACATCCTGCGCGGCCAGGCCATGGCGATCCCCGACGCGGTCACCGAAGCGAAGGCGCTGGCCGAGCTGAAGGCGGTCGCCGGGAAGAACAAGGTGCTCAAGAGCTTCATCGGGCAGGGCTACCACGGCACGATCACGCCGGGCGTCATCCTGCGCAACATCCTCGAGAACCCGGCCTGGTACACGGCCTACACGCCCTACCAGGCGGAGATCTCGCAGGGCCGCATGGAAGCGCTGCTGAACTTCCAGACCATGGTGACCGACCTCACGGGCATGGCCATCGCCAACGCCTCGATGCTGGACGAGGCCACCGCCGCCGCCGAGGCGATGACGCTCGCCCAGCGCATGGGCAAGAGCAGGAGCAAGGTGTTCTTCGTGGCCGACGACGTGCTGCCGCAGACCCTGGAAGTCGTGCGCACGCGCGCGAAGCCGCTGGGCATCGAGGTGGTGGTCGGCGCCGCCGAGCAGGCCGGCGAGAACGACTGCTTCGCCGCGCTGTTCCAGTACCCCGGCGTCACCGGCCAGGTGCGCGTGCTCAAGCCCATCGTCGACGCCGTGCACGCGCGCGGCGGCCTGGTCATCGTCGCCGCCGACCTGCTCGCCCTGACGCTGCTGCAGGCCCCGGCCGAGTTCGGCGCCGACATCGCCTGCGGCAACACGCAGCGCTTCGGCATGCCCATGGGCTGCGGCGGCCCGCACGCCGCCTACCTCGCCACGCAGGACGCGCTCAAGCGCTCGCTGCCGGGCCGCCTGGTGGGCGTCAGCGTCGACAGCCACGGCGCGCCGGCCTATCGCCTGGCGCTGCAGACGCGCGAGCAGCACATCCGCCGCGAGAAGGCCACGTCCAACATCTGCACGGCGCAGGTGCTGCCGGCGGTCATCGCCAGCATGTACGCCGTCTACCACGGCCCCGAGGGGCTGCGCCGCATCGCGCGCCGCGTCGCGTCGTTCAGCGCCATCTTCGCCGCCGGCCTCGCCAAGCGCGGCCTGGCGTGCGTCAACGCGCACGCCTTCGACACCGTCGAGATCGCCACCGGCCCGCAGACGGATGCCGTGCTCGCGCGCGCCGTCGCCGCCGGCATGAACCTGCGCCGCGCCAGCGCGGGCAGCGTGTCGGTCACGTTCGACGAGTGCAGCACGCGCGCCTGCCTGACGGCGCTGTGGGGCGTCTTTGCCCCGGGCCAGGCGCTGCCCTCGTTCGACGAGTTCGAGCAGGGTGTGGCCCTGCGCCTGCCCGCGGAGCTGCTGCGCACCAGCGATTTCCTCACGCACCCCGTGTTCAACACGCACCACAGCGAGACCGAGATGCTGCGCTACATCCGCCGCCTGTCCGACAAGGACCTGGCGCTGGACCGCAGCATGATCCCGCTGGGCTCGTGCACGATGAAGCTCAACGCCACCAGCGAGATGATTCCCATCACCTGGCCCGAGTTCGCGCATGTGCACCCGTTCGCCCCGGCCGACCAGCTCGAGGGCTACCGCCTCCTGAACGACCAGCTGTGCAAGTGGCTCGAGCAGGCCACCGGCTATGCCGGCATCAGCCTGCAGCCCAATGCCGGCTCGCAGGGCGAGTACGCGGGCCTGCTGGTGATCAGGGCCTGGCACGCCTCGCGCGGCCAAGGCGCGCGCGACGTCTGCCTGATCCCCGAGTCGGCGCACGGCACGAACCCGGCCTCGGCGCAGATGGTCGGCATGAAGGTCGTCGTGGTCAAGTGCACGGCCGAGGGCGAGGTCGACATGGCCGACCTGGAAGCCAAGTGCGTCGCGCACAAGGACGACCTGGCCGCGATGATGATCACCTATCCGTCCACGTACGGCGTGTTCGAGCCGGGCGTCAAGGCGCTGTGCGCGCTCGTCCACCAGTACGGCGGCCGCGTCTACGTCGACGGCGCCAACATGAACGCGATGGTGGGCGTGGCGGCACCGGGCGAGTTCGGCGGCGACGTCAGCCACCTGAACCTGCACAAGACCTTCTGCATCCCGCACGGCGGCGGCGGCCCGGGCGTCGGCCCGGTCTGCGTCGTGGCCGACCTGGTGCCCTTCCTGCCGGCCCACCGCGCGGCCGGCCTGGGCGCCGGAGACGACCAGCGCGTCGGCGCCGTCTCCGCGGCCCCGCTGGGCAACGCGGCCGTGCTGCCGATCAGCTGGATGTACGTGCGCATGATGGGCGCGGCCGGCCTGCGCCAGGCCACCGAGACGGCCATCCTCAACGCCAACTACATCGCCGCGCGCCTGTCGCAGCACTACGACATCCACTTCAGCGGCAACATCGCCGGCATCCAGGGCGGCGGCGTCGCGCACGAGTGCATCCTCGACCTGCGTCCGCTCAAGGACAGCTCGGGCATCACCGCCGAGGACGTCGCCAAGCGCCTGATCGACTACGGCTTCCACGCGCCGACGCTGTCGTTCCCGGTGGCCGGCACGCTGATGGTCGAGCCGACCGAGAGCGAGCCTCTGGCCGAGCTCGACCGCTTCTGCGACGCCATGATCGCGATCCGCTCGGAGATCTCCCAGGTCGAGCAAGGCAGCTGGCCGCGCGACGACAACCCCTTGAAGAACGCGCCGCACACCGCGCAGGCGCTGCTCAAGGCCGAATGGCCCCACGCGTACTCGCGCGAGGACGCCGCCTACCCGGTGCCGGCACTGCGCCTGGGCAAGTACTGGTCGCCGGTGGGCCGCGTCGACAACGTCTACGGCGACCGCAACCTGTTCTGCAGCTGCATACAGTAGGCCCCCACGATCACGCTGGTCGCTGGCCCCCGAGGGGGGAGTTCGGATCGTCTCGGATGCGATCCTCGCCCCCCTCTTCCTGGTTGGCCCTGCCGGCGGCCGCGCTCCGCGCATGCCGCATGCCGGTACACGAATATCTCTGAAGGGTACCCATGGCAGTCTCGGTTTTCGACCTCTTCAAGATCGGCATCGGCCCGTCGAGCTCGCACACGGTGGGTCCGATGCGCGCCGCGCGCATGTTCGTCGCCCGCCTCGCGCACGAGGGCGCGCTCGCGCGCACCGCGCGCGTGAAGGCCGACATGTACGGCTCGCTCGGGGCCACCGGCAAGGGCCACGGCAGCGACAAGGCCGTGCTGCTGGGCCTGGCTGGCCACGAGCCGGACACGGTGGACATCGAGCAGGTGCCCGCCCTCCTCGAGGCCATCCGCACGCAGCATCGCGTGACGCTCAACGGCAGCCGCGAGATCGCGTTCGACGAATCCGCCGACCTCGTGATGCACCGGCGCGAGACGCTGCCGTTCCATGCCAACGGCATGCGCTTCACCGCGTACGACGACCAGGGCGCCGAGCTGGAGAATCGCGTGTACTACTCCGTGGGTGGCGGCTTCGTCGTCAGCGACGAAGTGGCGGCCGACGGTTCGCGGCAGAAGGTGGTCGCGCCCGACACCACCGTCCTGCCCTACCCGTTCCACAGCGGCGACGACCTGCTGCGCCTGTGCGACGAGCACGGCATCGGCATCGCCGAGCTGATGCGCCGCAACGAGCGCCACTGGCGCACGGACGCCGAGATCGACGCCGGCCTGATGAAGATCTGGAAGGTGATGCAGGAGTGCGTGGCGCGCGGCTGCCGCACCGAGGGCGTCCTGCCGGGCGGCTTCAAGGTCAGGCGCCGCGCGGCGCAGTTGTACCGCGACCTCACCGTCAACCCCGAGGCCGATTCATTTGCGCCCCCTGGCGAAGGCAGGCCTTCGCTGCCCCCCGAGGGGGGTGGCCCCGCTTGGGGCGGCCCGGCGCTGGGGCCGCGCGACCCGCTGATGGTGATGGACTGGGTCAACCTCTACGCGCTGGCCGTCAACGAGGAGAACGCCGCCGGTGGCCGCGTCGTCACCGCGCCCACCAACGGCGCGGCGGGGATCGTGCCGGCCGTGCTGCACTACTTCACGCGCTTCGTGCCGGGTGCCGACGACAAGGGCGTCGTCGACTTCATGCTCACCGCCGCGGCGATCGGCATCCTCTACAAGGAGAACGCGTCGATCTCCGGTGCCGAGGTCGGCTGCCAGGGCGAGGTGGGCGTGGCGTGCTCGATGGCCGCCGCCGGCCTGGCCGCCGTGATGGGCGGCTCGCCGCGCCAGGTGGAGAACGCCGCGGAGATCGGCATGGAGCACCACCTCGGCCTGACCTGCGACCCCGTGGGCGGCCTCGTGCAGATCCCCTGCATCGAGCGCAACGCGATCGCCTCGGTCAAGGCGATCAACGCGGCGCGCATGGCGATGCGTGGCGACGGCACGCACCACGTGAGCCTGGACAAGGTCATCAAGACGATGCGCGAGACCGGCGCCGACATGCAGACCAAGTACAAGGAGACCGCGCGCGGCGGGTTGGCCGTCAACATCGTCGAATGTTGAGCAACCCGCGAAAAATGCGCGACACTGGCCGACCATGCGACATCCCCTGTTCCTGGCGGCTCCCCTCCTCGCCCTCGCCCTCGCGGGCTGCGCGACGGCGCCGCCGATGGGGGCCGCGCTCGACGAGGTGCGCATCGACTCGCGCGGGGCCGAGGCGGGCGGCGATTTCTGCGCCGACTTCGCGCTGACCGCCGCCCAGGCGCGCTACTTCCTGGCGCGCTCCGTGGTGGTCACCGCACGCCAGCAGCACGACAACTGGGACATCCTGCCCTGCTACGTGCGCGGCACCGCGCGCTCGGCGAGCGGCGTCTGGCACTGGGAGATCCGCGCCGGCGCCACCGCCACGCTCGAGACGCCGGCCGGCGACACCGAGCTGCGCGCGTGCAGCGACTGCGACGCCGTGCTGGGTCGCCCCGCAGGTCGGCGCCGCCTCTGAAGCGCGGCGCCACCGGGCGGCCGCGAGCCTAGCGGGCCTTGTCCCAGTCGTCGAGCGCCTTGCGCGCGGCCTGGATGCGACTGTCGTCCAGTTCCGCCAGCGCCCGGTAGCGGCTGTCGATGGACGCCAGCGCGTCGCGCAAGGCCTGTGCGTTGGCCGGATCGTCGCCGAACTGGCGCTTCGCGCCGGCGATGTCCTGCAGCCGCGCGCTGGCGCGGTTGTCCTTGTCCGCCTGCGCACTCTGCACCGCCTTCTCGAGCGTGTCGCGCTGGCGCTGGCGCTCGTACCTGGCCAGCATGCGCTTGTCGACGCTCTCGGTCGGCACGGCCGGCGCCGGCGCGGGCGCCGCTGCCCTGGCGGCGCCCGACGCCGCCGAGGCGCCGGAGGCCGGCGGTGGGTGGCCGTTGGGGATCACGGTCAGCTTCTGCTCCGTCTGCGAGCTCGGACACGGCGTCTGCTGGAACGTGACGGCGCCGCTGGCCGCGGTGCACTTGTACTGCGCGAACGCCGCCGTGGCAGGCACGGCGAGCAGCAGGAGGATCAGGCGGGACTTCATGCCGCCACCTTAGCACCGATGCGCGCGACCGCCGCCGTGGGGGTCGACGGATGGCGACGGGCGGCCGTCGAGCGGCGCCGGCCATGAACAAGCCGCCGGACGCGAAATTCGTGACCGGCGGCTCGGGGCCCGGAGGCCGCGGCGTCAGGCCATCACGGAGTCGGCCTCGGGCTCGGAATCGGGCTGCGAATCGGGCGCCATCGTGTTGGGCGGCGCCATCGACAGTTCTTCCGGCGGGCCACCGTCCTGGATCGGGCGCAGGAAGGCCAGGATCATGAAGCCCAGCATGCCCAGCAGGCCCATGGCGGCCCAGCCGCGGTGGTACGCGTTGGCCGCTGCGTATGACCAGCAGGCCCACACGCTCAGGCCGATCGCCACCGCCATCACGGCGCCGACGCCGGCCATCGGCACGCCGGTCATCATCAGCACGACGCCCACCAGGCCCGACAGCACCGCGCCGACGCAGGCGCCGCGCGAACTGGCGTCCAGGCGATGCTTGAAGAAGCCCACCCACTGCTCGATGTACGCGTAGATCACGGGCACCACCACCAGCGTCAGCAACGTCGAGGTGATGACGCCGCCGATGATGGCGCGGCCCATCGGCGCCTGCAGTTCGCCGCCCTCGTCGAGCGCGAGCGCGAGCGGGAACATGCCGAACACCATCGCGGCCGTCGTCATGATGATCGGGCGCATCCGGATCTGGCCGGCGGTCAGCACGGCCTCGGCCAGCGTCGCACCGGCCTTGCGGGCATGGTTGGCGAAGTCGACGAGGAGAATGGCGTTCTTCGTCACCAGGCCCATCAGCATGATCAGGCCGATCAGCGAGAACAGGTTGATGGTGGAGTGGAACGCCTTCAGCGAGATCATCACGCCGATCAGCGACAGCGGCAGCGAGGCCATGATCGCCAGCGGCTGCAGGAAGCTGCCGAACTGGCTGGCCAGCACGATGTAGATGAAGATCAGCGCCAGGCCCAGCGCCGAGCCGATGTTGCCGAAGATGTCGTCCTGGTCCTGCGCGGCGCCGCCCACGTCGAAGCGATAGCCCGGCGGCAGCACGGTGGCCTTGACGATCTTGTCGATGTCGGCGTTGACCTGGCCCACCGTGCGGCCCGACTTCACGTCCACGCCGGCGTACACCGCCTGGCGGCGCTGCAGGTCCTGGCGCTTGATCACGTCCGGGTTGGTGACGGGCTCGATCGTGGCGACGCTCTCCAGCGGCACCGGCGTGCCGTCGGCGGCGAAGGCCACCGGCAGCTTGTTGAGCTGCGCGACGGTCTCGCGGCTGGCCTGCGGCAGGCGCAGCTGCACCTCCACCTGCTGGCCGTCGGGCGTCGTCCAGTAGGTCGACACGTCGCCCTGCACGTAGGCGCGCAGGCTGGCCGACAGCTGCTGCGGCGTCATGCCCAGCTGGCGCGCGGCGTCCGGGCGCACGCGCACGGCGTATGCGGGCAGGCCGGGCTTGACCGAGGACTCGAAGTCGGTCACGCCCTTGACCTTCTTGATCTTGGCACCCAGGTCGGCCGTGATCTGGTCGAGCACGGTCGGATCGGGGCCCAGGATCGAGATGAAGATCGGCCGGTTGCCGAGCGCCACCGAGATGCCCGGCAGGCCTTGCAGGCGCTTGCGGATCTCGTCCTCGACCTGGAACTGGTTGAGCTTGCGCTGGTGGCGCGGCGTCAGGCCGATGCCGATGTAGGCCGTGTTGTGGCCGTTGTCGCCGCCGACCTGCGTCGACAGCGAGTCGATCTCGGGCATCGAGCCGATGATGGCCTCGACCTGCTTCATCTTCTCGTCGGCGCGCGCCAGGCTGGTGCCCACCGGCATCGTGATGTTCAGGTTGGTGTAGCTCTGGTCGGTCTGCGGGATCGCTTCCGCGCCGATCGTGGTGGCCAGCGCGATGGCCGCGAAGAACGTGGCCACGGCCGACCACAGCACGATGCCGCGCGGGGTCAGCGTCGCGAAGCGCAGCTGGCGCCTGCCGTGCACCAGGCGGCGGCCATCGGCGCCGAAGCCGAAGCCGTACGCCGGCACCGGCGGCACGAACATGCGGTAGCGGCGGCCGCTGAAGGCCCACGTGATCAGTCGTTCGTAGGTGTGGTGCAGCTTGGCCATGCCCCAGTCGACGGCCCGCATCATGTGGCCCACGCCCCAGATGCGCTGCATCGTGACGGCCGGCGGATCCTTCCAGATCGACGACAGCATCGGGTCGAGCGTGAAGCTGACGAACAGCGACACGACCACCGCGGACACCACCGTGATGCCGAACGGGAAGAAGAACTTGCCGACGATGCCCTTCATGAAGGCCACCGGCACGAAGACCGCGCAGATCGCGAACGTGGTGGCCATCACCGCCAGGCCGATCTCGTCGGTGCCGCGGCGCGCGGCGGTGTGGTGGTCCTGGCCCATGCCGACGTGGCGCACGATGTTCTCGCGCACCACGATCGCGTCATCGATCAGCAGGCCGATGCACAGCGACAGCGCCATCATCGTCATGAAGTTCAGCGTGAAGCCGAAGGCATTGATGGCGATGAACGAGGCGATGACCGAGATCGGCAGCGTCAGGCCGGTGATGATCGTCGAGCGCCAGCTGTGCAGGAACAGGAACACGATGGCGATGGTCAGCAGCGCGCCCTCGCCCAGCGTCTTCTTCACGCCGTCCAGCGACTGCTCCACCCAGTCGGAGCTGGCGTAGATCAGCTTGAGCTCGACGCCCGGCGGCAGCGACTTGCGCATTTCTTCGGCCGCCGCCTTGATCGCGGCGCCGGTGCGCACGATGTTGGCGTCCTGCTGCTTGAAGATGTTGAACGTGACGGCCGCCCTGCCGTTGATGCGCGACAGCGAATCGGGCTCCTGCTCGCGCTCGACCAGCTTGCCGACGTCGCCCAGCAGCACCACGCCGCCGCTGGCGTTGCGCGAGACGACCACGTTGGCGAACTGCTTGGGATCGAGCACGCGGCCCTCGACGCGCACCAGCGAATCCTCGTTCCTGTTCTGCAGCAGGCCCACCGGCTGGTCGGTGTTGGCACGCACGAGCGCGGCGCTGACGTCGGCCGGCGTGAGGCCGAAGCCGCGCAGGCGCTGCGGGTCGAGGTCGATGCGCACCTGGCGCGTGACCAGGCCCAGCGGCGTGACGCGCGCGACGCCCTCGACGCTGGTCAGGCGCTTCTGCACCGTCTGGTCGGCGATGAGCGACAGCTCGCGGTCGCTGCGGCCGTTGGCCATCAGCGCGAGCACCACGGTGGGCTGGGAATTTTCACCGTCGAAGCGGCTGACGAACGGCGGCTTGACATCCCGGTTGAAGCCGGACTGCACGACCGAGACCTTGTCGCGCACTTCCTGCGTGGCGCGCGTCATGTCGACCGACAGCTTGAACTCGACGACCGTCTCGCTGCGGCCCTCGTAGCTGTTGGAACGGATCATCTTGACGCCGGCGATGCCGTTCAGGGCATCTTCCAGCGGCTTGGTGATCTCGGTCTCGACGGCGCCGGGCGACGCGCCCGGATACTGCACCGCGATGAAGACGATCGGCGGCGAGATGTCGGGCATCTGCTCGACGCCCAGCCGCTGGTACGAGAACAACCCGAGCACGCACAGCGCCACCATGACCATGGTCGCGAAGACGGGGTTGTTGATGGAGACACGCGTCATCCACATGGAAACTCTCCTCGAGTCGAGGCCGTGGGAACGGCGTGATCAGCGGGTGGCGGTGGCGGACAGCGGCTTGGGGGTGGCGGCAGTGGCCACCGCGACCACGCGCGCCTTGGCGCCCTCGCGCAGGTTGTCGAAGCGCGCGCCCAGCACCGGGACGTCGGGCGTCAGCCCCTCGACCACTTCGGCGCGGCCCTTGACCGGGTCGCGGCGACCGGTGATGACGGTGCGGCGCAGCAGCTTGCCCTTCTCCACCGTCCACACGTATTCCTGGCCCGACGCGGAGCTGATGGCGCTGATGGGCACCGTCAGGCGCGGCGTCGCGTCGCCGATCTGCACCTGCGCGACCGCGTACTGGCCGGCGCGCATCGTCTCCTTCGGGTTCTGCAGCTGCACGACGACGCCGATCGAGCGCGTGCCGGCCTCGGCGGCCGGCGCGATGCGTGCCAGCTTGCCGTCGATGGGCTTGTCCAGGCCCTCGATCTTCAGCGTGACGGGCATGCCGGTGGTCAGTTGCCCGACCTCCTGCGTGCCGACCGTGCCGGCCAGCTCCAGCAGGTGCAGGTCGACGATGGTGACCACCTGCTGTTCGGCGGAGACCTTCTCGCCCGAGACGACATACTTCTTGGACACGATGCCGCTGATCGGCGCGATCAGGGAGGCGTCGCGCAGCGCGATGCGCGCCGAGTCGAGCGCCGCCTGGGCCGCCGCGACCCCGGCCTTCGCGCTATCGAGCTGGGACTTCGAGTTGTCGAGGGCGATCGGCGAGATGAACTTGTCGTTGGCCAGGCCGATGTTGGACTCGTGGGTGCGCTGGGCCTGGTCGAGCGTCGTCCTGACGGCCGCCAGGTTCGCCGCGCGCTCGGCCACCTTGCTCTGCAGGTCGCTGACGTCGATGTGGCCGAGCGAGTCGCCGGCCTTCACGCGCTGGCCTTCCTGCACGTCCAGCGACAGCAGCGTGCCGGTGGCCTTGGCGCGCACGATGGCGGTGTTGGGCGCGACCAGCGGGCCCGAGAACTCGACGACCTGCGGCAGCGCGAGCTGCAGCGGCTTCGCGGCCTCGTTCGGCGTGAAGTCGAGCGGCACCTCGCTGGCGGCCGCGTCGGGCGCGTTGGCGGCCATCGCGGCGCTCGCCGGCACGGCGGCGGCACCCCGGCCGGCCTTGATCGCGAAACCACCTGCGATAGCGACGACGATCGCCGCCACTGCGAATACCAAGCGTTTGCGCATGTCCTCTTCCTTCGTCTTCTTTTCAGGGCCATCCTGAATTTCGACGGAGTGTGGATCGGCTGGGTGGGACATGGGGGCGGATTGCGACGAAGTGCTGCTGGGTCAGGACGAGTTGCAGTGCGCCTGGACGAACCGGAATTCCGGCCGACGAACTGCGGGAGACGGCGCTCAGGCCGCCGGGGCGCGCGACGAACGGACGGCGCCCGCGCTCGACGACGGCCTCCGCGAGGATAAGCCGCCCGCGGCCGGACGCAAAGCCGTGCCGCACCCCCCGGACGGGGGTGCGCGCCGTCACGGGCGCGTCACGCGCGGGGCGGCAGCGGGGATGGCGGGCTGCTCGAGGTGGACGTCGCCGCACTGGGCGCGGTGCGCCAGCACGTGGTCCATCACCACCAGGGCGAGCATCGCCTCGACGATGGGCGTGGCGCGGATGCCGACGCAAGGGTCGTGGCGGCCGAAGGTCTCGACCATCGCCGGGTTGCCGGCACGGTCGATCGAGCGGCGCGGCGTGCGGATCGAGCTGGTCGGCTTGATGGCGATCGACACCCGCAGGTCCTGCCCGGTGGAGATGCCGCCCAGCACGCCGCCGGCGTTGTTGCCGACGAAGCCCGCGGGGGTCAGCTCGTCCCCGTGCTCGGTGCCGCGCTGGGCCACGCTCGCGAAGCCGGCGCCGATCTCGACGCCCTTGACCGCGTTGACGCCCATCATGGCGTAGGCGATGTCGGCGTCGAGCTTGTCGAACAGCGGCTGGCCCAGGCCCACGGGCATGCCGCGGGCGACGACCTCGATGCGCGCGCCGCAGGAGTCGCCGGCCTTGCGCAGTTCGTCCATGCGCTCCTCGAGCGCCGGCACGATCGCGGCATCGGGGGCGAAGAACGGGTTCAGCGCGATCTGCGCCTCGTCGACGAACGGGATAGGGATGTCGCCGAGCTGGCTCATCCACCCGACGAAGGTGGTGCCGCGCTGCTCCTTGAGCCACTTGCGGGCGACGGCGCCGGCCGCCACCATCGGGGCGGTCAGGCGTGCCGACGAGCGGCCGCCGCCGCGCGGGTCGCGCAGGCCGTACTTGCGCCAGTAGGTGTAGTCGGCGTGGCCCGGGCGGAAGGTGTCCAGGATGTTGCCGTAGTCCTTGCTGCGCTGGTCGGTGTTGCGGATCAGCAGCGCGATCGGCGTGCCGGTGGTGACGCCCTCGTATACCCCGGACAGTATCTCGACCGCATCGGGCTCGTTGCGCTGGGTGACGTGGCGCGAGGTGCCCGGCCGCCGCCGGTCGAGCTCGACCTGGATGTCCGCCTCGGCCAGCGCCAGGCCCGGCGGGCAGCCGTCGATGACGCAGCCGATCGCCACGCCGTGCGACTCGCCGAAGTTGGTGACGCGAAACAGTTCGCCGAAGGTGCTGCCAGACATGGCTCGATTCTAAAGGGAGGGACGCGGTGCGCCTTCGCGATGCGCGGCGCGGTGCTTCGCGGCGGCCGGCGCCGGCCCGGACGCGACGGCGGCCGGCCGCGACTGACCCCGGGCGCCGCGCCATCGTCGAGCAGCGTGAAATAGGGCACGTCCGCGCGGCTTATCAGCCCGACCTCGCGTGCCAATCCAGGGCAAAGTGCCGGGATGCTGTCTTCCGGCCCTCGTTCACGCGTCAGGGGAGGCGCGATCGGCGAGCCGCTCGCGGATGCACCGATGCGCCCGGCGGCCGCCGCCCGCCTGCGCCCGGGCCGCCTCGTCCTCGTCGCGGCCACTGCGGCGGCCGCCGCCGCTCCCGTCCTCGCGGCGCCCGCTCCCGCCGGCGCCCTGGTCACCGTTCCGCTGTGGCTGTTCTGGCTGGCCGCCGTCGCCCTGCTGGGCCTGGGCGGCGCCCTGCTCGCCCAGACCGTGCGCACCCGCCGCTCGCTGCAGCGCGAGCGCCTGGCCAACCGGCTGATCGACCGCAGTCCGAACCTGGTGTGCGTGCTCGACCCCCACGGCGCCCTGCGCCACATGAACGGCACCGGCCGCCACTGGCTGCGCGTCAGCCATGCGCAGATCGCCGGCCGCCGCCTCGACGAGATCCCCGAGCTGGGCCTGGACGCCGTCCAGGCACGCGCGATCCAGGGCGTGATCGAGCAGGCCGTCGGCGGCGCCGTGCTCACCCATGAGCTCACCGTGCGGCGCCTCGACGGCGCCGCGATGACGCTGGAACTGTCGATCCGCGCCATCCCGCGCAGCAGCGACGCACCGCCCAACCTGCTGGTCGAGGGACGCGACATCACGCAGCGCAAGTCGGTCGAGGACAAGTTGCAGCTGGCCGCCGCCGTGTTCGAGCAGGCGCGCGAGGGCTTCGTCATCGCCGACCGCAAGGGCCGCGTCGTCACCGTCAACCAGGCCTTCTGCGAGATCAGCGGCTACGACGTCCAAGAGCTGCAGGGCCAGCAGGTGGCCGCGCTCGGCTTGGGCATCGGCCGCCGCGAGGTGCGTCGCCAGGTGCGCAGCGCGCTGCAGACCGCCGGCCACTGGCAGGGCGAGGTGCGCACCTCGCGCAAGGACGGCAGCCTCTACACGTGCTGGGCCGCCGTGACGCCGCAACGCGACGCCCACGGTGCCGTCACGCACTACATCGGCATCCTGAACGACATCACGCAGTTCCGCGAGGTCGAGAGCAACCTGGTGCGCCTGGCGCACGTGGACACCCTCACCGACCTGCCCAACCGCAGCCTGCTGGCGGACCGGGTCGGGCAGCTGACCAGCATCTCGCGCCGCGACCATCGGCCGTTCGCGCTGATGTTCATGGACCTGGACCAGTTCAAGAACATCAACGACACGCTCGGCCACAGCGTCGGCGACGCGCTGCTGGGCGAGGTCGCGCGCCGGCTGCAGGGCACCCTGCGCGAGGTCGACACGGTGGCCCGCCTGGGTGGCGACGAGTTCGCCGTCCTGCTGCCCGGCGCCGACGCTTCCGGCGCGGAGCTGGTGGCCTCCAAGCTGCTCGAGCGCCTGGCCGAGCCGTGCATGGTGCAGGGCCACGAGCTGAGCATGACGATGTCCATCGGCATCGCGTGCTACCCGTCCGACGGCGACGACTACGAGATCCTGTCGCGCAACGCGGACACCGCCATGTACCGCGCCAAGCACGAGGGCAAGGCCACCTGGCGCTTCTTCGCCGCCGGCATGCAGCAGCGCTCGGCGCGCCAGCTGCAGCTGGAGTCCGCCCTGCGCCGCGCGCTCGAGCGGGGCGAGCTGCTCCTGCACTACCAGCCGCAGCTGGACGGCAACGGCCGGCAGCTGGTGGGCGTCGAGGCGCTCCTGCGCTGGAAGCATCCGGAGTTCGGCTTCGTCTCGCCTGCCGAGTTCATCCCGCTGGCCGAGACCAGCGGCCAGATCGTGGCGATCGGCGAATGGGTGCTGCGCACCGCCGTCGCCCAGCTCAAGGCCTGGATGGACGCGGGCGTGCCGCCGATGGTGGTGGCGGTGAACCTGTCGGCGGTGCAATTCCGCCACGTCGGCCTGCCCGATGCCGTGGCGCCGGCGAACCCGGCAGCCGCCATCTCGATGATGGACGCCCTGCATGCGCTCGGGGTGCGGCTGTCGCTGGACGACTTCGGCACAGGCTATTCCTCGCTGAGCTACCTCAAGCGCTTCCCGCTGCACACGCTCAAGATCGACCAGTCCTTCGTGCGCGACATCGACACCGACCCGGACGACCGCGCCATCGTGCAGGCCATCATCCAGATGGCGCGCGCGCTCGACCTCCAGACCATCGCCGAGGGCGTGGAGACCGACGCCCAGCACCAGTTCCTGCGCCGCGAGGGCTGCGACATGATGCAGGGCTACCGCTTCTGCCGCCCGATGGACGCGGCGGCGCTGGAGATGTGGATCGCCGGCCGCGAGCCGGCGTCGACGGACAACGTCGTGCCGATGATCGCTGCCTGAGCGCGCACGTCCAGGCATAAGATGACGTGATGTCCGTCCCCCGCGCGTCCCGCACCTGGCTGCCCTCGAGGCGGCGGCGCTTCATGGCACGCGTGCACCACTGCGGTCCCCCGACGGCCCCGGTTCGGTCCTCCACTGCACCCGTCGCCAGGATCGCCACATGCTTCCCCATCATCGTTTCAGACCGCGTCTGCTCGACACGCTGCGCGGCTACCGGCGCACGGATTTCCTCGCCGACCTCGGCGCCGGCCTGACCGTCGGCGTCGTCGCCCTGCCGCTGGCCATGGCCTTCGCCATCGCCTCCGGCGTGAAGCCCGAGCAGGGCCTGTTCACCGCCATCCTCGCGGGCCTGCTGATCTCGGGGCTGGGCGGCTCCAGCGTCCAGATCGGCGGGCCCGCCGGCGCGTTCATCGTCGTCGTCTACGGCATCGTCCAGCGCTACGGCGTGCCCAACCTGCTGGTGGCCACGATGATGGCCGGCGTGCTGCTGCTCGCGATGGGCTGGCTGCGCGTGGGCGCGCTGGTGCGCCAGATGCCCGTGTCCATCATTTCCGGCTTCACCAACGGCATCGCCGTGCTGATCGCGCTGTCGCAGCTCAAGGACTTCCTCGGACTGCCGATCGCCTCGATGCCGGCGGGCTTCTTCGGGCAGGTCGCCACGGTGGCCAGGCAGGCGCCGCACGCCAACCTGCAGGCCCTGCTGCTGGGCGCCGGGTGCCTCGCGGGCCTCATGTTCTGGTCGGGCCTGGGCGTGCAGAAGAACCTGCTGGGGGAGGATCGTCGCACCAACCGCTGGCTCAGGTTCGCCGCCCGCATCCCGGGGCCCATCGTGGCGCTGGTCACGCTCACGGCGCTGGCCGGCGCGCTCGACCTGCACGTGGAGACCATCGGCAGCCGCTTCGGCGGCATCCCGCGAACGCTGCCGGCGCTCCAGGCCCCCGCCGTGTCGTGGGACAGCGTGCAGCAATTGTTCGTGCCGGCGCTGACCATCGCGCTGCTGGGGGCCATCGAGTCGCTGCTTTGCGCGCGCGTGGCCGACGGCGTCGCCCCGGTCCGGCGCCACGACCCCAACCAGGAGCTGATGGCGCAGGGCGTCGCCAACCTTGTCGCGCCATTGTTCGGCGGCCTCCCCGCCACGGGGACGATCGCACGCACCCTGACCAACATCCGCGCAGGGGGCCGCACACCGGTCGCCGGCATCCTGCACGCGGTCACGCTGCTGCTGGTGATGCTGGCGGCCGCGCCGCTGGCCGCGCGCGTGCCGCTGGCGGCGCTGTCGGGCATCCTGCTGTACGTCGCCTGGAACATGCTGGAACCGCGCGAGTTCCTGCGCCTGCACAAGGACGGCGTCGAGTACGCCGCCAAGTTCCTTTGCACCTTCGTGCTGACCGTGGTGCTGGACCTGACGGTGGCGGTGGAGGTGGGCCTCGCGCTGGCCTGCATGCTGTTCGTCTACCGCATGGGCACCCTGTTCGGGCTGGAGGCCGACACCGCCGCCGGCGCGGGCGGCGACGTGCGGGTGTTCCGGCTGTACGGCGCCCTGTTCTTCGGCGCCGCGGGCAAGGTGGAGTCGCTCGCCGACGAACTGCCCCCGGGCGTGCGCTGGGTGATCCTGGAGGCGAACTACCTGTTGTCGATCGACACCTCCGGCCAGAGCGCGCTCGAGACACTGGGCCGGGAGCTGGCGCGGCGCGACATCGGCTGGATCGTCTGCGGCCTGCATCGCCAGCCGCAGCAGCAGCTCGACCCCGTGACGACGGCGCACTGGGAGGCGCCACCGGTCGTCCTGCCCGACCTGCCCGCCGCACTGCGCCGCGCCGAAGCGCCGGCGCCTGCTTGACGGCTGCCGCCACGCGGCCGGACGGCCGGCCGCGGCGCGGATTCAGAGCTCGGTCTGGACCTTGGCGTCTTCCTCGGACGGCCAGTCGCGGATGTAGGCCTTGAGCATGCGGTTCTCGAAGTCCTGCGCCTCGACCACCGTGCGGGCCACGTCGTAGAACGAGATCACGCCCATCAGCGTCTGGCCGTTGAGCACGGGCATGTAGCGCGCGTGCCGGCCGAGCATCATGCGGCGCACCTCGTCGATCTCGGTCTCGGGCGTGCAGGTGAGCGGCGCGTCGTCCATGACGGAGCGGATGGTGACGCTGCCCAGCGTGCCGCCCTGCCGGACGGTGGCGCGGATCACCTCGCGGAAGGTGAGCATGCCGATGAGATCGCCGTGGTCCATGACGACGAGCGAACCGATGTCGTGCTCGGCCATCGTGACGACGGCTTCGTGAAGCGGCTGGTCGGGCGAAACGGTGAACAAGGTATTGCCCTTGACACGCAGGATGTCGCTGACTTTCATGGCAACGCCTCCTCGGGGAATCAGTGGGAACAGGGCTTCAACATAGCACACAATCGTGGCGTTGGCGTCCCGTCCGACCCGTCCTTCGACACCCTCGCGCTGCACGCCGGCGCCGCCCCGGATCCCGCCACCGGCGCGCGCGCCACGCCGCTGCACCTGACGACGTCCTTCGTCTTCGAGTCGAGCGAGCACGCCGCCTCGCTGTTCAACATGGAGCGCGCCGGCCACGTCTACAGCCGCATCTCCAATCCGACCACCGCCGTGTTCGAGGAGCGCGTGGCCGCGCTGGAAGGCGGCATCGGCGCGATCGCCACGGCCAGCGGCCAGGCCGCGCTGCACCTGGCCATCGTCACGATCGCCGGCGCCGGCTCGCACATCGTCGCCAGCTCGGCGCTGTACGGCGGATCGCACAACCTGCTGGCCTACACCCTGTCTCGCTTCGGCATCGAGACGACCTTCGTCAAGCCGCGCGACATCGACGGCTGGCGCGCCGCCATCCGGCCCGAAACGCGCCTGCTGCTGGGCGAATCGCTGGGCAACCCGGGCCTGGACGTGCTGGACATCCCGCGCGTGTCGGCCATCGCGCACGAGGCGGGCGTGCCGCTGCTGGTCGACGCCACCTTCACCACGCCGTGGCTGCAGCAGCCCTTCAAGCTGGGCGCCGACCTCGTGTTCCATTCGGCCACCAAGTTCCTGTCCGGCCACGGCACCGTCGTCGGCGGCGTCCTGGTGGACTCCGGCCGCTTCGACTGGGAACGCAGCGGGCGCTTCCCCGAGCTGACCGCGCCCTACGCCGGCTTCCACGACATGGTGTTCACCGAGGAGAGCACCGTCGGCGCCTTCCTCCTGCGCGCCCGCCGCGAGGGCCTGCGCGACTTCGGCGCCTGCATGAGCCCGCACACGGCCTGGCTGATCCTGCAGGGGCTGGAGACGCTGCCGCTGCGCATGGAGCGCCACGTCGCCAACGCGCGCAAGGTGGCGCGCTTCCTGGCGTCGCACCCGCTGGTGGCGCAGGTCGGCTACCCCGAGCTCGAATCGCATCCCGACCACGCGCTCGCGCAGGCGCTGCTGCCGCGCGGCTGCGGTTCGGTGTTCAGCTTCGACCTGCGCGGCTCGCGCGCGCAGGGCGTGGCGTTCATCGAGGCGCTGCAGCTGTTCTCGCACCTGGCCAACGTGGGCGACTGTCGCTCGCTGGTGATCCACCCGGCGTCGACGACGCACTTCCGCATGGACGACGCCGCGCTCGCGGCCGCCGGCATCGGGCCCGGCAGCATCCGGCTGTCGATCGGCCTGGAGGACGCGGACGACCTCATCGCCGACCTGAAGGGCGCGCTCAAGTCCGCCGAGAAGGCCGCCGCATGAAGCTCGACGTCCAGGGGCGCGCGGCCTACGCGTACACCGGCGGCAGGCCGTTCGCCGTCGACGGGCCGTGCGTCGTCTTCCTCCACGGCGCGCTCAACGACCACTCCGTGTGGACGCTGCTGGCGCGCTGGTTCGCCCACCACGGCCACCGCGTGCTGGCCGTCGACCAGCCGGCCCACGGCCGCTCCGAGGGCCCGGCGCTGGCCAGCATCGAGGCGCTGGCCGACTGGGTGCTGGCGCTGATGGACGCCGCCGGCGTCGACCGGGCCCACCTGGTGGGACACAGCATGGGCTCGCTGATCGCGCTGGAGGCCGCCGCGCGGGCGCCCGCGCGGGCGAGCAGCCTCGTGATGGTGGGCACCGCGTACCCGATGAAGGTCAGCGAGGCCCTGCTGTCCACGGCACGCGACGATCCGGCGCGCGCGATCGCGATGGTCAACGCGTTCTCGCATTCGAGCCTGGCCAGCAAGCCCTCGTACCCCGGACCCGGCGCCTGGCTGCGCGGTGGCAACAGCGCCTTGATGCATCGCATACAAAGTGATGCCGATGGCAACCTGTTCGAGCACGACTTCCGCGTCTGCGACGCCTACGCTGGCGGTGTCGAGGCGGCCGCGCGCGTCGCGTGCCCGGCCCACCTGATCGTGGGAACGCGCGACGCGATGACGCCCGCCAAGGCCACGAAGGAACTCGCGGGCATGCTGAATGCCGCGCTCACGCGCATCGTTTCAGGGCATGCACTGATGCAGGAAGCCCCCGATGCGGTGTTGAATGCGATCCGTCAAGCCCTCAAGGCCTGAGGGCGCATAACGAACGAGGGAACGACCATGGCCAACGCAGTCACCGACATCGAATCGCTGCACAGCTTCGGCGAGTTCTATCCGTTCTACCTGAACGAGCACCGCAACGCCACCTGCCGCCGCCTGCACTTCATCGGCTCGACGCTCGCGCTGGTCTGCCTGTGGTCGCTGATCTGGACGCACCGGCCGCTGTTCTTCGTCGCCGGCGTGCTGTTCGGCTACGGCTTCGCCTGGGTCGGGCACTTCGTCTTCGAGAAGAACCGGCCCGCCTCGTTCAAGCGCCCGCTCTGGAGCTTCATGGGCGACTGGCGCATGTACTTCGACATCTGGACCGGCAAGGTGCCGGTCTGAGCGCCGACGACGCGGCCCTGGCGCCGCTCAGGCCGTCGCCTTGGCCTTCACGAGGGGCGCCAGCTGCGTCAGCATCTCGTCGACCATCTCGTCGAGGCCGAACCTGGCCTTCCAGCCCCAGTCCTTCGCGGCCTCGCTGTCGTCGATCGAGCGCGGCCAGTTGGCGGCGATGGCCTGGCGGAAGTCCGGCTGGCAGTCCATCGTGAAGCCGGGCACCCGCCGGGCGATCGCGTCGGCGATCTGGCGCGGCGTGAAGCTGATGGCCGACAGGTTGTAGCTGCCGCGCTGGCGGATGGAGCCGGACGGCGCCTCCATCAGCTCGATGGTGGCGCGCAGCGCGTCGTCCATCAGCATCATGGGCAGCGCCTGGTCCTCCTTCAGGAAGCAGGTGTAGCGGCCGTCGCGCAGCGCCGCATGGAAGATCTCCACGGCGTAGTCGGTGGTGCCGCCGCCCGGCGGCGTCTTCCAGCTGATCAGGCCCGGGTAGCGCAGGCTGCGCACGTCGACGCCGTGGTTACTGTGGTACCAGGCGCACCAGCGCTCGCCGGCCAGCTTGCTGATGCCGTAGATCGTGGTCGGGTCCATGACGGTGTCCTGCGGCGTGCCGTCGGCGGGCGTCGACGGGCCGAAGGCGGCGATCGAGCTGGGCCAGAACACCTTGTCCAGCTTGTGCGTGCGCGCCAGTTCCAGCACGTTGAGCAGGCCCGTCATGTTCAGGTTCCAGGCCCACTGCGGGTGCTTCTCGCCGTTGGCCGACAGCGCGGCCGCCAGCAGGTAGACCTGCGTGACGTGGTGGCGCTCGACGACCGACGTCAGCGCCGCGGCGTCCGTGACGTCCAGCTGCTCGTGCGCCAGGCCCGGCGTGCGGCCCGTGGGCGCGACGTCGCTGGTGATCACCGCCTCGACGCCGGCGCGCTGGCTCAGGGCGCCCGCGAGTTCCGAGCCGATCTGGCCGTTGGCGCCGATGATGAGGATGCGGGCACCCGTCATTGCGCGGCTCCCACCAGGCCAAGCTCCTTGCCGGCCTGGGAGAACGCCTCGACGGCCTTCTCCAGGTGATGCCGGTCATGCACCGCCGACATCTGCACCCGGATGCGCGCCTGGCCCTTGGGCACGACGGGGAAAAAGAAGCCGACGGCGTACAGGCCCAGCTCCATGATGCGCTGCGACAGCTGCTGCGCCTTGACGGCGTCGCCGATCATGATGGGCACGATCGGGTGCTCGCCCGGCTTGATCTCGAAGCCCGCGGCGGTGATGGCCTGGC
>JAEKKH010000222.1 GCA_019510465.1 Burkholderiales bacterium
GACAAAACGCCGGATTCGCAGCGCGAGTCCGGCTCCTGCGCGACTTCGCGCGCGATCGGTCAAGGCGCGACGGTCGAGATCGCGTAGATCTGGCGGCTGCCGTAGTCGGCCACCAGCAGCCGTCCGGCCGGATCGGCCAGGACGGCCAGCGGATGGTTGAAGCCGGTGACGACCTGGCGCACCTGGCCGGTGGCGACGTCGACCGCCACGAGGTCGGCGTAGGTCAGCGACGCGCCCGCGCCGCCGGATGCCTCGGTGATCTTGCCGTTGAAGCGGACGATGAAGGCGTTGCCCTGCAGCGCGGCGGGCAGGCCGGCGGCCGACCAGAACGCGCAGCCGTCGGCCGACGAATGCGGGCCCAGGCCGTCCGGGTGCGCGGGGTCGTGCAGGACGTACGGCCCGCGGTTGGACAGGTTGTCGAAGGTGAGGCTGCGCACGCGGTGGTAGCCGTCCGCCGTCGGAGTCAGCATCGGGTTGCGGCCGCGCCAGTTGACGTCGGTGTAGCCGTAGTCGGCGCCGGGCGAGGCCTTGAAGAACTGGTCCTGGACGTCGCGGCTGAAGTCGGCGTCGAGCCGGTCGCCCCGCAGTCCGAAGCCCGCTTCGCCGTTGCCCAGCGTCACCGTGCGGTTGAAGTTGTTGGTGAAGTACAGCGCATGCGCCGCGCCGACGCACAGCCCGAACGGGTTGCGCGTGCCGGCCGAGTGCACGACGAGCCGCCCCGCGCCGCGCAGCGTGAAGGGCCCGGTGTCCTGCTGCACCAGCGTCTGCGTGAGTGTCGGCGGCGTCGTGTTCCAGGCGTTCGCGGAGGCCGGCGTGTCCGCGACGGCGCGCAGGTCGGCAATCCAGGCGATCGTGCCGTTGTAGGCCGAGTCGCCCCAGGTGCGGCCGAGTCCGCCGAGGGCGAAGCCCTTGCCGCCGAAGTCGTCGATCACCTGGCCCGTCCATGCGCCGGAGTGGCCGTTGATCGTGCGCCGGCCGATGCCCACGTAGAGCGCGTTGCCGATGACCTGCATCTGGTCGGTGTCGTGGTCGCCTTGGGGCAGGCCGGTGACGATCGCGACGTCGAGCTCGCCAGGCTCGCCCCACACGCCGTTGCCGTTCGCGTCGCCGAGCTTGTGGATCGTGCCGTCGAGCGCGCTGAGGTACATGTTCGCGCCATGGAACGCGATGCCCAGGCCGTGGATGGCGGGGGCGGCGTTGACGGGCGACGACAGCGCCCCTGTCGCGGCGTCCCGGTGCAGGCCGATCGGGCCGTGGTCGGCGGTCATCACGTACAGGCGACCGTCCGGGCCGAACGCCATCTGCGTGGGCAGGCCCGCGACGCTGCCCACCGGCTGGATGACGAGCTGCGCCTGCCAGTCGGCCACGACCTGCGGCCCGACGGCGTGAGCCGGCAGCACCGCGGCGGCGGCCAGCGCGGGCAGCAGCGTCGCCCCGGCAGGGGGCTGGCGGCGCCGCAGCGCGCAGGCGAGCAGGCCCAGCCCGAGCAGGCACAGCGCGCCCGTCGCGGGCTCGGGCACGCCTGGCATGAAGGCCAGCGTGACCGCGCCGCCGGGCGTGCCCGCGACGCTCAGGCCCAGCACCTGGTCGAGCGACGCGCCGGGCGCGATGCTGCCGCCGGAGAAGGTCAGCCTGCGGCCGTCGCCGCTCAGCGCGACGCGCCAGCCCGCCAGGTCGGTGTAGCTGCCGAACGGGTCGTTCGGGTCGTTCAGCGCGAGAAAGGTCGTCGAGCCGTCGACCACCTGCACCGAGAAGCCCGTCCACGAGGAAGACGTGCCGTTGATCGCGCTGCCGTAGGTGGCGACCGGCGACGCGTTCGACGTCACGATCGCCACGTCGACCGGCGCCATGGCGGTGAAGGCGAGGTTCAGGTACGCGGAGCTCGCGTCGCCCGGCGTGATCTCGGCGCTGACGACCGTGCCGCCGGCGCCCGGCGGGCTGCCGGGCCCGATGGACACGATGCCGGCGACCGCGGGAGCGACCGCGAGCGCCGTCGACGCCAGGAGCACGCACAGGGGACGCCGCCACATGTCTCACCTCGCATCACGGGTTGGTCAACGTTCGGGCCGGCCTTCGGGGAGGCTCGCGAAACGTTATCCCAATCGATGCGGAGGAGAAACACAGCGCTGGCTATCGGGAGGCGCCCGTCCAGCGTGGCGTTGCCTACTGCTCGGCCTGCGCGCCGCAGGCCGCCGCGGTCACTTGACGAAGTCGTTGAGCTGGATGATGGGCAGCAGCACCGACAGCACGATGACGAGCACGACGCCGCCCATCGCGACGATGAGCAGCGGTTCCAGCAGCGTGGCCAGCGCGAACGCGCGGCGCTGCACCTCGTTGGCGAGCTGGCGTGCGGCGCGCTCGAGCATCACGGGCAGCTGGCCCGTCTGCTCGCCCAGGCGCGCGAACATGGCCAGCAGCCCGGGAAAGCGCTTGTGCGCGGCCAGCGCGGACGCCAGCGGGGCGCCTTCGCGCACCTGCACCAGCGCCTCCATCGCGTCGGCGCGCAGCGCGTGGTTGCCGAGCGTCTCGGCGGCCGCCTGCAGCGCCTTCAGGATCGGCACGCCCGCGCCCGCGAGCATGGCCAGCGTGCCGGCGAAGCGCGCCGCGTTGTAGCCGCGCGCCAGGCGTCCGGCCAGCGGCAGGTTCAGGAAGGCGGCATCGAAGCGCAGGCGAAAGCCCGGCTGGCGCAACGCCGCGGTGAACAGGATGCCGCCGGCGATCAGCAGCGCCGCGGCCAGCAGGCCCCATTGCCGCACGAAGGCGCTGATGGACAGCATCATCGACGTGAGGAACGGCAGCGCGTGCTTGCTGCTCGCGAACACCGAGGCGACCTGCGGCACGACGTAGGTCACGAGGAACGTGACGATGATCACCGCGATGACGGACACGATGGCCGGGTACAGCATCGCGCCGATCAGCTTGCCCTTGAGCGACTGGCGCTCCTCGAGGTCGTCGGCCAGGCGCTCGAGCACGCGGCCCAGCGCGCCGCTCTGTTCGCCCGCGGCGACGACGGCGCGGTAGACCTCGTCGAATTCGCGCGGCACGCTGCCGAGGGCGCGCGCGAAGGTCGAGCCGCCGTTGACCTCGCTGCGCAGGTGCGCGATGAGGTCGCGCTGCTTCTGTTCCTCGGCCTCGTCGGCCAGCGCGGTCAGCGCGCGCTCCAGCGGCAGCCCCGCGGCGACCAGGCCGGCGAGCTGGCGCGTCCAGACGGCCAGGCTCGACGACGAGAACGTCTTGCGCGAGAACATCGAGCGCTTCTCGGCGGATTCGACCACCGCCACCGGCGTCAGTCCCAGCGGCACCAGCTGCAGCCCGCGCAGGTGCGAGCGCGCGGCCTTGACCGTCTCGGCCTCGACGATGCCGGTGGACGACTTGCCGTTGGCGTCGAGCGCCTCGTATTTGAATGCGGGCATGGGTGTCTGTACTTCGAGGCCTCAGCCGGCGCGCCCCGAGGCGGCTGCGCCCCGTCGGGGGGCAGCAAGCAGCATGAGCGGGGAGGCCGGCATGGTCAGTCGCGCGTCACGCGAACCACTTCTTCCAGCGACGTGATGCCTTCGCTCACCAGCCGTTCGCCGTCCTCGCGCATCGAGCGCATGCCGTTGGCGATGGCGGCCCTGACGAGGTCCTGCTCCGCCGCGCGGCCGTGGATCAGCGACTGCACGTGCTCGTCGACCACCATCAGCTCGTAGACGCCGGTGCGGCCCTTGTAGCCGGAGTTGGCGCAGTGCTCGCAGCCCACGGGGTGCCAGCGGTGGTGCTCGTCCTCGCGCTTGCAGTACTCGCACAGCTTGCGCACGAGGCGCTGCGCCAGCACGCCCAGCAGCGAGGAGCTGA
>JAEKKH010000223.1 GCA_019510465.1 Burkholderiales bacterium
GGTGGCGTTGGCCTTGCCTTCGAGCACGGCGTCAGCCACGGCCTTGGCGTACAGCGCCACGGCCTTGGCCGAGTCGTCGTTGCCCGGGATCACGTAGTCGATGCCGATCGGCGAGTGGTTGGTGTCGACGACGCCGATGACCGGGATGCCCAGCTTGTTGGCTTCCTGGATCGCGATCTTGTGGTAGCCGACGTCGATCACGAAGATCGCGTCCGGCAGCGCGGCCATGTCCTGGATGCCGCCGATGTCCTTCTCGAGCTTGATGCGCTCGCGCTCGAACATCAGCGCTTCCTTCTTGATCACGGCCAGCGTGCCGGAATCCTTGGCGGCCTGCATGTCCTTGAGCTTCTTCAGCGAACCCTTGACCGTCTTGAAGTTGGTCAGCATGCCGCCCAGCCAGCGCTGGTCGACATAGGGCATGCCGCAACGCTGGGCTTCCATGGCGACGACTTCGCGCGCCTGGCGCTTGGTGCCGACCATCAGGATCGTGCCGCGCTTGGACGCGAGGCTGCGGATGAACTTGAGCGCGTTCTCGAAAGCCGGCAGGGTCTTCTCGAGATTGATGATGTGGATCTTGTTGCGATGGCCGTAGATGAACGGGGCCATCTTGGGGTTCCAGAAGCGGGTTTGGTGTCCGAAATGGACGCCGGCTTCCAGCATTTCGCGCATGGATACGGACATGGAATGCTCCAAAGGTTGGGTCTAGAATCCCGGCACACATTGCATCGAGCAACAGGACTTACGGTTTCTAACCGCCTGGATGCCTGTTCCAGCTCGACCACAACACCTTGATTGCCGGGTTCGCGTGTTTGGGATCGTTTCACTCTGAACCGACCCCGTTTTCACCGATCACCGTGCCGGGTTGTCGAAACAACCGCATGGCCACCGAGAAAAACCCAAAGAGTATAGCAGGCCAGTTGCGCTCCTGCACCATTTCCACCCCCGCCCCGCACATTTCCTTCGGGGAGGCCGCCCGATGAGGATCGCCGTGATCGGCGCCGGCATGGCCGGTGTCGCGGCCGCCCAGGCCCTCGCCGCCGACGGCCACGAGGTGACGGTGTTCGAGCGCCGCTCCAGCGTCGCCGAGGAGTCCAGTTTCGCGCCCGCCGGCATCGCCGCGGCCGCGCTCGCCGCCCCCTGGCGGCCGGCGCCGGGCCGGCTGCAGGCCGGCAAGGCGGACGACGCGAGCCGGCTGCACCCGACCGGCGCGGCGTTCGCCGTGCCCGGCCTCCTGGGCAAGGGCGACGCCGCCGCGACCGGGCGACGCCAGGAGCGTGCGCAGGCACTGTTGCGGCTGCTGTCGGCCGGCGTCGCACGCATCGACGAGCTCACCCGCGCGCTGGGCCTCGAGTTCGAACGCGGCGACGGCCTCCTGCTGGTCCAGCCCGATGCCGCACAGGCCGCGCAGGCGATCGCATGGCTGCAGGCGCTCGGCGAGACGGCCGAGTGGGCCGACGCCGCCCGCCAGCGCCAGCTCGAGCCCGGCCGGGCCATCGCCGACGATGCGCCGCGCGCCGTCTGGCTGCCGAATGCGCGCGTGGGCAACCCGCGCGAATGGACGCAGCTGCTGCGCGCGCACGCGCTGCACCTGGGCGCGCGCTTCCTGTTCCAGCACACGGTGCAGTCGATCGCCGCTGACGCGAGGCCGGCCGTGCGCTTCGCGACGGCGGACGGCCGGGCCGGCGAGGCCGCGTTCGACGCCGTCGTCGTCTGCGCCGCGCTCGAGTCGGCGCGCCTGCTGGCGCCGCTGGGCGTCGCGCTGCCCTGGAAGCCGGTGCACGGCTATTCGGTCACGGTGGCGCAGCACGTGCGCGAGTCGGCACCCGACAGCGGTCCGCGCGCCGCGTTGCTGGATGTGCGCACCGGCGTGTCGATCAACCGCCTCGGCGCACGCCTGCGCGTGGCCGGCGGGCACGAGGCCGTTTCCGTGCCGTCCGCGCCCGCCGACCCGGCCGCCCCGCCGACGACAAAGCAGCTGCAGCCGCTGTACGACGCGGTCGACGGCGCCTTTCCCGGGGCCGCCAACTGGCAGCAGGCGCAGGTCTGGCAGGCGACGCGCGCGGTGCTGGCCGACGGCCTGCCCGCGGTCGGCGCCAGCGGCGTGCCGGGCATCTGGCTGAACGTCGGGCATGCGCAGCACGGCTGGGCGCTGAGCCAGGCCGGCGCGGGCCTGCTGAGCAGGATGATGGCCGGCGAACCGGCGCCGCCCGAGGCGGGCGCCCTCGCCCCGCAACGATTGCGTTAACCTGCGCCGATGACGCCGCGCCGCCTGCTCGAGAACGCCGACGACGTCGCGTTGTTCGACGACGCGACGACGCGACGGATCGACCGGCGCGCCGCGGCCGGGCTGCCCCCGCACACCCTGATGGCGCGCGCCGGCCTCGCGCTGCTGCGGCTGGCGCGCGCCATCGCGCCGACGGCGCGCGCGGCCTGGATACTGGCCGGCCCCGGCAACAACGGCGGTGATGGCCTCGTGCTGGCGACATGGCTGCATCGCGCCGGCCTGGACGTGCGCGTCACGCTGGTCGGCCATCGCGCCGATCGCGCGCTGCCCGACGACGCGGCCTGGGCGCTGGCCGAGGCGCGCATCGCCGGCGTCGCCATCGCCACCGAAGCACCGGCTGCGGCGCAACTGGAAGGCGTCGACCTGGCCGTGGACGCGCTGCTGGGCGTGGGCCAGTCGCGCGCGCTCGACGGCGCGATGGCTGCCGCCGTCGCCCTGCTGCACACGCTGCGCTGCCCGGTGCTGGCCGTCGACGTGCCCAGCGGCCTGTCGAGCGCCACCGGCGCGCCGCTGGGCGACGCCGCCGTGCGCGCCACCCACACGCTCACGCTGCTCACGCCCAAGGCCGGCCTGCTCACCGGCACCGGCCGCGAGCTGGCCGGCGAACCCTGGTTCGACGACCTCGGCGTCGCGCCGCAGGACGACGAACCGGCGACAGCCTCGCTCACCGGCAGCCGCGCCGCGAGCGCGCTGCTGCCCCCGCGGCGCCACCTCGCCAACAAGGGCAGCTATGGCGACCTGCACGTGGCCGGCGGCGCGGCCGGCATGGTGGGCGCCTCGCTGCTGGCCGCGCACGCCGGCTCGCTCGCGGGCGCGGGCCGCGTGCTCGTGCACACGCACGCGAGCGACGCCGGCGGCGCGCTGCCGGTCGACGTGCGCCACCCCGAGCTGATGCTGCGCCCGATGGCCGAGCTGCAGGCCGCGCTGCGCGACAACCGCAAGGCCACGGTCGTGGCCGGCTGCGGCGGCGGCGACGCCGTCGCCGGCGAACTGCCCGGCTGCCTCGCGCACGCCGCGCGGCTGGTGCTCGACGCCGATGCATTGAACGCGATCGCGCGCGACGCGAGCCTGCGCGCGCTCCTGCGGGCGCGCGGCGCGCGGGGGAGCGCGACGATCCTGACGCCGCATCCGCTGGAGGCCGCGCGGCTTCTCGGCCGCGACGCCCGTCAGGTGCAGGCCGACCGGCTCGCCGCGGCGCGCGCGATCGCCGCGGACACCGGCGCCATCGTCCTCCTCAAGGGTTCCGGCACGCTGGTGGCCGCGCCCGGCGGCCGCCTCGCCGTCAACCCGACCGGCGACGCGCGCCTGGCCACGGCCGGCACGGGCGACGTGCTGGCCGGCTGGATCGGCGGCCTCTGGTCGGCGCAGGCGCCGGACCGCGACGCCATCGGACAGGCGTTCGACGTTGCCCGCGCCGCGGCCTGGATCCACGGCCGCGCCTGCGACTTCGCGGCCGGCCGGCGCCTGCCGCTGGTCGCCGGCGACCTCGCGGCGCACATGGCGCGCGCGGTGCACGGCCTCGCGGACTGACCTGCGGCCCCGGCTCCGCGCGACCCCGCGGGCCGCGCCGCGGGACTTCCTGCCCGCGTCTCGCCACGGCCCCGCAAGACGGCCGGATTCGAGCCGCTTTTCGGCCCAAAGCCGATCGACCGCTCCATCGATAGTTCCACCCAAACCGGAAATGGTTTGCAAACCCGACTTAACAATTGGAACCGTCCCGACTTCCCGCATGCCCACGACTCTCGCGACCCATGCCCTGCCCCTGGCGACGCCCGCTGACCGCGGCGCCGCGCGCAGGGCATCGGTCGCCGGAGCCCGAGAACGAATCCGACAGGCGCGGCCGCCCCTCGCCGACCGTCGCCCCTGAACTGAACACGCCCAGGAACAACAATGTCCCTCATCACCTCGCTGTCCACCTCGCAGATCGCCGCCCTGACCACGACGACGATCTCCGCCCTCGGAACGGCTGACTGGGCTGCCTTCAACACGGCGCAGATCCAGGCGCTCACGACCGCGCAGGTCGGAGCGATCTCGAGCACCGCCATCTCGGCGATCGGCACGGCACAGATCGCGGCGATGACGACGTCGGACGTCGCGGCGCTGACCACCACCGGCCTGCACGGCCTGTCGTCGACGCAGATCGGCGCGCTGGGCACGGACCAGGTCGCCTCGCTCACCTCGAACCAGTTCGCGTCGCTGGCCACCGCGCAGGTCGCCGCCCTGACCACCGACCAGGTGGCCGGCCTGACCACCACCGAGGTGCACGCCCTCACCACGAACCAGACGGCCGCGCTCGGCACGGCGCAGGTCTCGTCGCTGACGACCGACCAGGTCGCCGCGATCTCGACGGCCGACCTGCGCGCGATCACCACGTCCGCCTTCACGTCGCTCGGTTCCGACCAGCTCAACGCGCTGGGCACGAGCCAGATCCTCGCGCTGACGTCGCAGGAGGTCACCTCGCTGACGACCACGCAGCTGAGCACGCTGGGCACCACCACGCTGGACTCGTTCGCGACGTCGCAGATCGCCAGCCTGACGTCCGCGCAGGTCGGCGCGCTGACCACCACGCAGGTGGCCAGCATGGGCACGCTGCAGATCGCCGCGCTGACCAGCGCGCAGATCGGCATGCTGTCGACGACGCAGGTGCAGTCGCTGACCACCACCGAGATCCTGGCGTTCGCCACGCAACAGGCCGCCGCACTGTCGACGGCGCAGATCGCCTCGCTGACCACCGACCAGGTCGGCGCGCTCAGCACGCGCGACCTGCGCGCGCTCGGCACCAACGCCATCGACGCCTTCACGTCGGCCCAGCTCAACGCGTTCACCACCGACCAGGTCGCCTCGCTGACGACCACGCAGGTCGCCGCGCTGACCACGAGCCAGATCGCCAATCTCGCCACCGCCAGCCTCAACGCGCTGGTGACCGCGCAGTTCGCCGCGCTGACCACCTCGCAGGTGGCCGCCCTGACCACCGCGCAGGTGCAGGCGCTCGCGACGGCCGACGTGGCCGCGATGAGCAGCAACCAGCTGCGCGCGTTCAACACCGACGACATCGTGGCCCTGACCACGGGCGAGCTGGTCGCGCTGACCACGGCCCAGGCCGCCGCGCTGACCACCGCGCAGGCGCAGGCGCTGACCACCGACCAGGTCGCCATCCTGACCACCGCCGACATCGCCGTCCTCGGCACCGCCGTCGTCGGCGCGCTGACCACGACGCAGCTCGACGCGCTGGGCACGGCCCAGATGGGCGCGTTCACCACGGCGCAGGTCGCCGCGATGACGACGACCCAGATCGCCAGCCTCAGCACCACCAACCTCGACGCGTTCGCGACCTCGCGCATCGCCGCCCTCAGCACCGCGCAGGTCGCGGCGCTGACCACCGACCAGATCGCCAACCTCGGCACCGCCGACGTCGCCACCTTCAGCACCACGCAGCTGCGCGCGCTGAACACCGCCGACATCCAGGCCCTGACCACCGACGGCATCGCCGCGCTGAAGACGGCGCAGGCCAACGCCCTGACGACGGCGCAGATCGCCGCGCTGACGACCGACCAGGTCGCCGCCATCGGCAGCGCGGACCTGCGCGCGCTCGGCACCGTCGCCGTCGACGCTTTCGGCACCGACCAGCTCAACGCGCTGACGACCAGCCAGGTCGCGGCCCTCACGACGGCGCAGGTCGCCTCGCTGACCACGGCGCAGGTCGCCGGCCTGAGCACCACCGGCCTCGACGCGTTGACCACGCAGCAGTTCGCGGCCCTCACCACCACGCAGGTCGGCGCGCTGACCACCGACCAGGTCGTCGCGCTCACGACCGCCGAGATCGCCGCGCTGACCACCGCGCAGGCCGCGGCCCTGAAGACGGCCGAGATCGCCGCACTGACCACCACCGAGCTCGGCGCGCTGTCCACCAACGACCTGCGCGCCCTCGGCACCACCGCCGTCAACGCGCTCGGCTCCGACCAGCTCGACGCGCTGTCCACGGCGCAGATGGCCGCGCTGACCACCACGCAGGTCGCCAGCCTCTCCACCACCCAGCTCGCCGCGCTGACCACCACCAACCTGGATGCGCTGAGCACGGCGCAGGTGGCCGCGCTGACCACCACGCAGGTCGCCAACCTGACGACCGACCAGGTCGCCAACCTCTCCTCCGCCGACCTGGCCGCGCTGTCCG
>JAEKKH010000224.1 GCA_019510465.1 Burkholderiales bacterium
GGGCCGTGGTCGTAGAAGATCTCGGTGCACGGGCCGCAGGGGCCGGTGTCGCCCATCATCCAGAAGTTGTCCGACGCGTAGCGCGCGCCCTTGTTGTCGCCGATGCGCACGATGCGCTCGGCGGGCACGCCCACCGTCTTGTGCCAGATGTCGTAGGCTTCGTCGTCCTCGGCGTAGACCGTCACCCACAGCTTGTCGCTGGGGAGCTTGAAGTGCACGGTCAGCAGTTCCCAGGCGTAGCTGATCGCGTCCTTCTTGAAGTAGTCGCCGAACGAGAAGTTGCCCAGCATCTCGAAGAACGTGTGGTGGCGCGCGGTGTAGCCGACGTTGTCGAGGTCGTTGTGCTTGCCGCCGGCGCGGATGCACTTCTGCGAGGTGGTGGCGCGCGTGTACGGGCGCTTGTCGAAGCCCAGGAACACGTCCTTGAACTGGTTCATGCCCGCGTTGGTGAACAACAGGGTCGGATCGTCGCCCGGCACCACCGGCGACGAGGCGACGATGGTGTGGCCCTTCGATTCGAAGAACTTCAGGAAGGTCGAACGGATTTCTGCGGCTTTCATTCCGGCACTTTCTGGGAGCCTCGCCGTCGGTTCACCTGGGCGGGCAGCAGGCGCGCGACGAGGTCGCGCGGAACCCTTGATTATAGGAGGCGGGGTCGGCACGCCCGCCGGCCGTGGGAATCGGTACAACGTCACCCACCGGCGGGCTTTTCTGCGTTGCCACCGGGCGACGCCAGCCCACAATGGATAGCCCCTTTCCCGTCCGCCATGCCCGATCTCCCGCCCGCGCCATCGCCTCTCGAGCTGCCCGCCGACGCCCCGCCCTCGTCCGCGCCCTGGGTGAGCACGCAGACCGACATGGAGACGGCCGCGCGGCCGCAGCGCACGCGCCTGTTCCGGGTGCGCATGAAGACGGGCCACGTGCGCGTGGCCGGCGTCACCTACTTCCAGGCGACGCAGGCCAGCGCCACCGACAGCCGGGTCGAGCACCTGTACCGCGTGCAACTGAGCTGGCTGGCCGAGTTCGACCCGCGCGACGGCAAGTCCCAGCGCTTCGCCGAACGCACGTCCACGGGACGCGCGACCAACGCGCTGCAGTTTCGCGTGCTCGAGATGTCCACCGACGGCAGGCGCGTCAGCGCCGCCCGCCTGGGCCCCAAGGGCCAGATCCTGGCCGAGCCCGCCGGCATGGGCATCATGAGCCTGCTGCGCGCCCTGCTGGTCGAGTGGGTCGCGGGCCTGCACCCCGAGGCCACGGTGCTGACCGGCTCGCTCTACCAGGTCGACGTGCCCGGCGACAAGGAGATGGAGCTGCGCGACGCCTTCTTCGCGCGCTCCGGCTTCACCGTGCGGCCCACCTCGGGCGGCGGCGGCAGCTTCTTCGCGCGCTCGGTGCGCGAGCTCAAGTCCACCTGGAACACGGACAAGGCGCAGGAGCTGACGGCGCCGCTGCTGGCCGAGGCCGTCAGCGCGCAGATGGAGACCCCGCTGCTGCGCCAGCAGATCGCGGCGCTGCAGGACCAACTCGGCACCGCGATCAAGGAAAAGCGTGCGACCGAGGTGCTGTCGCGCATCTGGCTGGCCATCACGGTGCTGGCGGTGATCTTCGGGCTGGTGTTCGGGATCCAGCCGCGCCTCGGATGAGGCTTCGGCTGGAGTGGAACCTGCGGCTGCGCGCACGGTGACACGCGTTTGCGCAGGCGGCCACGCGGCGTCACGGCCCCGCGAGCTCTTCCTCGAGGAACGCACCCAGCCGCGGATCGCCCGCGAACGCCACGTTGAACCGCATCCAGTCCGTCGGCTGCAGCGTCGCGCTGAACAGGTGCCCCGGCCCCAGCATGATGTCGTGCTGCGCCGCGCGGTTGGACAGCGCCACCGGGTCCGGCAGCTGCGGATGCCGTGCCCACAGGAACATGCCGGCCTTGGGCTCGTGGAACAGCTCGAATCCGAGCGACACCAGCCGCTGGCCGCAGGTCTCGTGCGCCTCGGCCAGGCGGGCGCGCAGGCTCTTGAGGTGCTTGCGCCAGCGGCCTTCGGTCAGCGCGCCCAGGATCAGGCGCTCGCTGAATGCCGACGAGGTCAGGCCCGAGATCATCTTCAGCTGCGCCAGATCGTCGATCAGCGCGGGATGGGCGGCGACGTAGCCCACGCGCAGGTTGGGCGAGATCGTCTTCGAGTAGCTGCCGACGTAGAGCACGCGCGCCAGCTGGTCGAGGCTGGCGAGCGATGGACGCGGATCGGGGTCGAGGTCGACGTAGAGGTCGTTCTCGACGATGGTCAAGCCGTGGCGGTCGGCCAGCTGCAGGACGCGGTGCAGCTGTGCCAGCGTGGCGGTGGACGTGGTGGGGCTCTGCAGCCGCGGCTGCGTGAAGAACACGCGCGGATGGTGCGTGACGATGGCGTCTTCCAGCGCCGCCAGGTCGTAGCCCTGCGGCGTGCGCGGCACCGGGATCAGCCGCGCGCCGGCCACGCGCAGCGCGAACAGCTCGTTGGAGTAGCCCGGGTCGTCGACCAGCACGGCGTCGCCCGCGCGCACGAGGCGGCGGATGGCGAGGTCGAGCGCGTGGCTGGAGCCGTGCGTCAGCAGCACCTGGTCGGGCTGCAGCGCGACCTCGGCCTCGGCGAGCGCGTTGCGGATCCATTCGCGCAGCGGCAGGTGGCCGCGCGGGTCGCCATAGCCATCGAGCTCGACGTGCTCGGCGGCCAAGCCGCGCAGGCTGCGCCGCACGCCCTCCTCGAACAGCCAGGACTGCGGCAGCCAGCCGCAGCCCGCCTTCACCGCGAGATGGCGGTTCTCGAAGATGCTGCGCAGGTACCACTGGGCGTCGAAGCTGGCGGTGGACGCGAAGCCCGGCACGGCGGCCGCCTCGGCCGGCGCGCGCCGCCGCACGAAGAAGCCCGAATGCGGCCGCGAGACGAGGTAGCCCTGCGCGACCAGGCGGTCGTACGCCTCCACCACCGTGAACACGCTCACCTGGTGCGTCTTGGCGAAATGCCGGATCGACGGGATCTTCGCGCCCGTGCGCAGGCTGCCGTCGACGATCAGACGGCGCAGGCCGTCCACGATCTGCGTGACCAGCGGCGTGGAGGAATCGGGTTGCAGCGTGAACATCTCTCGTCCGGTGTCAGGCCTGGTCCAAAGCGGGGTCAGGTCTTGAACGTTGCGGGGTCAGGTCTTGAATGTGCAGTGCACATTCAAGACCTGACCCCGCTGTATAGGTGGCACGACCTGTACAGCGAACCGCTGTTTCACCGCGACTGTACATGGCTGTACCGGGTCGCCGGAACTAAAGTCATTGCATCCGGTCCGGCGTGATGCGCCGTTCCGCCCCTGTTCGAGCAATGCGCTCCGTGCGAGCGCCGGAGTTCCCCATGCAACGTGAAGCCCACCTGAACAACGCCGCCCTGATGGCCCGGCGCCGCGCCGCCCTGCCCTCGGGCCTGGGCCAGAGCTACGACATCGTGGCCGAGCGCGCCGAGAACGCCGAGGTGTGGGACGTCGAGGGCAAGCGCTACATCGACTTCGCCGGCGGCATCGCCGTGCTCAACACCGGCCATCGCCACCCGAAGATCGTCGCGGCCGTGAAGGCGCAGCTCGACAAGGTGCACCACACCTGCTTCCAGGTGCTGGCCTACGAGCCCTACATCGATCTGGCCGAGCGCCTGATCGCCAGGACCCCGGGGGACTTCGCCAAGAAGGCCTTCTTCCTGACCACCGGCGCCGAGGCCGTCGAGAACGCCGTCAAGATCGCGCGCTCGGCCACGAAGCGCTCGGCCGTCATCGCCTTCGGCGGCGGCTTCCACGGCCGCACGCTGCTGGGCA
>JAEKKH010000119.1 GCA_019510465.1 Burkholderiales bacterium
CTTCGATGCGAAGCCGCAACAACGAGAGCGGCTCGCTGTCAATAAGTGCTTGGTGTTTGAACACAACACTCCGATAATTCGCAGCCATAGGAAGCACACACATGCTGGTCTGGGAAGACGACCTTAGGTCTCCGCAAAACTCTCTGCCGCCCGCCATCTCTGCGTTCGATCGCGATGGACGCACGGCCTCCCCGTCGCTCCGCGACGTGCAATCCGCTCCGGTGCTGACGCAGGCCGTCGACGCGCGCGCGGTGCCGCAATCCGAGCCCCAGGTCTCGCCCGCGATCTCCATCGCCGCCACGCATGCCGCGAAGTCCGCGCGCCGCGTCACGGCCGCCGAGAAGCGCATCATCAACGGCCAGACCGACGTCAACCAGCTGGTGCCGTTCAAGTACAAGTGGGCGTGGGAGAAGTACCTGGCCACCTGCGCGAACCACTGGATGCCGCAAGAGGTGAACATGTCGCGCGACATCGCGCTTTGGAAGGACCCGAACGGTCTGTCCGAAGACGAGCGCCGCATCATCAAGCGCAACCTCGGCTTCTTCGTGACGGCCGACTCGCTGGCCGCCAACAACATCGTGCTGGGCACCTACCGCCACATCACGGCGCCGGAGTGCCGCCAGTTCCTGCTGCGCCAGGCGTTCGAGGAAGCGATCCACACGCACGCGTACCAGTACATCGTCGAGTCGCTCGGCCTGGACGAGAGCGAGATCTTCAACGCCTACAACGAAGTCGCCTCGATCCGTGACAAGGACCAGTTCCTGATCCCGTTCATCGAAGCGATCATGGATCCGAACTTCCACACCGGCACGCCGCAGAACGACCAGACGCTGCTGCGCAGCCTGATCGTGTTCGCGTGCCTGATGGAAGGCATGTTCTTCTACGTCGGCTTCACGCAGATCCTGTCGATGGGCCGCCAGAACAAGATGACGGGCGCGGCCGAGCAGTACCAGTACATCCTGCGCGACGAGTCCATGCACTGCAACTTCGGCATCGACCTGATCAACCAGGTCAAGCTCGAGAATCCGCACCTGTGGACGGCCGAGTTCAAGGCCGAGATCAAGGGCCTGTTCATGAAGGCCGTCGAGCTCGAGTACCGCTACGCGGAGGACACCATGCCGCGCGGCGTGCTGGGCCTGAACGCGTCGATGTTCAAGGGCTACCTGCGCTACATCGCCAACCGGCGTGCCCAGCAGATCGGCCTCGAGGCGCTCTTCCCGAACGAGGAAAACCCGTTCCCGTGGATGAGCGAGATGATCGACCTGAAGAAGGAACGCAACTTTTTTGAAACCCGCGTCATCGAGTACCAATCCGGTGGCGCCCTGTCCTGGGACTGATCGTTCGCGATCGGTTTCCAGGGTGTCGTAGCGATCAAGATCCGTGGTGCCAGAAGAATCGCCGTCAGATGCGATTCGCTGATGCCGCAACCCAGTTCATCGTCATGCAAGCCACCCGTCGCCTCGCGCGGCGGGCAAGGCAAGCGGGCGATGAATGCCGCACCGGTCTCGGGGCGGCGTTTCATGCAACTTGATCAAGGAGATTGAAATGGCAACTGCGAAGAAACCGGTCGCGAAGAAGGCGGCCCCGGCGAAGAAGGCTGCGGCGAAGAAGGCTCCGGCCAAGAAGGCCGCCGCCAAGAAGGCCCCGGCGAAGAAGGCCGCTCCGGCCAAGAAGGCGGCTCCGGCGAAGAAGGCCGTCGCCAAGAAGGCCCCGGCGAAGAAGGCCGCGGCGAAGAAGCCGGCTGCCAAGAAGCCGGTCGCCAAGAAGGCTGCCGCCAAGAAGGCGCCGGCGAAGAAGGCCGCTGCGAAGAAGGCGCCTGCGAAGAAGGCCGCCGCGAAGAAGGCGCCTGCGAAGAAGGCGGCTGCCAAGGCGCCTGCGAAAAAGGCGGCTGCGAAGGCCCCTGCGAAGAAGGCCGCCGCGAAGAAGCCCGCTGCGAAGAAGGCTGCGGCACCCGCCGCGCCTGCTGCGTCTGCGCCTGCGCCTGCGCCCGCTGCGAAGACCGCGCTGAGCCCGGCTGCCGCCTGGCCGTTCCCCACGGGCAACAAGCCCTGAGGTCAGCGTTCTCGCTTGACTGGAAGCCCGGCCTCGGCCGGGCTTTTTCTTGTCATGACCGCCCCACGGTCGCTGGCGCTCGCTGCCCCCGAGGGGCCGGCCGCGAACGGCCCGGAGAGATGACGGCCCCGCGCTCGCTGGCGCTCGCTGCCCCCAAGGGGCCGGCCGCGAACGGCCCGGAGAGATGACGGCCCCACGCTCGCTGGCGCTCGCTGCCCCCGAGGGGCCGGCCGCGAACGGCCCGGCGGAGCCGGATCCGCCGCTCCCGTGGACTCCATGCCGTCGGGCGAGCGGCGGCGCCGGGAACGGTGACCCGCGGGCGGGGCGGGTCGTAATGCTTGTCCTCGAGTTGGCGATGAAACCTTCTGATGCGTTGTCCTGCCTGTCGACGCGCGGCGATGGCGTGTTGCTTCAGCTGAGCGTCATGCCGAACGCGAAGCGTACCCAGGTCGACGGGTTGCACGACGGGGCGTTGCGCGTGCGGCTGGCGGCGCCGCCGATCGACGGGCGCGCGAACGAGGCGCTGGTGGCGTGGCTCGCGAAGTCGCTGGGCGTCGCGCGGCGCGACGTCGAGGTGGTGCGCGGCGAATCGAGCCGGCGCAAGCAGGTGGCGATTGCCGTGTCGTTCGACGTCGCGGCGCGTTGGCTCGCCGAGGTGCTGAAGACCTCGGCCTGATCGCGGCTCAGGCGCCGAGCGCGGCCCTGTCGATCGGGTGGTTCTGGCCGCCGCGGTAGGCGATCTTCAGCGCGCCGACCTTGTTACCGAGCTTGACGCAGTCGATCAGCGGCCAACCCTTCTCGAGCCCGTACAGCAGCGCGCCGCGGAAGGCGTCGCCGCAGCCGGTGGGGTCGACGACGGCGCTGGCGATCTCGCCCGCAACGTGCGTGCGCACGCCTTGCTCCCAGACCTCGCAGCCCTGCTCGCCCAGCGTCACGACCACGCCCTTCAGGCGCGAGGCGGACAATTCCGCCAGGCTCAGCCCGGTGCGATCGGTGAGCATCTTCGCCTCGTAGTCGTTGACGGTGACCCAGGTCGCCTGCTCGACGAACGCGCGCAGGTCGGCGCCGTCGAACATCGGCAGGCCCTGGCCCGGGTCGAAGATGAACGGGATCTTCGCGGCGGCCAGGTCGGTCGCGCGGCGGATCATCGCGTCGCGGCCGTCGGGCCCGATGATCGCGAGCCTGATGTCGCTGCGCGCCGGAAGACCCGCCTCGTGCGCCTGCATCATCGCGCCCGGATGGAACGCGGTGATCTGGTTGTTGGCCGCGTCGGTGATGATGATCGCCTGCGCCGTGTAGTTGTCCGCCGCGACGTGCACGCTGTCGCTGGCGATGCCGAGCTTGTCGAGGTGCTCGAGGTAGCTCGCACCGTCGTTGCCGAGCGCCGCCAGCACCACCGGTTCGCCGCCGAGCAGCTTGAGCGTGTAGGCGATGTTGCCCGCGCAGCCGCCGAACTCGCGCCGCAGCGTCGGCACCAGGAACGACACGTTGAGGATGTGCAGCTGCTCCGGCAGGATCTGGTCGGCGAATCGGCCGGGAAAGACGGTGATCGTGTCGAACGCAAGGGAACCGCAGACGAGGCTGGCCATGGGGCGCTTTCAGGGGTCGGTGGAAGACGCGGGCGGGTCGCGCGCCGCGCCGCGGGTTCGGATCAGGGGTAGAAAAGGTCGGCCTGGAAACCGCTGGCCGGCAGCGTGCCGACCTGCAGCCGCGCGTGCACGTGCAGCTCGCCGAGCGCCGGCAGCGAGGCCTGGTGGATGCCCAGCTGCTCGGGGCTGAGCACCTTGCGCGCGACGATCGCGCCGTTGAGGTCCATGAAGCTGACGTCGAACGAGGGCATCAGCACCTCGTGGTCGGCCCGGTTGTGCAGGTCGGCGGAGAACAGCAGCACATGCTCGGTGTCCGTGCGGGTCAGCGAGCTGCCATCGAGCGCGAGGCTGGCGATCGATCGCGGCGCCTCGATCTTGCAGTCGGCCTGCTCGCAGATCCACGCCCACGCAGGCTGCGTGACGGGCCAGCGCGCGGCGATGGTGTCGCGCAGCGGCCAGGCCACCTGCGCCGCGGCGGCCACGACCAGCCCCAGCAGCAGCACGCTCAGCGCCGCGCGGACCCAGGGCTTGCGCCAGCGCGCGCCGCTGCGCGCCTCGCGCAGGAAGCGCGGATCCTTGGTCTTGTCGACAAGCACGCTCTCGATCGCGCCCGCCGCGGCGTCCTTGTCCTTGCGCTTCTTCGTCTTGCGGGGCGGCCATTCGCCGGCGTCCTCGGGCAGCATCGACGCGAGCGTCGGCGGGCCGGCGCGCCGCTCGTCCCCGAGGTCATCGGCCAGCCGGCTGGGGATCGTCGAACCGCCGACTTCCGGCGCAGGCTCCACGACCTCGACGGCCGCGAGATCGCCAAGCTCGCGGAATTCGTCGAACTCGTCGATGAGGCTCGACTCGGCCAGTGACGAGTCGGGCGGCGGTGCTGCCGCGAAGTCCGCGGCGCGCTCGGCCGCGCTCGGAGCGGGCGCCTGCTCGACGACCGGGGCGACGAGCGGCAGTTCGGCCTCCGACTGCGATGGCAGCGCCGGTGACGGTTCGGGCGCGGGACGGCGCGCGGCGATGGATGGGGGGACGAACGCTGGTTCGGACGGCCGGGGCGGCACGAGGTCGGGCGCCGCGACGACGCCGCGGGTCGCCTCGGGGGCGGACACCGGTGCCGGCGCGGGCGCCGACACGGGCGCCGACACGGGCGCAGATACGGGTGCCGACGCAGGCGCGGACACGGGGCCCGACGCGGGCGTGCCCGGCGGCGCGAACCATGACGCGGGCGCGGGCGGTGGCGACGGCGGCTGCGTTCGCGGCTGCAACGACATGGGCGGGGTCTGCCAGCGCGACGCGGCCTCCTCGGCGCGCCGCGCGAAATCGAACGGCGCCGGTGCGGACGGCGTGCCCAGCGGCACGGGCGCCGACGGCCGGGCGCCGAACGGCACCGGCGCGGACGGCGCGCCGAACGGCATCGGGGCCGAAGGCCGCGGGGCCTGCCGCGCAGGCGACAGCGGCTCCAGCGGTGCGAGCTCGGTCAACGCATCGAGCGACATCGGCGCGGTCGGGGCGAAGTGGCCGGGCAGGGCGCTGGGCGCGTCGAGGCCGAGATCGAAATCGATCGGCTCGGGCTCGGACGGCAGCGAGAAGGGCACGGGCGCAGACGGCGTCGCGAGCGACGCCGGAATCGTTGCCTTGAACGTCGTGACAGGCGACGGCGGCGCGCTGAATGGCACCGGCGCGGGCGAGGACACCGGCGACCTGGCCGCCGGCGGCACCGACAGCGGCATCGGCGCCGAAGCCGTGGCCAGCGGTGCCGGCGCGGACGCCTTGAACAGCGGGACGGGCGCGGACGGCGTGGGCAACGGCGCGGGCGGCAGCGAGGGCAGCGGTGCCGAGGGCAGCGCCCGCGGCGCGGGAGGCGTCGACGTGACGGGCGACGTCACCACGATCGCGGGCGGCTGGCTGGCCGCGGCCGCGATGGCCTGCGCGCGCGCGGCCTCCTCGGCCAGGCGGGCAGCGAAGCGCGGCGCGATCGTCGTGCGCGTGGTGACCTGCGCCACCGGGCTGGCGGCCGGCATCGCTTGCACCGCGGGCGGGAGCGGCAGCGAGACCGGAGGCACCGGCGGCCGCTCGGGCGCGGGCGGCATCGGCCGCGTGGCGGGCGTGAACCCGGTGTAGCCTGGACGCAGCGGCGCGGGCGCCGCGGGGGCGCCGGGGCTGCCGAACACGGACGGCGTGGCGGGCACCGATTGCGGCGCCGTCGGCGGTGCCGCCGGCTTCGGCGCGAACACGACCGGTGCAGGCGCCTGGACAGGAGCCGGCGGCGTCGGTTCGGGGGCCGGCGGAAGGGGCGGGATCGGCTCGTTGGCGCGCTGCTGCGCGAAGACACGGGTGGGCGGCGGTGCCGCGACGGACTGGCGCCCGGCGGCGCGGCGCGCCGCGATGGTGGGATCGCTGTCGAGGTCGAACAGCGCCTCGATGCCGTGGAACACCTCGTGGCATTGACCGCAGCGGACCCAGCCTTCCGAGACCTTGAGCTGGTCCTGCACGACACGGAAGATCGTGCCGCAGGCGGGGCAGCGGGTGGCGAGGCTCATGCCCGAATCATACGATGCGACAAGGGCGTTGCCGGGCCGGCGGAGCAAGGGATCACATACCCCGTCGGGTATGAGATCGTCACGCGCCGTAACGGCCGGTCAGCTCGATCTCAGGCGGGCTTGCGCCCAGTCATCAGGATCCACCCGTCGACCGTGTCGGAGACGACGAGCGCGATCCACGGCGCGTACGCGGCCTTGAGCTCGTCGGCCTGGCGCTCGAGGATGCCGGCCAGCACGAGGTGGCCACCCGCGGCGACGTGCCCGCACAGCAGCGGGGCCAGCATCTTCAGCGGGGTCGCGAGGATGTTGGCCAGCACCAGCGGGTATTCGCCGGCCGCCATGTCGGGCGCGCCGGAGCGCAGCGTCACGCCGTTGTCGGCGGCATTCTGGACGGTGGTGGAGATGGCGGCGGGATCGATGTCGACCGCGTCGATGGGCATGCCGCCGTGCATGGCCGCGCCGATGGCGAGGATGCCGGACCCGCAGCCATAGTCGAGCACGCGGCGGCCGGCGATGTCGGCCGCGTGCGCGGCGATCCAGCCCAGGCACATGCGGGTGGTCGGGTGCGTGCCGGTGCCGAAGGCCATGCCCGGGTCCAGGCGGATGACGCGCCGCGCGCCGGCGGGCGGCTCGTGCCAGGTCGGCACGATCCAGAACTCGGGCGTGATCTCGACCGGGTCGAACTGCGACTGTGTCAGCCGCACCCAGTCCTGCTCCTCGACCTTGTGCAGCGAGCTCATGCTGACGCTGGCACCCGGCTGGGTCGCCCAGTCCTGCGCCAGCAGCAGCGTGGCCGCCTCGCTGGCCGCGGCCTCGGTCTCGAACAGCGCCTTCAGCGTGGAGCGCGCCCATCCCGCGCTGGGCGCGGGCATGCCGGGTTCGCCGAACAGCGCATGCTCGGCATCGGTATCGGCGTCGGAGTCCTCGACGGAGACCGACAGCGCGTCGAGCTCGTCCATCAGGGCGTCGGACACCGACTCCACCAGCGACTCGGGCGCCTGCAGCATCAATTCGTACATTTCAGACTTTCCTGCACCGGGCTCCGGACGGGCCCGCATGCGCGCGGTCGTTCCGTTCCGTTCGCAACCATGTCGTTCAACCGGGCCGCCCGCGCGCCGAGAGTGCCGGCTGGCCCACGTACGCGCGGCCGCTCCGCAGGGTGCGGGCCTGAGCTCCTCGGGAGCGAGCCCAGGCTGTCATTCACCTGGTGTGCTGAGCCAGCCAACCTTCCAGGTAATGGATGCTGGTGCCGCCTTCGATGAACTTGGCGTCGACCATCAGCTCGCGGTGCAGCGGGATGTTGGTCTGGATGCCCTCGACCACCGTCTCGGACAGCGCCACGCGCATGCGCGCGAGCGCCTGGTCGCGCGTGTCGCCGTGCACGATGATCTTGCCGACCATCGAGTCGTAGTTCGGCGGCACATAGTAGTTGGTGTAGATATGCGAGTCGACGCGCACGCCCGGGCCGCCCGGCGGGTGCCACATCGTGATGCGGCCCGGCGACGGCACGAACTTGTACGGATCCTCGGCGTTGATGCGGCACTCGATGGAGTGGCCGCGCATCTGGATCTGGCGCTGCGTGAACGGCAGCGGCTCGTTGGCCGCGACCTTGATCTGCATCTGCACGATGTCCACGCCCGTGACCAGTTCGGTGACCGGGTGCTCCACCTGCACCCGCGTGTTCATCTCGATGAAGTAGAACTCGCCGTCCTCGTACAGGAACTCGAACGTGCCCGCGCCGCGGTAGCCGATGCGCTTGCAGGCGGCGGCACAGCGCTCGCCGATCTTCTCGATCACGCGGCGCGGGATGCCCGGCGCCGGCGCTTCCTCGATGATCTTCTGGTGCCGACGCTGCATCGAGCAGTCGCGCTCGCCCAGCCAGACCGCGTTCTTGTGCTGGTCCGCCAGGATCTGGATCTCGATGTGCCTCGGATGCTCGAGGAACTTCTCCATGTAGACGTTCGGGTTGTTGAACGCCGCGCCGGCCTCGGAGCGGGTCATCTGCACCGCGTTGACGAGTGCCGCCTCGGTGTGGACGACGCGCATGCCGCGCCCGCCGCCGCCGCCGGCCGCCTTGATGATGACCGGGTAGCCGACCGCGCGCGCGATGCGGACCAGCTCCTTCGGGTCGTCGGGCAGCACCCCCTCGGAGCCCGGCACACAGGGCACGCCGGCCTTGATCATCGCCTGCTTGGCCGACACCTTGTCGCCCATGATGCGGATCGACTCGGGCGTCGGGCCGATGAAGGTGAAGCCGCTCTTCTCGACGCGCTCGGCGAAGTCGGCGTTCTCGGACAGGAAGCCGTAGCCGGGATGGATGGCCTCGGCGTCGGTCACCTCGGCCGTCGAGATGATCGCCGGCATGTTGAGGTAGCTCAGCATCGAGGAGGCCGGGCCGATGCACACGGCCTCGTCGGCGAGCTTGACGTACTTGGCGTCGCGGTCGGCCTCGGAATAGACGACCACCGACTGGATGCCCATCTCGCGACAGGCTCGCTGGATCCGGAGAGCGATCTCTCCTCGATTCGCGATGAGAATCTTCTTGAACATGACGCTGGCCGCTTATTCGATGATGAACAGCGGCTGACCGAATTCAACGGCCTGGCCGTTCTCGACCAGGATCTTGGTGACCGTGCCGGCCATGTCGCACTCGATCTCGTTCATGATCTTCATCGCCTCGACGATGCAGATCGGATCGCCTTCCTTGAGCTGGGTGCCGATCTCGGCGAACGGCTTGGCGCCCGGGCTGGCCGAGCGGTAGAACGTGCCGACCATCGGCGACTTGACGACGTGGCCCGTCTGCACGGGTGCGGCCTCCGCGGCCGGGGCGGCCTCCGCGGACGGCGCGGCAGGGGCCGGGGCGGCCTGCATCATCATCGGCGCGGTGGCCGGCATCATCATCGTGGTCGGGACGCCGTAGCCTGCCTTGACGATGCGGACCTTGCCTTCGGCTTCGGTAATTTCGAGTTCGGAGATGTTGGACTCCGACACGAGGTCGACCAAGGTCTTGAGCTTGCGCATGTCCATGATGGAACGGTCTCCTGGAAAAGATTGTCTTGTGAACGGCGCTCGTGGCGCCGGACCGCGTTGCGGCGGGCTAGCTGCGCTTGGGAGCGCGCGACAGGGCGAACTTCAGCGCCAGGCTGTAGCCCTGGGCGCCGAGGCCGACGATCACGCCTTCGGCAAGATCGGAAAAATAGGAATGGTGCCGGAAGGGCTCGCGGCGATGGACATTCGACAGGTGCACTTCGACGAACGGAATCGCCACGCCGGCGATGGCATCGCGCAACGCAACGCTGGTGTGCGTGAACGCGCCCGGATTGATCACGATGAAGTCGGTGCCGTCGGTGCGTGCGGCGTGCACGCGGTCGATCAGCACGCCTTCGTGATTGCTCTGGAGGCTCTGGAGCGTGGCCCCGGCTTCTTTCGCGATCTGCTGCAATTCGCGATCAATGTCCGGCAACGTGGTGCTTCCATACACAGCCGGCTCGCGGGTACCGAGCAGGTTGAGGTTGGGACCGTGAAGCACGAGGACGTTCATGCGAGGCGCGATTCGGCGGCGGACGGCCGGCGTGTCAATTCGAAAGAGGCGAACTTTACGCTTGGTTGAGCGCTGTTCCCGCCACTAAGCGAGAATTTACCCTAAAAAGAGTGCTTGACAACTCGAGCCGCGTTGGGCACCGCCTTTGAGCGTCGTTGCGCGCATTCGGCGCCGCGTTCGCGGCGGCGGGCGCGCCGGTTGCTGCGAGATCCGTCATCGAATGCGCATCCACTCGGCCAGTTCGGCGGCGTTGGTGGCACCGAACTTGTGTTGCGCCAGCCGCTGCGAGCGATCGAACACGGCCGTGAAAGGCAGGGCGACGTTCGGATCATTGCTGAGGCGGCGCGCCCAGGCAAGCCCGGCATACCCGAGGATGGAGATCGGGAATGAGACCGGATGCGCGGCCACGAACTTCTCGACCGCCGCCTGCTCATCGATCGCCAGGCCGATCACCAGCACGTTTCGGCCCGCTTCCGATCGCGCGAAGCGGTCGATCTCGGGCATCTCCCTGACGCAGGGCGGGCACCAGGGCGCCCAGAAATTGAGCAACACGAAGCGGCCGCCGACGTCGGCGTCCGTCAGGGTGCGGCCGTCCATCGTCCTGAGCGGCGACGGGATGGGCGTCAGCGGCGGCAGCGCGACGCCGGCCGCCGAGGCCGAGGCGGCGGCGGTGTCGCCGACCACCACGGGCGGCTGTCGGCGATGGCGCATCCAGGCGCCCAACCCCAGCGCGGCACCGCCGAGGACGACGGCACCGACCGCATCGCGTCGCGTGAGGGCGCTCACTGGACGGCCCCCCACCTGTCGGCTGCGGTGCGAGCGCCCTTCGGAGCGGCCGGGCGGGCGTTCATATGACAACCTCCGCCCTACGGGCTGCGGTGCGAGCGCCCTTCGGAGCGGCCGGGCGGGCGCTCATGAGGCTTCCTCCTCGAGCAGGCGTCGCAGGGCTTCCGCGTCGCCGCGCCAGCTCTGGCCGCGTGCGTCCGGCTTGAGGGCGCCGCGCAGGTCGTCGAAGTCGTGGACGTTGAAGTGGATCGTCACCCAGTCGCCCAGATCGGCGTTGCGCTCGTCGACCACCAGCACCAGCGAATGCTCGCCGCGACCCAGCGGCTCGCTGACCGTCTCGTAGTCGACGCCGCGGTTCAGGAACGCGAGCTCGGGCGCCTTGGTGTCCTCGCAGTAGAGGTCGATGCGCACGACCGCCTGGCGGGTGGCCGTGCCGCGCCAGACCGCGCCGCCCAGGTGCGGCCGGAACTCGGCCAGCCGGAGCATCCAGCGCAACGCCACCTCCCGGAGTGCGCGCAGCTCGGCGGGCTGGGTGTCGGCGTGGAAGATCGCGATGTGGGCGCGGACTTCATCTTCTATGGCCTCGTTGCTGGGCGCGTCGCGCAGGCGTCGGCCGTCACCGTGCTCCTGCAGCGCCTTGCGGCGGGCCGTGGCGTAGTCGAGGCCGTCCTCGACGATCATGCGCGCCGCCGTCTGCGCGACTTCCTGCTGTTCTCGGTCCAATTCCATGTCGCCACTATCGCAGGTCGCGCTCGCCCCTGCGGGCGATGATGGCGGCAGGCGCGAACAGGGCGGCGATCCGCTCGGCGGGCGATCCGGGCCGTCCGACGCCGCGCCCTGCGCCGGTCGTGCCGCGGCCGGCCGGCGAGCGCTCGGCCGCCCGGAGCGAGCCGGCTGAGCCCCTCGGGGGCGGCGAGCGGAGGCGAGCCAGGCCGTCATTCCGGCAGGTCGACCGCGTGCCTGTCGTGCCGCGGCCGGCCGGCGAGCGCTCGGCCGCCCGGAGCGAGCCGGCTGAGCCCCTCGGGGGCGGCGAGCGGAGGCGAGCCAGGCCGTCATTCCGGCAGGTCGACGCCGCCCATGCGCGCCACGATCGTCGCCGAGCGGCCCAGCACGTAGGGCGACGACGGGGCCTTCTCGAAGCGCTTGGGCGCCGGCAGCATCACGGCCAGGCGGGCCGCCTGCGCCGGGCCCAGCGTGGCGGCGTTGGTTCGGAAGTAGTGCTGCGCCGCGGCCTGGGCGCCGAACACGCCCTCGCCCCATTCGACGTTGTTCAGGTAGGTGGTGAGGATGCGCTCCTTGCCCAGCACGAACTCCAGCATGAAGGTGATCACCAGCTCCTGGCCCTTGCGCAGGATGTTGCGCTCGCCCGAGAGGAACAGGTTCTTGGCGAGCTGTTGCGAGATCGTCGAGCCGCCCACGACCTTGGCCACCATCTCGCGCGGCCGTCCGTCGCGGCCGCGCCGCATCGCCGCGCGGCTCAGCTGCGCCTCGGCGCGCGCCTGCGCCTTCTCGTTCTTCGACCACGCCTTTTCCACGGCGTCCCACTCGATGCCGTGGTGCTCGACGAAGCCGGCGTCCTCGCTCGCGATCACCGCGCGGCGCAGGTTGTCGGAGATGCGGCGGCCCGGCACGCTGTCCTGCAGCCATGGCAGCTGGTGCTTCTCGAGGACGATGCGCCAGATCTCGCTGCGCTGGAACGTCGTGGACTCGGGCGCGACGACCGTCATCAGGGCGATGCGCAGCAGGAAGAACAGTTGCAGCGCGAGGGTTGCCACGGCCAGCATGCCCACCAGCCGGCCGGCGCGGCGCAGGCCGGGATTCACGGGGACGCCTTGGCGGCAGCCTCGACCTGTGCGTCGACCTCGCGCCGCAGTTCGGCCAGCACCTGGAACGTGGCGGGACGCTGGCCCATCCACACGAAGAAGGCCTCGGCGGCCTGCTCCACCAGCATGCCCAGGCCGTCGCGCGCGACCGCGCCCTGCGCGCGCGCCCAGCGCAGGAAGGGCAGCGTGGCGGCGCCGTACATCATGTCGAGCGCCAGCGCGCCGGGCCTGAGCGTGCCGGCAGGCAGCGGCGGGACTGCGCCCTGCAGGCTGGCGGCGGTGGCGTTGACGAGCACGTCGAAGTCCGCGCCGGGCGCTTCGAGCGGCGCGGCCGACAGCTGCACGTCCAGCCGCGCGGCGCCGGCGGCGAAGCGTTCGATCATGGCCTGCGCCTTGGCGGGCGTGCGGTTGGCGACGACGAGCGCCGCCGGCCGCGCGGCCAGCAGCGGGTCGAGCGCACCGGCCGCGGCGCCGCCGGCGCCCAGCACCAGCACGCGCTTGCCATGGAGAGCCACGCCGGCGTTGAGCGCGATGTCGCGGACCAGGCCGGCGCCGTCGGTGTTGTCGCCGAACCAGCCGTCGGCGTCGAACACGATCGTGTTGACCGCCTCGGCGCGGCGCGCGCGCTCGGACAGGCGCGTGCAGGCGGCGAATGCCTCGCCCTTGAACGGCACCGTGACGTTGCAGCCGCGCGCACCGGACTCGGCGAAAGCACGCACCGTCGCGACGAAGCTGCCGAGCGGGGCCTCGATGCGCGTGTAGTCGACGGCCAGGCCGGTGGCCGCGGCGAAGCGCGCATGGATCTGGGGCGAACGGCTGTGGGCGACAGGATTGCCGACGATGGCGAGGCGGGTCATTGGAGCCCCTCCCGCGCCGGGTACGGCGCTCCGTCCCCCGAGGGGACCGCGGGCCGGCTTGGGGCGGCCCGGCGCTCGTCCCGCGAAGCCGACGACCCCTCCCGCGCCGGGTACGGCGCTCCGTCCCCCGAGGGGACCGCGGGCCCGCTTGGGGCGGCCCGGCGCTCGTCCCGGAGCGGCCCGGCGCCCGGCCCGCGGCTGGTTCGAGCGAGGATGCGCCATCCGGTCAGCCTCCGTTGGTGGTCATCGTCGCCTGCATGCCCTCGGTCTTCGTGAAGCGGAAACGCGAGGTCACGACGATCTGGTCGGCCTTGCGCTTCATGTCGTCGCTGAAGTTGCCGAACGGCGCCGCGGCCTGGGCGATCGCCAGCGCGCGCTGGTCGAGGAAGCGCGAGTTCGAGCTGTGCACGATCTCGGACTCGACGACGTGTCCACGCGCGTCGATCGTGAGATTGACCGTCAACTCGCCGTAGAGCTTGTGGCCGTTGAGCGAAGGGAAGTTGGCGGTGCCCTTGTCCTCGATCCTGTGCCGCAGCTTGTCGTAGTAGATCGCGTAGACCTCCTCGCGCGTGGACGGGCTGATGTAGCGCCGGCGCGGCCGCGAGTTCTCGTCGTTGATGCGCTTCTCGATCGCGGCGAGCAGGCGCAGCTTCTGCTGGCGCAGCTCCTCGGTCTCGCGCTCGGCCGGCGTCATCCGGGCCTTGCGCGGATCGGGCACCGGCATCGCGGCGATGTCGCGGCGCACGTTCGCGAGAAGCTGCTGCTGCTCCTGTTCGTCGGCCTGGATCTTGCGCGACGAGTCGGTCTGCTCGTCGCCGACGAGCTCGTTGGGCGAGGGCGGCAGCGGCGACGTGGCGAGCCCGGCCTCGGCCTCGCCGCCGCCGGCCAGATTGGCCTGGGCGATCGCCTGTGCCTTGGTGGGCGCCTCGCTGGAGCGCGCGTTGACCAGCACCACTTCCAGCGGCGTGTCCTGGAACACGCGGTTGAAGTCCTGCGGGTCGACGATGCGCACGCCCAGCACCGCGGCGTGCAGTGCGATGGAGATGGTCAGTGCCAGCTGCATCACGCTCGGACGCCACTTGCGCAGGCGCACCGACAGCGGCTCGGCGGCGAACATCTGGCGTTGCGGCGGGCGTTTGAAGTTCTTGTCCATGCGATTCGGGCGTGGGCGTCAGGCGGGGGTGGCGGCGCCTTCGGCAGGCGGGGTCTCTTCGGTGACGTCGATGGCCAGCGTCAGCGGACCGGCGCCCGCTTCCTCGGCGTCGTCGGATTCCTCGGCGGCGGCCTCGTCCTTCGCCGGCTCGTCGTCCAGGCGCGCCACCAGGCGGGCGTGCACGTCCAGCGTCAGCAGGTCGACGCCGTCCACGCGCACGCGCACATGCGTGCCGCGCGGCAGGCCGTCGCAGCCGGCGGCCTTGAACACGAGCGGCAACGTGTCCGCGCGCACCAGGCCGTCCTTGAGCACGGCGGCGTCGAGTTCGGCGACGCCGTTCTGCTGCAGCCAGCGCAGCGTCCAGAAGCGCTCGATGCCGGTCTGGAAGCCGTTGTAGGCGGCGTACGCGGTGTCGAAGCTCGAGATGACGGAGAACAGCGTCGCGTCCTTGGGCTTGAACGGCGCGGACAGCGGCGCCATGCGGCCGTTGCGCACGCAGGCGATGATCTGCCACTGGTTGACGAGGTCGACGTAGCGCCGCAGTGGCGATGTCGCCCAGGTGTACTGCGCCACGCCCATGCCGGCGTGCGGCGCGGGCTTGACGCCCATGCGCACCTTGACGCCCGGCGCGAGGCTGGCCTGGCTGCGGTAGATGCCCGGCACGCCCATCTCGGCGATCCAGCCGCCCCAGGTGCTGTTGGCCAGGATCATCGCCTCCGACACGATGAGGTCGAGCGGTGCGCCGCGGCGGCGCTCGCTGATGGTGACCGTCTCGTCGCCGGCGGGCTCGCTGGCGGGCGACTGGCCGTCGGCCGTCTGCAGCCGGAAGTTGTAGTCGGGCCGATTGAAGTTCTCGGGCTTGCCGCGCACCACCTCGCGCAGCGCCTTCAGGTGGCGCGCGAGGCGGAACGCGAAGGCCAGCTCCGTGGCGAACGCGTAATCGGCCGGCGCATCGCCCAGCAGCGAGGCCTCGGTGACCACGGCGTCGAGCTTGTCGTGGCGCAGGTTGGCCACGATGGGCACGCGCTCGACCTTGGTCTCGCTGCCCTTGACTTCCAGCGTGGCCTCGTCGAACGTGACGTACAGGCTCAGCGCCGGGCAGTCGCGGCCCTCGGCGAGCGTGTACTTCTCGACGATGGCGTCGGGCAGCATCGTGATCTTCCAGCCGGGCATGTAGACCGTGGACAGGCGGTCGCGCGCCACCTTGTCGATCGGGCTGTCCGGCAGGATCGCCAGGCCCGGCGCGGCGATGTGCACGCCGAAGACGACGGTGCCGGTGCCCAGGCCGCGCACGGACAGCGCATCGTCGATCTCGGTGGTCTGCGAGTCGTCGATGGAGAACGCGGCCACCTCGGCCAGCGGCAGCTCGTCCTTGACCGGAGGCGCCTCCAGCGGCGGAAAGCCGGTGCCCTTGCCGAACTCCTCGAACAGGAAACGGCGCCAGTGGAACTGGTAGGGGCTCGTGATGGCGCCGGCGGCCTTGAGCAGATCGAGCGGCGAGCGCTGCGACTGCCTCGACGCCTCGACCACCGCCTTGTACTCGGGTGCGTTCTTGTCGGGGCGGAACAGGATCTTGTAGAGCTGGTCGCGGATCGGCTGCGGCGTCGTGCCGGCCACCAGCTCGCCGGCCCATTCCTGGATCTGCAGTGCCTGCAGGCGCTTGCGCTCGATGCCCAGCAGCGCGGCCTTGACCGTCTCCTCGGGGGCCTTGCGGAACACGCCCTTGGCCATGCGGCGGAAGTAGTGCGGCGCCTCGAACAGGCGGAACAGCGCGGCGGCCTGCTGCACCGGGCCGGCCGAGGCGTCGAAGTAGTCGCGCGCCAGGTCGGCGAAGCCGAATTCGCCCTCGCTGGCGAATTCCCAGGCGAGGTCGAGGTCGATCTCGCGCGCGAGCGCCTGCGCTTGCGCGATCAGTTCAGCGGGCAGCGGCTTCTCAAAGCGCAGCAGCACGTGGGAAGACTTGACCTTCACACGCTTGCCGGAGTCGAGTTCCACCTGGATCGAGCTGTCGGCCTCGGACATCACCCGCCCGGCGAGGAACTTGCCGGCGTCATCGAAGAGAGCGTAATTCACCCGCCGATTGTCGCCGAGTTCGGGCGCGGGCCGGCGGCCGAAGCGGTCACCGGCCGTTACCGCCGGACGGCCGGCGGACGGCCCTTCAGGCGACCGTTTCCCGCGCCGGCTCGAGCGCGAAGCCTTCGTCCAGCCAGCCGGTGACGCCGCCGATCATGATCTTGACCGGGCGGCCCAGCCGAGCCAGGCGGATCGCGCCGCGCGTGGCGCCGTTGCAGTGCGGGCCGGCGCAGTAGGTGACGAACAGCGTGCCGGCGGGAAACTCGCGCAGCTTTCCCTCGGTGATCTTGCCGTGCGGCAGGTGGAGGGCGCCGGGCACGTGCCCGGCGGCCCAGGCATCGGCGCCGCGGACGTCCAGCAGCACGAAGTCGTGCTGGCCGGTCGCGAGGCCGTGGTGGACGTCCCAGCAGTCGGTCTCGAACTGCAGGCTGGACTCGAAGTGCGACAACGCGGCTGGCGAGGCGGCGGCGGGCACGGCGGCGACGGGCGAGGTCATGGGGGCTCCTTGGTTGACGGCCTCATTCTGTAAGCGGCCTCTCGTTCGTTGAAGTGGCCTGAAAGACAAGTACCAGTAAGATCGCGCCATGAAGAACCATCTCGTCGCCGCGCTCGCCTACGACGGGCTGTGCACCTTCGAGTTCGGCTGCGCCGTGGAGGTGTTCTCGCTCGAACGCCCCGAGCTGGGCGTCGACTGGTACCGCTTCGCGGCGTGCGCCGAGTCGCGCGGCACGGTGCGCGCGGCCGGCGGCATCTCGGTGCAGGTGCCGCACGGCCTGGCGATGCTCGCGCGAGCCGACACGCTCATCATCCCCGGCTGGCAGGGCGTGGACGTCGCGCCGTCGGCCGCCCTGCTGCGGCGACTCGTCGCGGCGCACGAGCGCGGCGCGCGCATCGCCACCATCTGCTCGGGCGTGTTCGTGCTCGCGGCCACCGGCCTGCTGGATGGCAAGGCCGCCACCACGCACTGGCGCTACGCCGAGACGCTGCAGCAGCGCTATCCGAAGATCGACGTGCGTCCCGATTCGATCTACGTCGACGAGGGTTCGCTGCTGACCTCGGCCGGCTCCGCCGCGGGCCTGGACATGATGTTGCACCTCGTGCGTCGCGACCACGGCCCGCGCGTGGCCAACCAGGTCGCGCAGCGCCTGGTCGTGCCGCCGCACCGGCTCGGCGACCAGGCGCAGTTCGTCGCACGCCCGCTGCCGCAGGACGAGGCGGCCCGCCTGTCCCGATTGATGGACTTCGTGCGGTCGCATCCGGCGCAGGACTGGACGCTCGCCTCGCTGGCCGATCGCGCGGCAATGAGCGTGCGCACGCTGCAGCGCCAGTTCCAGCAGTCGCTGGGCATGTCGCCGGTCGACTGGCTCGTGCGCGAGCGCGTCGAGGTCGCACGCCAGCTGCTGGAGACGAGCACGCGGCCGCTGGCGCACGTGTGGGCGCTGGCCGGCTTCGGCTCGGAGGAATCGTTCCGGCGCCACTTCCGGCTGGCCACGGGCGTCAGCCCCATGGCCTACCGGCGGCAGTTCGGCGTGGCGGCCTGAGCGGCCGCCCGCGCGTCAGACGGTCATCCCGCCCGAGACCTCGATCACCGCGCCGTTGACATAGCTCGCCTCGTCGCTCGCGAGGAAGGCGTAGACGTTGGCGATCTCCTCGGGCCTGCCGAGGCGGTGCAACGGCACCTGCTCGCGCATGTGTTGCAGCACCTTGTCGGGCACCGTGGCGAGGATGGGCGTCTCGACGAAGCCCGGGGCCACCGCGTTGACGCGCACGCCCTTGGGCCCGAGCTCGCGGCTCCATGTCTTCGTGAACCCGATCACGCCGAACTTCGTGGCGGCGTAGTTGGTCTGGCCGAAGTTGCCGTAGATGCCGACCACCGAGCTCGCGTTCAGGATGCTGCCGGAGCCCTGCGCCACCATCGTGTCGGCCACGGCCTGCGTGCAATGGAACACGCCGCGCAGGTTGACGTCGATGACGGCGTCGAACTGCTCGATCGTCATCTTCTGCAGGCGCGCATCCTTGGTGATGCCCGCGTTGTTCACCAGCACGTCGATGCGGCCGAAGCGGGCCTTCACGGCGGCCACCATCGCGTCGACCTGCGCGCGGTCGGTGACGTCCACCACCTGGCCGATGCACGCCGCGCCTTCGACGCAGGCCGCGCCCACGGCGGCGGCCGCGGTGTCGACGTCGTGCACGTCGCACACGACGACGCTGGCACCCTCGCGGGCGAACTTCTGGGCGGTGGCCAGGCCGATGCCCTGGGCGGCGCCGGTGACGATGGCGATCTTGTTGGACAGGCGCATGGAGATCGAGCGGGTTGCGATGCCTGCGATTGTCGCCGCGCGTCGCGCGAGCCTGTTGCGGTGCGACAAATGTGCCGGCGGATCGCGCAATCGTTCATGCGCATGGCCGGCCGGTCAGCTCGCCAGCCCGAGGTGCCGCAGCAGGTCCGGCACGTGCGACTCGAAGTCGGCGAGGCCGTGGTCGCTGCCCGCGATCAGCTTCATCGGGCCATGGGCATAGCGCGCGGTCATCTCGCGCCAGTCCAGCACCTCGTCGCCCTTGGCGATGATCGCCAGGATGTTCTCGGGATGCATGAGCGGCGCCGGCGGCGCCATGGCGCGCAGTTCGTCGACGTACTCGGCGCGGAAGTCGAAGCTCTCGCCCTGCGCGTGGTACATCGTCTGGCGGCCGATGTGGGCCGCGAGGTCGCGCGCCGGATCGACGGCCGGGTTCATCAGCACCGCGCGGCAGGCCAGCCTCTCGGCGACGATGGTGGCGTAGAACCCGCCCAGCGAGCTGCCGATGACGCCGGTGCTGGCGGCGGGCCAGCCGGCGACGATCGCGCGGATGTCGGCCAGCGCCGCCGCCGGCGAGGGCGGCAGCTGCGGGCAGGCCCAGGCGAGGTCGGGCCGGTGCGCCGTGACCCAGTCCGCCATCCAGCGCGCCTTGGCCGATTGCGGCGAGGAGCGGAAGCCGTGCAGGTACAGCAGGTGCGTCAACTGTCTGGCCGGCGGGCGCTCGGCTGCTCCCGGAGCGAGCCGGGTCGTCACCTCTCGAGCGCCTCGAGCAGCTTGGCGTGGATGCCGCCGAAGCCGCCGTTGCTCATGCACAGCACATGGTCGCCGGGCTTGGCCGCCTTGGCGACGGCCGCCACCAGCGCGCCGATGGTGTCGCACACCCGGGCCTGCTCGCCCAGCGGCGCCAGCGCCTCCTGGGCGTCCCACGACAGGC
>JAEKKH010000225.1 GCA_019510465.1 Burkholderiales bacterium
CGCGTCGCCGGTTTCCCCGCGACGCGCGGGAATCAGTGCGCGTCGTGGGCTTGTCCGATGTAGACCAGGGTCAGCATCATGAACACGAAGGCCTGCAGCGTGATGATCAGGATGTGGAAGATGGCCCACACGCTGCCGGCGAAGATATGCATCAGGGCCAGGCCGAAACCGCCCGCCGTGAAGGTGAATGCGCCGCCCAGCAGGGCGATCAGCAGGAAGATCAGCTCGCCGGCGTACATGTTGCCGTACAGCCGCATGCCGTGCGAGACCGTCTTGGCGACGAACTCGATCATCTGCATCCCGAAGTTGACGACGCCCAGCAGGACGGCGGCCAGCGGGTTCTTGCTGGTGCCGAACGGGGCGACGACCAGCTCGTGCGACCACCCGCCCAGGCCCTTGACCTTGACGTTGTAGTACAGGCAGATCACCAGCACCGCGACGGACATGCCCATCGTGACGGAGATGTCGGCCGTGGGCACCACGCGCAGGTGCGCCTCGGGGTTGCCGGACGCGTGCTGGAACAGGAACGGCAGCAGGTCGACCGGCAGCAGGTCCATGGCGTTCAGCAGGAAGATCCAGATGAACACGACCAGCGCCAGCGGGGCGACCATCTTGCGGCTGTGCGCGTTGTGCACGATGCCGCGAGCCTGCTCGTCGACCATTTCGACCATGAACTCGACCGCGGCCTGGAAGCGGCCCGGCACGCCGGACGTGACGCGGCGGGCAGCCAGGAGGCCGAACGCCAGGAACACGAGGCCCAGCACCGACGAGAAGAACACGGAGTCCCAGTGGACCACGTGGAAATCCACCGGCGACGCCGTGTCGATGTTGGACAGGTGGGTCAGGTGGTGATGGATGTATTCACCGGAGGTCGGTGCTTGCTCTTCTGCGGCCATGTGTGTCCGTAGCTTTCCGATCAGTTCTTCAACGCGAGCGCCACGCGAGCGCCACCCAATACACAGTCAGGCACCCGGCCAGCGCGACCAGCAGTGCCGGCCACACCACCGGGTGCAGCACTCGCGCGGCGCTGACGAGCATCGCCACCGAGCAAATGATCTTTGCCGACTCCCACCCCAGCAGGCCCAGCGCGGTGGCGAGCGGCGACTTGCTGTCCGCCATCCGCGTCGCGCCGCGCGCCATCAGGGCGCCTGGAACGATCGCGGTGGCGGCGCCGTACAACGCCGACCACAACGCGGGCAACCCGAACATCAGTCCGACCAGCAGCGAGATGACGGCGCCGGCCTCGGCCTGCACCAGCACCACCCGCCACGGAGACGGAGCGTTGCGCTGGCTGCGAAACGCCTCGGCTTCCGTTGCCGTCAAGCGGCGCGGCAGCGGATCTTCCTCGTCCCAGTTCGCGGCGTTGCCCACGGGCCGGCCGGCTTCGGTGCCGGAAGGTCCGTCGGGTTTTTCTTGCTGCGGAGCGGAACTTGGGAGACTCATGGGTGTCGGACTGGAACGCTCGTTCGTCGAAACTGCCTGAACGTGCTTCCCCGTCGTGGCGCCCAGCGATGTCTGGCAAGTTGCCCCCGGTTTCCCGGGAAAAAACCTGCTTTAGTTGAACTAAGCCTGTCGATTCTAACCCGATTGGGGCCGCCTACGCCACCCCGGTGCACCACGCACCGTGATGGCCCGGACACGCTCGTCCGGGCGCATTTGGACCATGCCAGCCTGTCATGGCACTGACACCCCGGCCTGCTTCAGGCGCGTGTCAGGCGGCCCAGCGCAGCATCGCCCAGACCCCCGCGCAGGCCAGCGCGAACAGCACGAGCGCCAGCAGCCGCGAGCCCGCGCCGTCGCGGCTGGCGGGGGTGCCGGGCGGCAGCGGCTTGTCGCCACTCCACATCGCGCCAACGAGCGGCTCGCGGCGGCGCAGTGTGTACCAGGCGACGGCCAGCAGGTGCAGCGCGATCAGTGCGAACACCAGGTCCGCGCCCCAGCCGGCATGCCAGGCGCTGGCCGCGCGCGCCAGGCGCCCGCTGACGTGGCCATTGAGCGGGCCGGTGGTGGCGATGTCGTCGTCGGCCACCAGCCCGGTGGCCACCTGCAGCGACAGCAGCACGAGGAAGGCCCACACCGACAGCGCGCCGAGCGGGTTGTGGCCGACCGCGTCGGCGGTGCGCGTCCGACCGCGCAGCGCGCGCACGACGCGCGCCGGCGCGGGCACGAAGCTGGCGAAGCGCGACCAGCGGCCGCCCACCAGGCCCCAGGCCCAGCGGAAGGCCAGCAACGCCAGCACCGCCTCGCCGCAACGCAGGTGCCAGGCCATCCACTCGCCGCCGGACTCGGCCGTGGCGATCGCCGCCGTCACCAGCACGGCCAGCGCGACGTGGAACGCACGGGTGGGCAAGTCCCAGATGCGAACGGGGATCGAGGCGGTCAAGACGGCGGCAGCGGTTGGACGAGGCCGCAACGATACGCCACGCAAACCTCCTGGCACGATGGACCTTCGTACACTGCGCCAGCCCCGGGCGCCGCGCGCGTCCGGCCGCCACCTTCCTCAGGATCCGACACGATGAATTTCCGGACGTCCGCTGCCGTCGCCGTCGCCGCCCTGCTGGCCTGCGGCGCCGCCGCCGCCCAATTCAAGAGCCCGGACGACGCCATCGAGTACCGCCAGGGCGCGCTCGCCGTCATGGGGCACCACTTCGGCCAGCTCGGCGCGATGGCCAACGGCAAGATCCCGTACGACGCGGCTGCCGCGAAGGCCGACGCCGAGCTCGTCGCCACGCTCTCAAGGCTGCCGTGGAGCGCTTTCGTCGAGGGCAGCGACAAGGGCGAGACGAGCGCCAGGCCGGAGATCTGGTCGCAGCGCGACAAGTTCAACGCCGACGCCCGGAAGCTGCAGGACGCCGTCGCCAGGCTGCTCGAGGCCGCAAGGACCGGCAAGCCCGACGCCTTGAAGGCCGCGTTCGGCCCGACCGCGCAGGCCTGCAAGTCCTGCCACGACGACTTCCGCAGGAAGCACTGAAGCGCGCGGCGCGCGGCCCGATCGGTCAGAATCCGGCACGCCTTCGTGCCGACTTCCCTGCTCGCTCCCCGCCATGTCCCACGCCCCCACGCTCGTCCCCGCCGCCGGCGGCCCCACCCTCTCGCGCATCGTCGCCGGCGCCTGGCGCATGGACGCGTGGCGGTTCAGCGTGCAGGAGCGCGTGCGCTGGATCGAGGGCTGCATCGAGCTGGGCATCACCACCTTCGACCATGCCGACATCTACGGCGGCTACGCCGTCGAGGCGCTGTTCGGCGAGGCGCTGGCCAGCGCGCCGCACCTGCGCGAGCGCCTGCAGATCGTCACCAAGTGCGGCATCCGCATGGTGTCGCCCGCGCGCCCCGAGCACCGCCTCGGCCACTACGACACCTCCGTCGCGCACGTCGAGCGCTCGGTCGACAACTCGCTGGCCGCGCTGCGCACCGACTCGCTCGACGTGCTGCTGATCCATCGCCCCGACGCGCTGATGGACGCCGATGCCCTGGCCGAATGCTTCACGCGCCTGCGCGCCGCCGGCAAGGTCCGCCACTTCGGCGTCTCCAACTTCACGCCGTCGCAATTCGCGCTGCTGCACAAGCGCATCCCGCTGGTCACCAACCAGATCGAGGCATCGCCGCTGCACATCGCGCCGTTCCACGACGGCACGCTGGACCAGGCCCAGGACCTCGGCGTCGCGCCGATGATCTGGTCGGCGCTGGCCGGCGGCCGGTTGTTCACGGGCCACGACGACGACGCGCGCCGCGTGCGCGCCGTGCTGGAACGACTGGCCGGCGAGCGCGGCATCAGCGTCACGACGCTGGTCTACGCCTGGCTGCTGCGCCA